>NZ_JANYGJ010000016.1 GCF_025362455.1 Deinococcus sp. | reverse complement strand
CTCCATCCCTTCATTCCCGCCAAGACATACTTTCTTCCTCACTCGCTTCTTGGGCAGAATGGACTGTCGTCGTGAACGGACTGTCCTCGTGAACGGACGCCCATGAGGACGCCACTCGTCCCCATGAGGATGCCACTCCTCCGCCTGGGCACGCCTGCCCGCTCCGCTCGGTAAAGCTAAAGCTTTACAAGGAGATACTTAGAAACGGGCACTGCACCTGAAGCGGGAATACGAGGCCAGGCGTCGCCGGGTTCCGGGTGTGGGGGTTACAGCCGGGCACCGAGCACGCCACCTGTCACGTCTACCCGTTCGCCGGGCCGAAACTGGCCTTCGAGCAGCCGCACGCCGAGATACAAGGCGCCACCCCGGACCGCCTGGTCGGGGCCGCCCAGGCGAAGGCGGGTGGACTCACCGGGATGCAGCGTCAGCTCGGACAGCACCTGCCCCCCGGCTGGGCCGTCGCAGACGAGCGAGACGCCCACGCCCGCCACCATCACCAGCGGGCAGACGGGCCGGAACGAGGCGCCGAACAGTTCCAGGCGCAGTTCGGGCGTTTGTCCCCGGTAGGTCAGGTCGGCGCCGCCGGATACGCCATTGTAAGGCAGCAGCGCGGGTGGCAGCCTGACGCCTTCGAGCTGGTTGTATGGCAAATACGCCACCTGGCCCGGCGTCAGATTCAAGCCGCTGACCGTGAACGAGAAGTCACTCACCCGCTGCTCCGGCAAGCTGATCCAGCCGCAGGCGCTCAGCAACAGTGGCAACAGCGGCAGGGCCAGTCGGATGACAGGGTTCATGATGCTCAGGATAGCGGACGGCAGGTGTAGATTTGGTCGCCCAGACGACGGCAAGGCCGTGCAGAACAACATCGGCAAAGAATCTGCTCGCCACTTTATGACAAGGACACTTGACATCAGCTCGTTCTCGCCCTAGGCTTCGTGACAAGGAGACTTGACATGCTCGATCAGAACTTGCGCCGCACCCCACTATCCCGGCAGGTCCGTCAGCTCGCCGCCCTCGCCACCATGCTGACGGCCATCACCCTCACGCTTTTGCTGCCCGCTGCCCAGTCGGTACACGCCGGACGACTGACCCAGACGCTGCCCTGGCTGATGCTTGGTCTGTCGTTCGGGCTGTCGATGCTGGCTGCCGGGTTCAGACTGCGCCAGCGGCAGTCCAGGGGCTGAGGCGGTGACAGGCAGCGTCCGCACCTCTCGGAGCACAGCAGGGTGAACACCAGAAAGCCACTTTTTCCCAGCCGTGAACGGCGCGTCTGGCGGGTGATGTGGAAGATGGTGGCCGCCGCCGTGCTCCTCACCACCGTCGGCTTAGGTATCGCGGTCCTCAAAAGCCGGACCCAGGGAACGACCTACCACTTCCTGAGCGGGTTCTCGCTCGGTGTCATCTGTGGGCTCCCCACCGGGATGGCCCTGTTTCTGTACCGCGCTTACCGGGTCATGGACGAATTCGGCAAGCGACTTCAGGAAAAAGCCTGCACGTTCGCCTTCGTGGTGAGCATGGTCGGCGCGGCGACAGCGTACGCCCTGAGTACCGAAACAGGGTTCACCTTTCCGCCGTGGACGCTGTACCTGTTTGGCGGCGTCGTGTATGGTTTGAGCGTCCTGCGCGGCAGCCTGGCGGCGCGGGGCGAGGTGTAAATGTATCCTCGTGGCAAACCCGCACTGCCCAGCCGGGAGCAGCGCGTGCTGAAGATCATTTGGGCTGTGATCGCCCTCACACTCTTCGCCGCACTTGTTGGCGTGATTGCCGCAGTGATCCGCAGCCGCAGCCAGGGCAGTGACCAGGATTTTCTGAGCGGCTTTTTAGTTGGAGTCTTCGGGGTCATGCCCTTCGGAATCGCCCTGTTTCTCTACGCTGCTTACCGTCAGATGGACGAGTTTAGCCAGCAGCTTCAGGAAAAAGCCTGCACTTTCGCCTTCGTGATGACCATGCTGGCGGCCTCGGCGGGCTTCGTGATCGCCAGCGGCTTCAAGGTGGCGCTGCCGCTGTGGAGCCTGTACCTGCTGGGTATGGCCGCTTACGCCGCTGCCGTGATCCGTGGCTCGCTGGCGGCGCGGGGCGGACGTGAATGAGGGCTGGTGGGGCGTGAACAACCACATCAAGGCCCTGCGTGCCCATCACAACCTGACGCAAGCCGAGCTGGCCGAGCGGCTGGACGTCTCGCGCCAGACCGTCAACGCGCTGGAAACCGGCAGGTACGATCCCAGCCTGCCGCTGGCCTTCAAGCTGGCGCGGCTGTTCGGGCAGCGCATCGAGGAGATTTTTAACGACGACGGTGTGCTGGAATGAGGCTATTTCAGGGCCGCAGCACCCGCGCCAGCCGAACCCGGCTCCTCGCCAGGGCGGGCTTGAACAGCAGTCGCAGGATGGCGCCGCCGAACAGCAGCAGTAAGGTTGCGTTGATGCCGAGCCACACCAGCAGCGTGAGTTGCAGGACGTTCATTGGGCCTCCGGTTAGCTGTGGCCTTCAGCCTAGCTTCATGAGACTGGCAATCTTCTGACAGCCGGGCGGACGACGACCAGCCCTCCCACCCCAACTTTCTCTCAGTCCACAGGAGCCTCGATGCTCGACGTTCAGCACATCGGCAAGCGCTACGGCCAGCACTCGGCCCTGGAGGGCATCAGCTTTCAGGCCCGCAGCGGCGAGGTCTTCGGGCTGCTGGGGGCCAACGGCGCGGGTAAAACCACGCTGCTGCGCATTCTCAGCACGCTGCTCAGACCCACTTCCGGCAGCGCCAGCGTGGCGGGCTTCGACGTGGCGGCGCGTCCCCAGGAGGTGCGCGCCCGCATCGGGCTGGTCAGCGGCGGCATGGGCCTGCATGACCGCCTGACCGGCGCCGAGACCCTGCGCTACTTCGCTGCGCTGCACGGCATGAATAAGTTTCGTACCGAGGCCAGAATCGAGGTACTGGACGCTCAGCTCGATCTGGGTGAGCTGCTGAGGCGCCGGGCCGGGAGCTTTTCGACGGGCATGAAGCAAAAACTGGTGCTGGCCCGCGCCCTGATTCACGACCCGCCGGTGCTGCTGCTCGACGAGGCCAGCTCCGGCCTGGACGTGCTGGCCCGCCGGACCCTGCTCGATCTGGTCACGTCGCTGAGAAACCGGGAGCGGCTGATCGTCTACTCCACCCACGTCATGAGCGAGGTCGAGGAGCTGTGCGACCGCCTGGCAGTCATCTCCGGCGGCCAGGTGCTGAGCGTGGCCTCGCCCGCCGAACTGGTGGCGCAGTCGGGCGAGCGCAACCTGGAGCGGGCTTTTTTCAAGCTGCTCTCGGCGCAAAAAGCTTTACCGGAGGCCATTCATGGCTAGCATCTGGACGGTGGCGCAGCAAGAGCTGACGGCGACCATTCGGGACCGCCGCACCTTGACCAGCACCATCCTGATTCCGCTGCTGATTATTCCGCTGTTCACGGTGGGGCTGCCGCTGCTGCTGGGCACGCTGTTCGGCGGCCAGGCCCAGACCCGTCAGAGCGTTGGGGTGATTGGCACGCTGCCCGCCACCCTGCGAACCCAACTGGAGGCGGACAGCAAAACTGAGAAGGGCGTGCGCCTGACGGTCATCCGCGACCCCATCAAAGCCGTGCAGAGCGGTGAGGTGGACGCCGCCCTGAAGGTGACCAGCCCGCTGCCGAGCGTGGCCGGACAGAGCGGCACGCTGCAACTGTTTTACAAATTGGGCAACCTCAAAGCCCAGAGCGGCGCGGCGGGCAAGGTTCGCTCGGCGGTGGAGGCGTACAACACGGCGCTGGTGGGCCGCAAGCTCAGCGAGTTGAAGCTGAGTTCGGCGCTGCTCACACCCGTCAAACTCAGTACCGTGGACGCCAGCAACGTCGCCGAGGCGGGCAGCGGCGCACTGGCCTTCGTCATTCCGCTGTTCTTGCTGCAATTCATTTTGGCCGGAGCCACCGCCGCCGCCACCGACAGCACGGCTGGCGAGCGCGAACGCGGCACCTTCGAGGCGCTGCTGGCCACGCCCACGCCGCGCAGCACCCTGCTGCTGGGCAAGCTGGCCGCCACCACCATCACCGCCCTGGCCGCCGCCGCCTTCAGCGTGCTGGGCCTGAGCCTGAGCGCCCCGATTGCCTTACTGGTCACGCCTGCCGGGCAGGGCGCGGCGCAGAAAGCCACCCAGCAGGCTTTCGGCGGCTCGCTGGCGCTGGGTTCGGGCGCCCTGGGCACGCTGCTGCTGACGGCCACCTCGGCGGCGCTGCTGATCAGTGCGCTGCTGCTGACCTTATCGCTGCTGGCCCGCTCGGTACGCGAGGCCCAGACCCTGATTGCGCCGCTGACGCTGCTGATCGTACTGCCCGCCACGCTGCTGCAATTCGCCGACTTCCTGAAAACGGGCGCCGCCATCTACGGCATGCCGATTGTCGGCAGCATGCTGGTCATTCTGGATACGGTCAAGGGCCAGAGCAGCGGCCTGCATCTGCTGCTGAGTGTGGCGGGCAATGTGCTGGGCGCCGGGCTGCTGGTAATCGTCGCCACGCGGATGTTCGGGCGGGAGAGTGTGGCGTTCAAGCAGTAGGGGGGTTGTTGGAAGTGAAGGCGGCTGGATGGGCTTGGGGGGTTGGGTTGTGTTGGTGGGGCTTCAGCACGTTGCCAATGCGTCGGCTCCCCCAGCCCCGATGGGGCGTAACTGGACACAGGTTCGGGGGAGAGCAGGCGTGCCCAGCGGTCAAGCGTCGTCATCGGCGCTGCTCTGACCAAGACGGCGCGTCCGTTCTGCCGGGTAAGGCCCCTCGCCTCTCTTGATCAGGCGACGTGTCAATAGAACCTTGGAGGGGGTTTGTCGCTGCGCTAGGCATGGTACTTCCGATCCGTCTCACACGCACTATTCTTCGTCGCGTTCTCCACATCGTGTAGGTTGCGTAGGGCGCCCGTGCTCCGCATCCGCCCATAACTGACTTCGCTGGAAGGGAGTGGTCTACTCCAGCGGAAACACAAGGCAGAAGTAGGATTTTAGCTCCCTCTCCCCCTGGGAAAGGGTTGGGGTGAGGGGTCTCGTGAGCCCCAGCTCATGCCCTTCTCAGTTCCCACTCCCCACAACCCACTTCCTACTCCCCCTTCTTCCCCAGCACCGGCAATTCTGGCTTGCCACCGTCTCCAACGGCCAGAATCTCGCTCGCGGCGGCGCGAATCCAGGCGAAGGCGTGGCGGGTGAGTTTCATGGTGTAGGTCTGCGAGGAGCCGTGGAGCATGAAGGCGTAGACCACGTGCTCGCCGCCTTTTGTTTTAAAATAGCCGCTGTAGGTCAGGATTTTCCAGCCGTTGCCGCCCTTGCCGCCGAACTCGGCCACCGGAATAGGCAGCAGCGCCGATTTGCCAAAACCCAGGGCCATCAGCTTGCGTTGCAGGTTCTGAGAAGCCGGGCTCAGGCCGGGTTGCAAAAACTCGTGGGCCACCAGCATGGAGAGTTCATACGGCGTGCTGAGGTTGTGGGTCTTGAGATCGTCAGTGGCGTTGTAATGGCCGTCGAAATACTGATCGAGGCGGCGCTGGAGGTAATCCGGGCGCAGCTTCCGGGCGTCGGCGTCGATCAGCTCGGCCAGGCGAAGGCGGTCCGGTCCGGTGGCGCCGGGCCAGGCGGCGGTGCCTGAGTAGGTGCTAGAGAGTCCGGCCTGGGCCGCCCACCAGTCTTTGGTTGGCAAGATCAATCGGGTGCGGCACAACTTCAGGCGGTCAGCCACGTCCTGCACGTTCTGGAGGCCGACCTGGCGGTGCAGCAGATCGGTGGCGGTGTTGTCCGAATACTGGATCATCCGCTCGGCCAGTTGCCGCGCCGTGCTGCCGTCGTAGGGGTAGGCGCCCAGGCTCTGCGTGCCGCTGTTGACGCTGAATTTCTGGCTCAGGTCGAAGGTGCCCGCGTCCACCTGGCGGAGCATGGCCCACAGCACCGCCTGCTTGTAGGTGCTGGCCAGCGGAAAGACTGCTGCCGGGGCGTAGGCGACGGAGCGCAGCGGCGCCAGGGTACGCGGGTCGATGACGGCCACGTACAGCCCCAGTTGCCCGTTGAGGGCGGGCGGCGGCGGCGGGGCGGCCAGCGCCGGAGGCGCCGAGACGCAGCCGGGGGCGGCGGGCGCGTCCGGATCGGGCGGCGTCCAGGCTGAGCTTGTCTGGGACGCTTGAGGGGCAGCGGGCGTCTGGACGGTGACGGGCGGGGCAGACGCGGCGCCAAGGCGCAGGGCCGCGTAGCCGCCAGCCCCGATCAGGGCGGCGAGCAGCGCATAACGGCCCGGTTTGGGCGGCCTGGGTTTGGGCGGCATTCCCGTGCAGCCTTCAGGGCGTGACGGGTTCCATGACGATGCCGTAGGCGCCGGGGCCGGTGTGGGTGGCGACCACCGCGCCGAAGCTGAAGTTGCCCGCGTCCTCGAAGTCGGCGCCCTGCATTCCGGCACGCAGCTCCTCGGCATTGGCCTCACCGCCCGCCGTGGCCCCGAAGACCAGGCGTGAGCGACCATACTTCTTGATGTACTCGTGGGTCTGGGCGATCAGGTTGGCCGTCGCCTTTTTCTGACCGCGCTCGCGCCCCGCCGATTCGACCCGCCCGCCCTTGACGCACAGGATGGGCTTGATGTTGAGCAGCCCGCCCAGCAGCGCCTGCGCCCCGCCGATGCGCCCGTTGCGCCGCAGGTAATCCAGCGACTCGACCGTAAACACGATGCTGGCGCTGGCCCGGACCTTTTCCAGCTCGGCCACGATGTCGGGCACACTTTTGCCCGCCTCGGCCATCTGGGCGGCCCGCATGACCATCAACCCCTGGCCCAAGCTGGTGGTGCCGGTATCGAAGACCGTGACCTGACCGCCGAAGTCCTGGGCGGCCAGCCGGGCGCTGCCGACCGTGCCGGAGAGCTGACCGCTGATGTGCAGGCTCAGCACGCTCTCGGCGCGTGCCAGGGCTTCGCGGTAGGCGTCGGCGAATTCCACCGGGCTGGGCTGGCTGGTGGTGGGCGTCTTCTGGCCCTCGCGAATGCCTTTGAACAGGTCCGGGGTGGTCAGGTCCACGCCGTCGCGGTACATCTCGCCGCCGAACAGCACGTAGAGCGGCACGCTGGTCACGGCGTAGCGTTGTTTTACCGCAGCCGAGAGGTCACCCGTCGAATCGGTCACAATGGCGATCATCTGCCTATTCTAGCGGATGTGAGAGCCAGACCAGCGAGCACCGGTCTATTCGTCGGGCCACACGCCGCGTCAGCGGGGCGTGGTGAACAGCCAGCCAGACCCCCATCGAGACCCGAACAGCCGCTCAGACGAGCTGGGCCAAACTGAATCGGCGCTGGACGAATTAGATCCGGGCGAATCGGCGCTGGGCGAACCAGAGTTGGACCACGCTGACCAAAGCGGCACAGATCACGAAGAGCCGCAGCCCGGTTATCTGTACGTGGAGTCCCCGGAGCGGACCGCTCAGTATGTCCTGGCTGACGTTTCGGGCTTGCGCGTCTTGGGCACAGCGGACGCGCCTGGGCACGCCTGCCCGCTTCTTGGGCACAGCGGCACTTACCGGGCGTCTGCACTTATCGGGCGTCTGCACTTACCGGGCGTCTTGGCGAGAGCGGCGCCTACCTTGCCTCGCCGCCTGCCCGCACACAGCGCTCCATCCCTCTCCTTCGGAGCTCTGCGAGTCCACGCCCGCCGGGACGTACTCCGGACTGCTGCTGACCGTCTGCTTGAGCGCAGTGACGCTGATCCTAGAGCAGTACTCCGAATTACGCCACGGGGAAAACAGCCTCCCCGCGCCTCCATTCTGCGCCTTGCTCAGTTAAAACTACTCGCTCCGCTCGGTCATAAAAAGGGTCTTTTTATGACATCTGCTCTAGAGACTGTCTGGAAAGTAAGAAGTCGGGCAATACTGTCTCATCGATATGAGTAGAATCAAAGGATGCAATTGTATCCAACCGATACGACAGATGAAGAGTGGGGGATTCTCAAGCCGCTCATTCCGGCCCCGAAGTCAG
>NZ_JANYGJ010000268.1 GCF_025362455.1 Deinococcus sp. | reverse complement strand
GTAAGATGCTGAAACGCCGAATAGGTTTCAGCACAGCGATTTCGCGGATACGCCACTCGAATTCCGGTTTCCAGAACACCGCTTCCAACACACCCCGCGCCGCCGAAGGGGTCATCACGTCGTATGAAACGCGCTCGACCTTATTTTCAGGACGGGTAAAACAGGCGTAATTACTCCAGACTTTCAGCTCTAACACATGGATTCTCCTGTTGAGGATAGGCGGGGCAGGTGATTACTCCCCCGCATAATTGCTTCAAGCTGCTTGGTCGTCGTCGAAATTTCCGCTGAGTTGAGCTGCTACTTCACCTGCGAACCAGGCTGCAAGTTGAAATCGGCAGAGCGGCTGAACATCTTCATCGGACAGAATGTCTTCCAGTTCCAGACAGCAAAGCTCGCTGAATTCCTCACCCTCGTCAAAGCTGAGCGCCGTCCTGCGGACCAGTCGTTCCATCGCTCTCAAGATTCGTCGCTTCACCTCCCAGGACAGATTTGCCGTGCCAGCAACGGTTGAGAGGGCTTGGTTGACGATGTAGGCCAGCGCATCTGTAGGGTCCATACCTTACGGTAGCACACTGCTAGTTCTATTTACCTGTTGACACATCGCTCAATCTGAGTTACCTTTGGGTCCAGTCGGAGACGGCTGTGGATTGAAACTATTTCCCTGTAGCGAGTCGCCGCGTCCCCGCGTATGCGGGGCGTTAGATTCCCAGATCACTCCCTCTTAAGTTCGAGCATCAATGCGAGGTAAACGGATCGTCACCGAACGCCATTACCACCCCCAGCTTGTCGTCGTACTGCGCCGTCGTCGGCCACTGCTGAATCAGCGGCGCTTCCACGCCCAGCCGCCGCGCCCGCTCTTCCAGCTCTGGCACGCCCACCAGCCACTGGGCTAGCTTCTTGGCGTGATGCGGATACAGGCTGATGGTGTAGCCTTGTAACTCGCGCCAGGCGTCACGGGCCTGCCCCTTGTAGCGGGCGTCGCGGATGATCGCCAGCAGGCCGTCCACTTTTGCCGGGTCGAAACCGCGAATAATGACCGGCACCTGTTCACCGTCGATCATCTGGTACGCCGCCGCCACCTGCTCGAAATACAGTTCGGCGTGGGCCTTCTGGAACTCCAGCTCACCGCTGTGAATCTTGACTTTCGGGGCCAGGTTGATCTGCCCGTATAGCTTCTGAAAGTAGGGTGTGAACACCTCCGGGTCGTGCAAATCGGCGTTCTCGTTCAGGGCGGTGCGGGCCAGGCTTTCGCGCACCTCGTAGTCGCCCCTGGGCATCTTGTGGTCTTCGGGCCGGAACACCACCACCTGCCCAGTCCCTAGCCGCCCTTCGCGGTTACAGCGCCCCGCCGCTTGCACGATGGCCTCCAGCGGCCCCATCGCCCGGTAGACGCGGGGAAAGTCCACGTCCACCCCAGCCTCGATGAGCTGGGTGGAGACGACACGGCAGGGCAATCCGTCACCCAGCCGCTGCCGGATGGTGTTCAACTCGCGTTTGCGGTGGACCGGGCACATGTGGGTAGACAGGTGGAAGTTGCCCTCATAGCTTCCCAGCAGGGCGAACAGGTCGTGCGCGTGCTGGCGGGTGTTGACGATGCACAGCACTTGCTCGTGTGTGTTCAGCTCTGCGGCCAGATCAGCCCAGGGCGTCGGTGTAGTGATGCGAAATTCGTATTCCACCCGTTTCAGCTCATCAAAATAGCGGGCAGCATTGGGCACCAGATCGCGAATGTTGCTCAATGCTGGGAAGCCCAGCCGTTCGTCTAGCGCAGGTTGCGTGGCGGTGCACAGCACCACGCTGCACCCGGCGTAGTTCACCAGAAAACTCAGGGCGTCAAGGGTGGGCCTGAGCAGCGGCGCGGGCAGGCTCTGGGCCTCGTCCAGCACGATCACGCTGCCCAACACGTTGTGCAGCCGCCGGAGCTGCGCCGTGCGCGTGCCGAATAGCGTTTCCTGAAACAACCGCACGGTGGTGGTCACGATGATCGGCGCGTCCCAGTTCTCGGTGGCGAGGTCAGGCGCAGTGGTCTGGCGCTCCTGGCCGTCCGGCGTCTCCTTGACTTCCAGGTTGCTGTGATGCTCCAGTACCTTGAATTCGCCGTCCTGTTCCAGAAGGTCGCGGAAGGTTCTGGCCGTCTGGTCGATGATGGTCGTGAACGGCACGCCGTAGATCACCCGGCGCAGGCCGTGCGCCTGGGCATGCTTGAGCGCGAAGGCCAGCGAGGTCAGCGTTTTGCCGCCACCTGTGGGCATGGTCAGCCGGAAGAAACCGGGCGGCTGCTCGGCCTGCATAGCCGCTGCTGAATACATTTCGCGGCGCAGGACATTGATCGGCTGAGGATGTTTGGCGTCCTGAGCGGCGAAAGTGGCCTGCGCCGTTTCCAATCGGTCCAGCAGCAAACCCATATCTAGTTTCTCGTTTACCGCCTCAGCTTCCAATCGGTCCAGCAGCGGCGTTCCAAGTTCTTTTCCGCGCAACGTAACCTTGCTGGGGATGCCGTGCTCCTCGGTATCCAGCCGGTCTGCGTCCACCAGAGCGCCCAGCAGCAGCCGGATCAGGAAGGCGCGTTCGGTTCCTTCCAGCGGCAGGGCAGGCAACTCGGACTGGAGCAAGTCGGCCAGTTCGGGGGTGTCCAGAACCGCCAGGTCAACCAATGCTTCGACTTCCCGCATTTCCGATTCGCTCAGGCGGGTGCTCAGGGCGTCCACGTCGCGCAGTCGCCCGTGGTGGTTGGCAATGACAAAAGGCAGCTCACTGGCAATCTCGCGGTCCATGTCGAGCAAACCCTGCATGAATTTCGCGCCTGCGTCGCTGTGGGGCACAGGCTTCTCGGTGTATTTCTGCGGCTGCCCAGTTATCGGATTCCAGTTCAACCGGTGGTGCTGAAAATCCATTCTGTACTTTCCAAGGTCGTGAAGCAGGCCTGTCAGGCGGGCGTACACGCTCAGGCCCGGCACCGCCATGTACCGGACGTGGTGCATGGTCCGCTCGGTCACGCCGACGACGTGATTTTCGAGCGTCTGCCATTCTGGGTTCTCGGTACTCGGACTGTGACCCATAAACTGCATTTCTGCCCTCATCCCCCATCCTCCCCCCCGCACTCTTGCGATTTCGTCAAGGTCCTCGGCTTACAGCGTTTTTCACGCGCCCCCGTACCGCTCCACCACTGCCCGCGCCTGATTGAGCCAGTACTCGCGCACGGCGGGCGGCCCCAGCACCTCCACCCGCGCGCCCCAGCCCAGAATCCAGGGCATCAGCTCGCGGGGCAGGCCGCTGGCGTCTGTACCGGCCCGGACCTCGACCCGCACGGCGCCATCAGGGTCTTGGGTAGGCAGGCTCATGTTGGGGTAGCCGCCCTCCAGAATGCGCCCGGCGACTTCCGGTGCAAAGCGCAATTTCACGCTCAGGCCACCCGCCGCTCCGGCGCCGACCACACCCCAGGCATCCTCGAAAAAGTCGCCTGGCTCGAAGGTGTCGGGAATCTGATAGGGACGGTCGTGCATGACGGTCTCGCCGCGCATGCGGGCCAACTTGAAGGTGCGGAGCTGCTGGTGGAAGCTGACCTCGCGGCCCACAGCGTACAGATCGAGATTGGTCGGGTGGACTTCGATCAGGTAGATTTCGAGTTCGTTGCTGCGCCACGCCCCGCTGCCACTGGCCGATTGATACTCGAAACGCAGGGTGAAGCCACCCAGCCAGGCTTCGGCGGCGCGTTCCAGCACGGCACTCTCACGGGTATGGCGCTTGCCGACGTCGCGCACGCTGCGGGCCACCACAGGCCGGACCCGCTCCGGAAGCCAGCCTGCGAGCGCCTTCAGCGCCCGCAGGTGCAGTTTGTTGTGCCCCACCGAACGGTGATAGACCAGCCGCCCCGCCGCGTGCAGTGCCAGAATCTCGACCGGATGGAGTTGCTGCCGGTTGATATGAATCACCTGTTTGCGGGGACGTCCGCCCAGATCCTCAAACTCCTGTTCCAGACTGGCGAGCAGCTCCAGGTCACGCCGGACACTGCGCTCGAGGGCCAGCCACTCCAGTTCGCCGGGAGGCAGCGTCGGTCCCAGGCTTCGTACCAGTTGGCGAACAGTCAGCGGCGTGTCGCGCAGCAGACGGGCGATGCGGTAGAGGCGCTCGGGTGCGGACAGTTCCATCCTGGCAATCTAACGGGCAGGTGTCGCCCAACTGTCGCTACTCGGCTGCCGAGCACCAGGCACTCAGCTTCGGTGAGAAGATTTTTGTATTAGAGCACTGTGCTCGTCGTGGTCCTCACGCCAGCGCTGGGTCCATTCGTCTTCTAGACCGGCACAGAACTGCTCGGCGACCTCCGGCACCACCAGCGGGGCCAGCACGAGATCTGAACTGAGCTTCAGGGTCCGGCCATCGGTGCTTAGCGCCCCTGGCCAGCCGAGAAGGTCACGCAGTTCGCCGAGCACTTTGCTCAGATGCTGCTTGCGGGCGCGCAGGGTCTGACCACTCAAGGTCACCTCGTCGAGCACTTGAGACACCGGCAGCGTCCCGCCTCGCACGACCAGCAAGGCCAGCAGCGAGGCGGCGGGCCGGGTGGGCGGCAGATCTTCCAATAGCAGGCCATTCAAGCAGGCACGCACCGGGCCGTCGGCGCGGACCTGAAGCTGCATCGGCTGCCGAGGCGGCGACCGCTGATCGATCAGCGCAAAGAGCTCAGGAAACAGGTGCATCTCCTCGGCGGTCCAGAGCGCCGTGAGGTCAAGGGTGTGCAGCAGGGCCATCGCCTCGCCCGGCTGGCCCTGACGGCGCAGCAATTCGGCCTGGACGATCTGGACCCGCTGGGTTTCTTCCGCCGAGCCT
The DNA here is from genome assembly GCF_025362455.1 of Deinococcus sp. Lineage (GTDB taxonomy): Bacteria > Deinococcota > Deinococci > Deinococcales > Deinococcaceae > Deinococcus. The sequence goes on along the minus strand of NZ_JANYGJ010000268.1, from coordinate 1,662 downwards.
GCCGGAACGCGCCGCAGCGAGGCGTGGGTGCCCGGCATGTCGCCCAGCATCAGCAGCGTGGCCGCCATATCGGCGTAGAGATTGTGACGCTCCGGTTCACCCAGCAGCGTAAGGGCCTCGTGCAAGGTGCTCAGCGCCTCATCGAGCCGCCCCAGGAGCCGCAGGGTATGGGCCTTGCCACGCCAGGCCTGGGCTATGTCGTCAGCCTCGGTGGCTTTGGTCTGGGCCATGTCGTAGGCGTGCAAAGCGCGTGGAAACTCGGCGCGGGCGCGGTAAACGTGTCCCAGGCCGCTCCAGGCGCGTGCCAGCATCCGGATGCCCGCTGGCTGACTGGCTGTCCGCATGGCGCCTTGGTAGGCCCGGCCAGCCGCCGTCAGGTCCTGAAGCCGCAGACAGGCCGTGCCAACGTTGTATAGGGCATTGGCCCGCAATTCCGGGTCATGGGCAAAGTGCCCGCTGGATTCGGCGTAGGCACTCCGGGCGCCCGCTTCGTCACCGCTCAAGGACAGGTAGGCGCCGAGTTGCAGCAGGCACAGCCCGCGCCCGCGTCCCTGATTGCGCCGGACCGCTTCCCGGTAGGCTTCCGGCCAGCCTGAGCGGCCCAAATGGGCCAGCGCCCAGGCCCGCATCCGCCAGGCCAGCGCGGCGTGCTCACCCTCCAGCGCCTGCTCGCTGAGGCTCAAGGCAGCCGGGGCGTCGTCACGCTGCATCAGCACCCAGGCTTGCAACGCCGCCTGCCCAGCCGGGAAAGCCTTCAGGTGGACTTCGCAGATTTCTGGGGCGCTGCTGCGGGAAGCGATCAAGGCGATCAGCGGTGCCCAGGGGGCAGTCAAGCGGACTTCAGCGGGCACCTGGAGGCAGCGCTCCAGCACCTGCCTCGACTGGGCACCATGCTGGGCTTTGCCGATCGCCAGGCGAGCGTGCAGGTAGGCGGCGTCCCAGAGGTGTGCGCCTAGCAGCATCCCGAGATGGTCCAGCAAGGCTGTGAACTCGGACGTCGGCACGCGGGCAGTCTCGCACGACGTGCAGATCAGCACAAAACCACCTTGGCCGCGCGGAGCCAGGGTGGGTTAAGAACCGGTGGGCTTAGCCCACTTTGGGGATTTTCGGGTCGTCCCCGGCCAGGAACGCTGGGCTGTGAAACGGCGGAGTATGAACGCTGACCGCCGATACGAAGGCTCCCAGTGACAGCACCACAAATACTGAACGCCACCAAGCTTGAACTCGAACCATGACTTCCCCCAAGACAGGCGCGTGGTCCGGCGGGCGGACCAAACGGACGATGCCCGTAAGCCTGTCTGGGACGTGGTTTTTACCTCCACATCCCAAGGGGAAGAATGGAGGGGGCTCCAGACAGTAGGCGTCGTCACGAACAGACACTGGACGTCTGAACAGCGGACTGGCAAGAGCTTGACGTGCTGGGTATGAACAGCGGGGCGCACCAACCTGGACTGGTCCGTGATCGGGCAGCGGGCCAGCGACCCGGCACCTAGAACATTCTTGTTGGCCCGGATGGAAGACGCCCAGGTCCGCGCTGACCTCGACAGCGGCCCGATTCCTGAAGACTTTGACCCGCGTGGAGTGCTCGGCGGCGCCTGGGGCATCGTCGGCGGCGACTCACCGCAGTGTTCGTTGCCCCTGCGCTTTCAGACCAGCCTGCGC
>NZ_JANYGJ010000141.1 GCF_025362455.1 Deinococcus sp. | reverse complement strand
TCCGAAAAAGATCGATCAAGCGATGGAGCAGGTGTGGCAGATGCTTATGCGCCGATACGACAATCTGCCCGGCTTTCATGTCGATAGTCAGGAGAATATCCTCAACAGCATCAACCGGATTCTGGCCATCTTCGCGATCATGCTGAGTTCGATTGCAGGGCTGGCGCTGTTGGTCGGGGGCATCGGCATCATGAACATCATGCTGGTGAGCGTCACCGAGCGCACCCGCGAGATCGGCGTGCGCAAGGCCCTGGGCGCCAAACCCCGCGACATCCTGACCCAGTTTCTGGTCGAGGCCTTCGTGCTCTCGGTGGGCGGCGGCGTCATCGGGGTGCTGCTGGGCGTGGCGCTGGCCTACGCGGGCAACCTTGCGGGCATCAGCCCGGTGTTCTCGCCGGTCACGGTGGGGGTGGCCTTCCTGTTCAGCGCCCTGGTCGGCATCTTCTTCGGCTATTACCCCGCCGCCCAGGCCGCCAAACTCGACCCGGTAGACAGCCTGCGCTACGAGTGACCGCACCTATCTTCGCCCCTGCCCGGCAGCCGGTGGGGGCCTTTTGTGTGTTATCCACTTCACTGGCATATGAGAGCTTGCTAAGATAAAGCTGTGAAGCAGGTAAACGAGCGGTCAATGTCGCGGTCAATGTCATGGGGGCGAACGGGCACCCTCTGGCTGGCCGTGGCCCTGGCTGGGCAGGTCGCTGGGCAGGCCACTGGGCAGACCGCTGGGCAGATCAGGGCCACGCCGCAAAAGCTGTACCGGATTCTGGCTGTGAATTCGCAGAACACCGGGCTGGTGGGCGTTTCGGACAGCAATCTACTGTACCGCCGGGGCGACAAAATCTACGATTTCAGCCTCAAGGGGCAACAACCGGCGGGCCAGGTCCGGGGCGTCCAGATTACCGAAAACGTGCTGGTGGTGGGCAACGACTTTTATTTCTCCGATTACAAAACGCGGACGCTCTACCGGTATTCGGCGGGCAAACTCAAGGCATTGACCAACCTGGCCGGGCTGCTCAACAATCCGTATGTCTACCCCATCGGCGCCTACGACAACAAGCTGATTCTGAAGGGCAGCGGCTACGCGGGCGGCAGGTGCGACCTGGTATCGGGCTTCGACCTAAAGAGCAACCAGTTCATCTGGTTTTACACCTACAACAGCGTCTCCTGCGAGGCGAAGACCTACCGCATTCCCGGCGAGTCGGTCATCTACCCCGCCCCGCTGCGCGTCGGCAGCCGCCTGATCCTGGGCCGCACCGACGGCAAGCTCAGCGGGCCGCTGGCGCTCGACCAGAAGCGGGGGTTGATCGCCGTGCTGGGCAGCACCGTTGCGGCTGCCGCGCCCACCGACTACCGGGGCCATATTTCAGCGCAGTGCCGCACGGCGCCCGACAGCAGCGGCGACGGCTCGCGCCCGCTGTACGAGTCACTGACGGCGGCCATCGTGCTGCACCAGGCCCACAGCTACTACGACATCCAGATTCGCAGCGTCTACGACTGCCCCAAGGTCCGCATCGTGGACTACTTCTACCGCGCCTCGCCCGCTTCCGAGCAGGCCGAGGAACTGGCGCTGTTCAGGTAGAGCAGGGGTGCAGAACATCATTGTCCAGGGCCACAAGATTCACTGCCTTCAGGATTTGTTTGATTTTTTGGCGACACTATTTGAATATCCGCCTGACTATGTACGGAATCTAACGGCCTTGTGGGACGTCATGGCAACCGACATTGAGAAGCCGGTTAGACTCGTCCGGCCAGATCACGGCTACTCGAAGCATAGGATGAATGTCGGTGAATTTGAGGGCGTCATCCGGACTTTTGATGAGGTCACAGCGTTCGACCTCGGTCATTATCCCGACGCCGTGTTCGAGTACCTGCTGCACCGAGTCGCGGCCACAGACAGGTCTTTCCCGGTCCTGCACCTGAGCTTCACGGTTTCTGCACAGCGGCGGCGAACAATAGGCCCATGCCAAACAGAACTCTGCAAGTGCTCACCCTCGGCCTGGCGCTGCTCGGCGGCGCGGCCTTCACTTCAAGAGCCCAGGCCCAGCAGACTCAACCCGGCCAGGGCGGCGGCCAGCGCCAGCTCGACCCGGCCCAGCGTGCCCGCTTCGCCGCCATGCAGCCGGTCTTCGATCTGTCGAGCCGCGTCTCGCTGATGCCCGATCTGGAAAAAAACCCCAAAACGGCGCTGACCCAGGTTCAGGCCAAACAGTTGCTGCCGCTGCTGCTGCGACTCCAGGGCGCAGCGTCCATCACCGCCCAGAGCGCGACGGCGACGCTGAGCCAGATCGAGGACAAGATTCTGACCGACGCTCAGGTCACGGCGCTCGACGATCTGGACCTCAAGCGGCAAGCCGAGCGCCGCGCCGCGCGGGCCAAGAACCCGAACGCCGCCGCTGGCCAGGGTTTTCGCATTCCAGGGCTGCCGGGCGGCGGTTTCGGCGGCGGACAGGGTGGCCAGGGTGGGCAGGGTGGACAGGGCGGGCAAAACCGCCAGGGCCAGAACGGTCAGCAGGCGGGGCAGGGCCAGGGCGGGGCACCGGGCAACGGTCCCTTCAACCCCTTCACGCGGGGGCGCGGCGCCGACACGCTGAAAAGCTACATCGCGGTCTTGCAGAAGAAGTAGTTTCGGAGACCCCCCGTTCAAACACTCGCGTTCAGAGGCGCTCGCTCTCAACCGCCCACATGCACAATCGGGCGCCTGGCCTTTTCCGGCTCGGCGCGGCGCAAAATCTCGTGGGTCAGCGGCGGCACGTCGCCCTCACCGTCGATCAGGAACCGCAGCGCCTGGGTAAAGGGGCTCTCGTCGCTCCAGCGCATGTAGACCTGGGGCGGGGCGCCCGTGCCGCGCAGTTCCAACATCAGCGCGGCGATGGTGTTGGGAACGCTCGACCCGCGTGCCCGAAGCACCGCATAGGCGCCGATATGCACGCCGCTGACCTCGACTACGTCGGCGAATTCGCTGGCGTCGTCCACCTCGATTTCCAGAAACATAAACGGGGCGTCGTCGGGAAGGTGAGCCATCTGGCGGGCGCGCAGCTCGGTCTTGTGGTACTCCTGGCTGGTTTCCCGGCCCGGATGGTGGGCCACTAGTCTGAGCGGGCGGATAGGAAAGTCGCGCAGCAGCGCCCGCGCCGATTCGTCGAAGACCACCTGTGAGACGCGCAGCTCAAAAGACCGCCGCGCCCGCGAAATCAAGCTGATCAGCAAAATCAGCACAATGAAGACCGAGGCGATCAGCAGACCTTCCGGGCGCTCAAACATGTTCAGGACCGTGGTATAGACGAACACCGCCGCGATCAGCGCCAGCCCTAGCCAAGCGCGTTCCTTGTGGGCGTGGGCTGCCAATGTCACCGCCACCGCCGCCGAGGTCATCAGCACCAGTACGCCGGTAGCGTAGGCGCCGCCCTGGGCGTCCACATTCGCTTTGAAGAACAGCGTGACCATAAACGCGATGACGGTATAAATGATGACCAGCGGGCGGCTGGAGCGAATCCAGTCCGGCGCCATACCGTAGCGCGGCAGAAAACGCGGCACCACGTTGATCAGCCCGGCCATCGCCGAGGCGCCTGCGAACCACAAAATCAGGATGGTACTCAGGTCGTAGGCGGTACCGAAGCTGTTGCCGAGTTTCTGATGCGCCAGATAAGCCAGGGCGCGCCCGTTGGCGCTGCCTGCGGGCTTATTGACGCTGATGGTGCTGCCCGTGACGTTGACGCTCAGCGGCACAGTGACGCCCGCAACTGGCGCCTGTACTGCGAAATTACCCGTCGCCCCGGCTTTCAGCCGCAGGGTGTAACTCTCCTGGGGATTGTTCTGATCGTCGAGCGGTACGTTCAGCACGGCGGTGCCCGCCGCCAGGTCGGCGGCGCTGACGACCTGCGAGACGCTGATAGCGGGCCAGAAGGCTGGAGCCGGAATCAGCAGCGTCGAGATGACCGAGGAGATGACCAGGTAAATGCTCATGATGACGGCGGCGCTGATCAGCAGCTTGCGGGTGTTGCGGATGCGGCCCGTCGGCGCCTGCGCGGTGTCAGTGGCGTCGCCACGAATCTGCGGCATCAGGCCCACGCCCGTTTCGAAGCCAGACAAGCCGAGCGCCAGCTTGGGAAACACCAGCAACGAAACGCCCACAATCGCCAGCGTCGAGCCATGCGAGGTGTACAGCGCGGTTTTCCAACCGGTCCACAGCTCCGGGTGAGTCAAGACTTCGCTCAGCCCGCGCACCATCAGCACGGCATTGAGGCCCAGGTAAGCGGCCACCAGCACCACCGCGATGCCCGTCGCTTCCCGAAACCCTTTCAGGAACACGCCGCCCAGCAGCGCCACCAGCCCCAGCGTCAGCCAGATCTGGGCACCGCTCCAGTGGCCCAGCACGCCGCTCAGCAGCGGATTCTCGATCAGGTGGGCGCTGGCGTCGGCAGCAGACAGCGTGATGGTGATGATGAAGTCGGTGGCCAGAAAACCCAGCAGCATCAGCACCAGCAGTTTGCTGGGCCAGTAGCTCAGCAGCCGCTCCAGCATCGAGATAGAACCCTCGCCGTTGGGGCTGCTGCGGGCCACCCGCGTGTAGACGGGCAGCGCCCCGAACAGGGTCAGCGCCACCAGCACCAGCGTGGCAATCGGCGAGAGTGCCCCCGCTGCCAGCGCCGCGATGCCCGGCTGGTAACCCAGGGTGCTGAAGTAGTCCACTCCGGTCAGGCACATCACCCGCCACCAGGCGTGCTGGTGCCCGGCATGTACCGCCTCGCCGGTCTGCTCGCCGCGCATGATCCAGCTCTGAAATTGATCGAGGCGCGTTTTGGCGCTGCTCATCAAAATTTTAGGAAATGGACTGGAAGACATGCTTCACTCTCCACCAGTCGGCTCAGGAAAAGACGGGAGTCGTATAGACCATGCGCCGAGAAATGCCGGAAGCGCGGGTCGAGGCCAGAGACTGCCCTGATTCATGATTTGAAAGTTACCACGGTTCGTCCAGGCTCTTCTCAGCATGGGACGCCGTATGGAGAGCGAGTACGCGTGAGACGAAGGCGTCTACATGCCCGGCGACCTCCCCGGCTGGCCTTGAATGCCCCGGCACCGGCTAAGCTATGCTCGCGGCATGCGTGCTCCCGTTCTTCTCTGCGCCCTGGCGCTGCTGCTCGCCGCCTGTTCGCAAAAACCGCTGGAGCAGCTCCGGGGCCAGGTGCGCGACTGGCCGGGCGGCGCGGGAAGCGTCAGCGTGCTGGATGAACAGAACCGTACCCTGACCAGCACCGCCATCGACCCGGTGGGCCGCTTCACCCTGCCGTTGCCCGGCGGCGATCAGATGAAGCCCCTGCTTCGCCCGGACGGCTTGCAGGCCAGCTTCAACCTGCCGGGCGTGGGTTGCACCGGGCGCCTGCTGCCCAGCAGCCCGGCAGCCCGCTTTTTCACGTTGGGCGCACTCAGCGCCGCGCCTGCCAGCGGCCCGGCGCTGCAACTGCTTAGCCAGAACCCCGGCAGCCGCCAGGGTGACCCCGTGCGCCTGGACCGCCGAACGCTGATCTACGCCAGTGAAAGCAGCCGGGTGCAGGGTGAGCTGACCTGCCCGCTGCCCGCTGGCCCCTTGACCGTCAGTTACAGCCTGAACCTCAAGACCGGCTGGAACTACGCCGTGACCCACCGGGCCGACTACGCCAGCGGCCAGAAACAGCGCGTGGTCGAATCGGTCGGCAAGGAGGGCTTCGAGGGCTGGACGGTGGCGCCGGGCAATACAGCGCTCGAACCCTGATTCAGCCCAACATTCAGTTCAGCGCCGCGCCGAGACCCACAGCAGCGCGCCTCCGGCGACCAGGAACAGCAGATTGGGCGTCCAGACGGCCAGGGCCGGGGCCAGGGCGCCGTTTTCGCCCAGCACCCTGAAGACGCTCCAGGTGGCGTAGTACAGGAAGGTCAGCAGCAGCACCCACACCAGGCCGATGTTGAGGTTGCTGCGAAACGAAAAGATGGCCAGCGCCACCGCGAAAAAAGCCATGAACAGCGCCGCCAGCGGCTCGGCGAACTTGCGCTGAAGGGCGGTGAATTCCTGCGGGGCGCTGATGTTCTGGCGGCGGTACTCGGCCACCCGCTGCCACAGCACCCGCAGCGGCAGGTACACCGGCTTGAGGTCGTTACCGCCCTCGAAGCTGGCCTGGAGGTCTTGCACCGGCAGCTTGCCCTCCCTGAAGCTCAGCACCGTGGACGGCTTCTCGTTCTGGTAGGTGATGCGCTGGCCGTCGAAGAGTTCGAGCACGCTGCTGCCCTTTTGCAGTCGCCCGCGCTCGGCGGTGATGATCTCGCGGGCCACCTGGCCGCTGCGCAGCGTGGCGATGCTCAGGCCGCGCAGCTCGCCGCCCGGCAGCACCTCGGCGACGCTGATGGCCCGCCCGAAGGCGTCGCGCAGGACCAGCGTGCCCAGCCCGCCGACGCGCGGGTTGTCGAGCACGATCTCGCGCTGCACGCCCAGCGACTGGATCTTGGCGCGGGGAATCAGCGTTTCGCCCACCGCGAAACTGGTCAGGGCGGCAAACAGGCCCAGCGCCATCACCGGCCCGAACAGCCTGCCCGGCGAGACGCCGCCCGCCTGCATGGCCTTGATTTCCGAATCGGCAGACAGCCGCGACAACCCCAGCAGCGTGGCGAACAGCAGCGCGATGGGCAGGCCGCGAGACAGCGCTTCGGGCAGTTGCAGGGCCACCAGTTTGGCGACCAGCAACGGGTTGGCGCCCTTGGCCAGCAGCGGCGCGATCACCACCTGGAGGGCGCCCAGCAGCAGCAGCAAAATGGTGACCGCCAGGCCCGCGAACAGGTACGGCAGAATTTCTTCGAGCATGTACCGGCTCAGGCGAGGCTGCCGCAGGCGCGAAGCAGACGCTTTGAGCGCCTCACGCCCACTCACCTCACCCCCTTTCACCGCAGCCTCCAGGCCAGCGCCAGCCCGAACAGCCCGAACAGCAGATTGGGCAGCCAGGCGGCCAGCGTCGGGCTCAGCGCCCCCACTCCGGCCAGTTGCGGCGCGGTGCTCCAGATCGCATAGAAGGCCACCAGGAACAAGATCACCGAGCCCACCGCCCAGGCCCGGTTGCTGATGAGCAGCCCCAGGGCGCCCGCCGCCAGCACGAAGATGAGCGGCGTGAACGGGTCAGCCAGGCGGCGGTCCAGTTCGAAAGCGGCCCGGTGATACGGCTCGCTGCCACTCTGGAGCCGCCCAAGCTGGGCGCGGAGCTGCGGCGTGGTGCTCTGGTCGAGCGGCGGGGGCGGGCGGGTCAACACGTCGTTTTGCGGCAATGTGAGCTGGCTGCGCAGCAAGCTGATGGTGCCGTCGGGGGCCACCAGGTAGCCGCCGTTCAGCGTCCAGGTGCGGGCTCGGGAGTCCCAGACGCCCCCGGCGGCGCTGTAGGTGCCCGCCTTCGTCTGCACCACCACGCCGCTGAGCACCGCCTGGTTGGGGTTAGGCGCAGAAGCTGGCGTGGCCGTAGCCGGGCGGGCCGCGCTCAAAGGCGGCGCCACGGCCTGAACCCGGCCCGCCGTAAAAAAGTTACCCCCGGCGGCGTAGGCGTAGTTGTCGGTGGTAGGCGGCGGCACCGCCTGCTTGAAGACCACGCCGTAATACGAATTCCAGAATCTGGCCTGACCGCTAGGGGTGACGTACCCGGCGTTGAGAAACACCACCACACCGATCAGCAGCGCGGGCAGCAACATCGGCAACAGCAGGTTCAGGGGCCGCACCCCACCGGCGTAAGCGGCCTTGAGTTCGCTGTCCTTGGCCAGCCGCCCGAAGGCCAGCAGCAGCGCGAAGGGCACCGCCACCACCAGATCGCGGTTGAGGATGCCCGGCAGTTTGTAGGCCAGCAGCGTCAGGGCGCCGAGAACGCCGGTGTGGTACTGCAAAAATGCCCCGACCACCGTGCTGATCAGATTGGTCATATCGAGAAAAAGAAACAACAGCACGCCGCCGAGGTACAACGGCCAGACTTCCCTGAACACGTAGCGGGGGAAGTGGCCGTTCATAAGTCAGGAAGGGCAGCGGATGGGGCGAATCTGGGCACGGGGGGCAGTCTATCAAGCTCGGCTGGGCGGACGGGAACAGCCTGTATGAGAGCCCTCAGCGGTAGCGGGCGATGTCGCGCAGGTGGGCGGCGTAATTGGTGTTGACGTGAATCTGGCCGTCGGTGCCGTGCAGGAAGTACAGGGCCGTCTGACCGCCCTCGGTGGTGCGTTTGGCGCTCAGCACGCTGGTCAGCGCCGCCTCGCCGGGGTTGTTGATGGGGCCTTTGGGCAATCCCATGCGGGTGTAAGTGCTGTAGGGCGTGTCTTTGGTAAAGTCGCCCGCCGTTCGGTCCAGGTCGGGCAGATCCTTGCCCAGCCCGTAGGCGACGGTCGGGTCGCTGCCCAGCTTGATGCCGTCTCTGAGGCGGTTGAGAAAGACCCCGGCCACGGTGGGCATCTCGGCGGCGTTGGCGGCCTCGGCCTGCACGATGCTGGCCAGCGTGACCCACTGGAAGGTGGTCAGGTTCAGTTTGCGGGCCTGCGCCACGCGCTCCGGGGTCAGTTCCTCGTCCATGCGGCCTGAGAGCGTCTTCACGATGTCCTGGCCGCTGGCTTTCAGACGAAACGGATACGTCGCCGGAAACAGAAAGCCTTCGAGGTCGCTGGCCTTGCCCTGACGGGCGCCCGCGCTGAGCTGCACATCGTTCAGGGCGGCCCTGATCTGGGCAGGCGTGCTCAGACCCGCCTTCTCGAAGATGGCCGGAAGGTCTTTCAGGCGCTTGCCTTCGGGAATGGTCACGCTGACGGTGGGAATGCGCGGGCTACTCGCCAGGTCGTCGGCCACCTGAAAGGCGCTCTGGTTCGCCGGGATGTCGTAGAGCCCTTCCTTGAGCCCACCCGCCGTGCCGCGCTGGCGCATGATGAAACGCAGCACCCTGGCGTCCTTGATGACGCCCTTTTGCTGGAGTTCGCTGGCCTTGGCCGCCAGGGTGTCGCCCGGCTGGACCTCCAGGGTGTACCTGGGGCCACCGGGGCTGCTGGTCAGGTTATAGAGGTAATAGACGGCGGCGGCAGCGGCCAGCACCAGCAGCAACACCAACCAGAACAGAAGGCGCAGCCAGGTCGGGCGGCGGCGCCCCAGCCGGGTCATGCGCCCACCAGATCGGGGCTGCTCAGGCCAAAGGGGCTCAGGCGCTCACGCAGCTCGTCGTCCACAGCCGGGCGAGCCCCGAAGCGCGAGACCACCCAGCCGCCGACCTGCACGGCCAGCTCGGCGGCGCGGCGGGCGTCACCGTGCCGCAGATAGTGCGCCAGAAACGCCCCCCCGAAGGCGTCCCCGGCCCCGGTGGCGTCGAGCAGTCGGTCCTGGGTGGCCGGGACGTGCAGCCGGGGCAGGCGCGGCCCCTCGATCAGGGCGCCGTCCTCGTCCATCTTCAGCACCACCAGTGCCGAGGGGTAGTGCGTCCGCAGCCAGCTCAGCGCCGCCTCCGAGCTGACCTCGCCGCTCATGGCGCGGGCCTCGTCGGCGTTCGGAAAGAAGATGTCGAAGGGCACGGCGCTGATCCAGCTCAGGAAATTCTGGCGGCCCACCTGCTGGATCATCTGGAAGCTGCCAGGGTCGAGGCTGAGCGTCGCGCCGCCCTGCCGGGCCAACTCGGCAGCGGCCAGCGCGGCGGCGCGGGGCGGGTCGCGGAACAGGCTCCAGGCGGTCAGGTGGACGTGGCCTGCGCTGCTGAGCACCCCGGCGGGCAATTCTTCGGGCAGCAGTTCCCAGTCCGCACCCTGGCCGGTCAGCATGGCACGCTGGCCGCGCTGGTCGATCAACGCCAGGATCACGCCTGTGGGGTAGGCCGGGTTGCGGATCAGGTGGGGCGTCACGCCCTCGCCCCGCAGCACGCCCTCGGCCAGGTCGCCGAAGCGGTCCGCGCCGATCTTACCGACAAAGGCGCAGGGGTGGCCCAGCCGCCGCGCCCAGACGGCCAGGTTCGCCGCGCTGCCGCCGGGGGAGAGTTCCATACGTCCGGTCGTGTCGCCGCCGGGCAGCAGCAGCGTATCGGGCTTGGCGAGCACGTCCCAGGCGAGGTCACCCACCGAGACGAGCGCTTTGGAAGTAGAGGTCGCAGTCATGGTCGCCGCTCATGATAAGTCGGATTGGCGGTGCGGCACATGGAGCAGATGAGAGGGAAGCACTCATAGGGGTGGGCGGTGGTCAGAATGTGGTGGCGGTGGGGTCGCGTTGCTGGACGGGCGGTTGGGTTGCTTTTTTGGGCTTCAGCACTGGGCAAATGCGTCTGCACCCCCACCCCCCAGCGGGCAGGCCCGATAGGTGCCGTTCTGCACAAGACGCCCCCGCCCCGGTGGGGCGAGGGAGCTAGTCGCTCCGCTATGGATGGTACTTCCAATTCGTCCCACACGCACTTTGTCTCACCGCGTTCTCCACATCGTGGCCGCTGACGTAGGGCGCCCGTGCTCCACATCTGCCCAAACTAACTGCGCTGGAAAGTAGTGGTCTACTTCAGCGGAAAACAGCGTCTGGGCGCATGTTTTTGACCCCTCGCCCCCTGCGGGAGAGTGGCGCTGCGAAGCAGCGGGGAGAGGGGGAGTGAGCAACGCTCATGCCCTCCCCTCCATCTGTCCCCGCGCACCGCTACCCACTCTCCTTACCTCCGCCCCTCAATCCCGCTCAGGACCGCCTGAATCACCCCGTTCAGATCGAGCGTTCCCGTGTCGATCACCTGCGCGCCCTGGGCGGGGCGGGACTGGGCTGCGTCGTGCTCGTCGCGGGCTCTGAGGGCGGCTTCGATCTTGTCCACGTCGTCCTGGCGTTCGAGGACGCGGCGCTGGGCACGGACGCGGGCCGAGGCGGTCAGGAAGAATTTGGCTGCGGCCTGGGGAAACACCGCCGTACCCATATCGCGGCCCTCGGCGACAAAGGGCGGCGGCAGGGCACGCAGGCGGTCGTTGACCCACTGGCGGATTTCGGGCAACCGGGCCACGGCGCTCACGCCCGCGTCCACCGCGCCGGTATGGGCGGCGTCGGTCAGGTCGCGCTGCTCACCATCTGGCCCAGGGCCGACAGACACCCGGTTGCCTTGCGGCAAGGGCCGCAGTTCGGGGGGATGCTCGGCGAGCAGTTCCAGCAGCGCCGGGGCAGTGGGCGGAGTCAGGCCGCGCTCCAGGGCCAGCAGGGTCACGGCGCGGTAGAGCAGGCCGCTGGAGACGTAAGGAATGCCCAGGGCGCGGGCCACGCCAGACGCCACGCTGGATTTGCCGCTGGCCGCCACGCCGTCAATCGTTACAATCACGCCGCGCAGTCTAGCGGAGGTCAGCCGGGTCGGGCGCGGGCGGCTCAAGCACCCCCGGTTCATCGTCTCATGAACCTTTCGCCTACACTGAACGGCAATGAAGCGCCTCGCCGTATTTGCCCTGATGACCCTGAGTCTGGCCGCTTGCCAGAAAAAGACCGCCGAGACCACGGACACCAAGACCGACACCGCCGCCACGACGCCCAGTTCGGCGGTGCCCAGTTCGGCGGTGCCCAGCTCAGCCATACCCAGCGCCGCTGCCACCCCGGCCATCAGCAAGGCGGGCGCCGTGCCTGCGGGCTACACGCTGGTGCCGGAGCTGAGCAAAACCGCCGTGACCACCTTCAGCAAACCGCCCGCCCCCGCCCTGCAAGACGGCAAGGACTACTACGCCCTGATCGACAGCAGCAGAGGCCAGGTGCTGGTCGACCTGCTGGAGAAGGACGTGCCCGTGACGGTCAACAACTTCGTGACCCTGGCGCGCAACCACTACTACGACGGCCAGCGCTTTCACCGCGTCATCGACAACTTCATGGCCCAGACCGGCGATCCCGGCAGCAAGGACGAGGCCAAGAAGGCGAGCTGGGGCACCGGCGGTCCCGGCTACTCGTTCCCCGACGAGATTCGCACCAAGCTGATCTTCGACAAGCCCGGCATGCTGGCGATGGCCAACAGCGGCGCCAACACCAACGGCTCGCAGTTTTTCATCACCTTTGCGCCTGCCGAATTCCTGAACGGCAAGTACAACCTGTTCGGCAAGGTCGTCACCGGCCAGGACATCCTCGCCAAGCTGACCCGCACCGCCGTCAGCGGCCAGGGCGGCGAGGTACCGATTCCGGGCGCCGTGCCCGACCGGCTCCTGAGCGTGCGGATTCTGACCAAAGGCTGAAGACAGGGCCGTCCAGAAGCGCCTGGAAGGTTGACCAGGCGCTTTTTCATGGAGACAGGAGCCGGAATCTCGGCGTCGAGGTCCCCCTGAGCTGAAGCCCTACCCGCCCGGCCTCGTCTAGAATGCGTGCCATGACCTACACCAAAGAAGGCTACACCGAGTTGCCCGCGCTGTCCGAGACGCGCCAGACCAAGTTCAGCGCCGCCCCCGCACTGGGCGAGGCCATAGAAAGCGGCAAGGATTACCAGGCCGTCTTCGAGACCACCCGTGGCCGCGTCGTCATGGAGCTGTACCCCGACGACGCCCCCGTGACGGTGGGCAGCTTCGTGCATCTGATTCGCCACCACTACTACGACGGCATCGTGTTTCACCGCGTCATTCAGGACTTCATGGCCCAGACCGGCGACCCCAGCGGCACCGGCTCCGGCGGCCCCGGCTACGCATTCGACGACGAGTTCAACCAGCACCGCCACGACAGCAAGGGCGTGCTGAGCATGGCCAACCGGGGACCGGGCACCAACGGCTCGCAGTTTTTCATGTTGTTCGCGCCGCAGCCGCACCTCAACGGCAAGCACACCGTCTTCGGCAAGGTGATCGAGGGCCTGGACGTGCTCGACAAACTGACCCGCATCCAGCCCGGCTACCCCGGCACGCCCGACAAGATCGAGAAAGCCTACGTGCTGGCGAAGTAGGCCGAGCAGGTCGTTCCCGCCAGCCGGTCATACGGACTCCGCTAAATTCCTTAACTTCCGAAAAGGCGCCGGAAGTTAATCCATACCGCAGAGTCCGTAGTTGCTCCTACTCCCGTTGGTCGGATTTCATCGTTTTTACAAAACGATTCAATCGGAGTCCGTATCACTCACCGTAGACCCATCCGCGCAGCTCCAGACTGCTGGCTGGGTTTTCTGTTTGTACCCGGTTCAGGAAATCTATTTTCAAGCGGCTGGAACGGTGTGGCTGGGCCTTCAGCGTGATCCGGTCGCAACAGAGCCGATCTAAGCACTCCGATATTGCCCTATAATGTCGCTCAAGTACCAAATTGAAAGCGGGTACAGCGTTGACCAGTCGGGGCTGACCAATCGGGGCTGACCAATCGGGTCGGGGTGACCTGCCCATCCGCCGTGATTTTGCGCCGGGCATCTGGCCCGACGATCCGAATCCACGGTACAGATCAAGCGCCCGACGGGGGCCGGAGGAATCATATGTCCACACCAATACTCAAACCCCTCACCTCGGTTCTCCTCGGTGCCATGCTGCTGAGCGCCTGTAGTCAGTCGGGCCAGACGGATTCAGGCCCGCTCGCTGCCGCCGCGACGGTCAGCCTGCCAGTCGGCGAGTACCGCTCGTTTCAGGTCACCACGCCGGGGCTGACCGACCGCTCGATCAGCCACGCGGGATCGCTGGGGAACATCGAGGTCACAGGCGCTGGCAGCAGCGACCTGATCAAACAAAGCGCCACCTGGAAGATCGTGGCCGGGCTGAGCGACGCGAACTGCACCTCGTTTCAGTCGCTGAATTTTCCGGGCGACTACCTGCGCCACGCCGGGTCGCGGATTCGCAAGAACGCCCGCGACGGCAGCGTCCTGTTCGACAAAGACGCCACTTTCTGTGCCCGGCCCGGCCTGTCGGGTGTGGGGGTCAGCCTGGAATCGAAGAACTATCCGGGGCGCTACGTCCGCCACTTCGGCAGCGAGCTGTGGCTGGCCCGGCAGGGTGGCCCACTGCCCAGCGACGCGGCGGCCAGTTTCGCCCAGAATTCGAGCTGGAACGTCACCTCGCCCTGGGCACCTGACCCGGCCAACCCCTGCGGCGCCCTGACCTGGAAGACGGGCACCAACTATCCGCTCGGCACCGTCGTCAAGTACCCGGCCAACGGACTGTTCTACAAGGTCGTCAACGTCGTTTCGGGCGGCACCGACATGACCGACCCGACCATCAGCACCTATTTTTGGCAGCCCACCACCTGCGCGGCGACCAATCCTACCCCGGCGCCCACCCCAACGCCCATCCCGGCAGCCAACTACCTGGCGACCTACTACGCCACCTTCGCGGGCACGGTGCCCCGGCTGCGCGACATCGACCCGAACTACAACCTGGTGTATTTGTTCGCGGCGACCAACGTCGGCGGCGCTCCAGTCGGTACTTTGCAGTTTGCCGCCCCACCCGACGGCAACGGCGCCTGGACCAACTGGGTAAGCGATCTGCAATACGCCCGCAGCGTCCAAAAGCGCAAGATGCTGCTCTCGGTGGGCGGCGCGGGCAACGCCATCAGCTTCACCGACCGCACGGTCTCGACGACCTTCGTCAACAGTGTGGATAAGCTCTACAGCGACTGGGGCGGCTTTGACGGCCTGGACTTCAACACCTTTGAGGGCGACGCCGCGCCCAACACCAGTGAGATGATCTGGGTGGGCCAGGAACTCAAGCGACGCCACCCCGGCTTTCTGGTTTCCGCGCCGCCCGCGCCCTGGAACCCGGTGGATCAGAACTTCTGCAAGGACATGCTGAGCGCCGGGGCGCTGGACTACTGCGCGCCGCAGTACTACGACGGCCCGCAACTGAGCGACCCGGCCTACCTGCAAACCAACATCAAGATCTGGATGGACCTGCTGGGGCCGTCACACGTCATGGTGGGATTCGGCGTCAACAACGACCTCCTCAACTACTGGAAGATCGAGGGCGCCGTCAGCGCCTTCAAGGCCGTCAAGGCGCAGTACCCCGGCACCGTGGGCGCCTTCGACTGGCGCCTCGACTGGGACGCCGCGCAGGGCTACCCGTTTGCCAAGCAGTTCGCGCCGCTGGTGAAGTAAGGCACTCAGAGCAGTACTCCGAATGACGCCACGGGGAAAACAGCCTCCCCGCGCCTCCATTCTGCGCCTTGCTCAGTCAACACTACTCGCTCCGCTCGGTCATAAAAAGGGTCTTTTTATGACATCTGCTCTAGGCACGACGCTGGTGGGCCACTCGCTCGCCAGCGTTTTGTCGTGCCTGCCCGCGTCTTGTGCAGAGCGGCTTCTTGGTCACCACAGCGAGGGTGACGACGCTTGAGCGCACCGGGCCTGCCCGCACCTTGAGCACGGCAGCCCCCGGATGGCCCGCTATCCTGCCCCCATGACCACACCTCCCTCCTTCCCGATGTCCGTCTCGTTAGGCGAGGCCCGCACCATGCTCGGCGAGCTACTGCCGCCCAGGCAAACACGGATGACGCCGCTGCTGGGCGCCTACGGCCTGACCCTGGCGAGCGACCTTCAGGCGACGGTCAACCACCCATCGGCCACCGAGAGCGCCCTGGACGGCGTGGCCTGCCGGGAGGCCGATACGTTGAGCGTGCCGGTCAGGCTGGAGCTGATCGGGGAGAGCCGCGCCGGGGCCACTTTTGCGGGCGTGGTGGGTCCGGGCCAGGCCGTCCGCATCTACACCGGGGCGCCGCTGCCAGCCGGGGCTGACGCCATCTGCCCCGTCGAGCAGCTCGAAGACGTGCCGGGGGGCGTGCGGCTGCGGCGGCCCGCCTCGGTGGCCGACGTGCGGCGCGAGGGCGACGACTTCCGAACCGGCGAAACCGTGCTGTATGCCGGGCAGCGCCTGACACCGGCCCGCGTGGCGCTGGCCGCCGCCCTGGGCCACGCCGAGGTGCCCACCCTGGCGCCACTACGGGTCGCGGTGCTGAGTACCGGCGACGAACTGATCGAGCCGGGCCGTCCCCTCGTGGCCGGACAGGTCTACAACTCCAACGCCTACGGACTGGTCGGCCTGCTCCGTGAGGCGGGCTGCGAGGCCATCATGTTGCCGCCCGTCAGCGACGATCTGGCCGCGCTGGAAGCCGCCGTCGCCAGCGCCAGGGCCGACGTGCTGCTGACTTCGGGCGGGGTCAGCATGGGCAAGTACGACTTCATGCGCGACCTGCTCATTGAACACGGCGAGGTCCGTTTCTGGAAAGTCCGGATGAGGCCGGGCGGCCCCGCCATGCTCGGCGGCTGGAAGGGCCTGCCGGTCTTCGGGCTGCCGGGCAATCCGGTCAGCAGCCTGGTGGTCTTTCAGGTCATCGTGCGTCCGGCGCTGACGGGGCGCCCACTGACTCCGGTGCGGCTGCGGGCGGGCTCGGCGTTCCGGGGGCTGGCCGACAAAACGGCGTTCTGGCGGGTGACGGTCCGGGGCGGCGAGGCGTTTGCCTACGCCCAGCAGGGCAGCGGCGTGCTGCGCTCGCTGAGTGACGCGCCCGCCCTGGTGATGATCCCCGAAGGCGGCTTGGCAGCGGTGGGCGACGAGGTGGACGTGTTGCTGCTGGAATAGGTTGGCGGCTGGACGTGCTTGGGGCAGGTTCGCGGCGTAATCGGGCTTGCGCGTTGATGGCTTTGGCTTTGTATCTGGGCGGCTGGTCGGGCTGTCGGCGGTTGTACAGCGTTGTTGGGCTTCAGCTCGCTGCGAATGCGTCGGCTCCCCTGCCCCCCAGCGGGCAGGCCCCATACGGGTGCCGCTCTGAACAAGAAGACGCCCCCGCCCCGATGCGGCGAGGGGGTTAGCGCTGCGCTAAGCATGGTACTTCCAGTTCGTTCCAGCCGCACTATTTCTCCCCGCGTTCTCCACATCGTGGCCGGTCACGTAGGGCGCCCGTGCTCCAGAGTTAGTCATAACTGGCTTCGTTGGAAGGGAGTGGTTTATACGGAATTAAAAAGAATCGCGTGCATGAAGCGGGAACGCCGCTTGGTGGTCCCCTCACCCTTCCGCCGCGTTGCGGCTCCCTCTGCTGGGCAGGTCTACGACTCCCTCTCCCGCAGGGGGCGAGGGACTAAAAGCAGATGGCCTGAACTCATTTTAATCCCGTATTACTCCAGTTGAAAACGCCCACTGAGCGCGGAGTTCTGACCCCTCGCCCCTTGCGGGGGAGTCGAAGACCTGAGGAGTGGCGTGCCCAGGCGCGTTCTTGTCCAGAACGGCACTGTCTTGAGCAGAACGGCACCTATCGGGCCTGCTCGCCTATCGGGCCTTCTTGGGCAGAACGCACTGTCGTCGTGAACGGACGCGCCTGGGCACGCCACTCCTCCCCCTGGGGACGCCTGCCCGCTGGCCGCTCCGTTCACGACGAGTGCTTGCAGAGGGGCGCTGCGCAGCAGCAGGGTGAGTCGCAGACCTGCTTGCAGAGGGTTAGTGAGCGAAGCGCATACCCCCACTCCCCACTTCCCACTCCCTCCCCACAAGCCACGCGCCATAAGCCCGCGCAAAGCGCGTCTACACCGGCCTCCCCGCCATCATGAAGCTCGCGGTCATGCCGCCGTCGACGGGCAGGGTGACGCCCGTGATGAACGACGAGGCGGGGACGGCGAGGAAGTAGACGGCCTCGGCAATTTCGCGCGGCTGGGCCAGGCGGCGCAGGGCGTGGAGGTCTTCGTAGTCGGCGCGGGTCTGAATAGGGTTTTCGCTCTGCTGCACGGACCTGAGCAAATCTTCGGTGGCGACGGCGCCGGGCGCTACCGCGTTGACGCGCAGGCCGCGCGGGGCCAGGTCGAGGGCCATCGAGCGGGTCAGGTTGACCAGCCCGGCCTTGCTGGCGGTGTAGGCGACGTTGCTTTGCTCGGCGAAGAGGCCCTGCACGCTGGCGATGTGGACGACGGCGCTGCCCGGCGGCATCATCGGCACGCAGGCGCGGCTCAGGAGCATCGGGGCGCTGAGATTCACGTCGAGGGCACGTTGCCACCCGGCCTCGTCCACGTCCAGCAGCGAGCCGGTAGCCCCCTGGTAAGCGGCGTTGTTGACGAGCACGTCCAGCCCCTGCCACTCGTTCTGGATGATCTGGACGGCTCTGGCGCGGTCCTCGGCGCTGCTGACATCGCCGCGCATAGCAATCGAGTTTGTCAGCGGCGCACTCTCGTTCAAGTCCAGCAGCAGCACGCGGGCGCCGCGCTCGGAGAAGAGTTCGGCAACGGCGCGGCCAATGCCCTGCGCGGCGCCGGTCACCAGCACGCGGGGCGTCCAGTCGGTCGTGGTCATGGACCGAGGATAGGCCTGACCTGGCCGCACTTCCGGCTGTCTCAACAAACCGTCAAGGCATACTGACGGCTGTGACCCCAACTCAGACCTCTCCCCTCCTGGAACGCCTGCGCGGGCGGCTGATTGTCAGCGTGCAGGCCGACGACGGCAGCCCGCTACGGGACCGTTCGCACATCGTGGCGCTGAGCCGGGCGGCGCTCCTCGGCGGCGCGGCGGGCCTGCGGCTGCGCTCGGCGGAAGACATCGCAGCGGTGCGGCAGATCACCTCTGTGCCGATCATCGGGCTGACGAAGCAGGCGCAACCCGGCAGCCCGGTCTACATCACGGCCACACCAGAGGAAGTGCAGGCGGTAGCGGGCGCCGGAGCTGATCTGGTCGCCTTCGACGGCACCGATCTGCCGCGCCCGTATCCGGTGGCCGGACTGGTGCGGGCCTGCCACGCCGCCGGAGTGCTGGCGATGGCCGATATCAGCACGCTGGCCGAAGCGCGGGCCGCCTGCGCCGCCGGGGCCGACCTCGTGGGCACCACCATGAGCGGCTACACGCCCCACAGCCCGCAGCAGTCCGGGCCGGATTTCGCGCTGATGGACGCGCTGCACGCGGCGGGTCTGCCCTTCATCGCCGAGGGGCGGCTGAACACGCCGGAGCTGGCAACGCAGGCGCAGCGGACCGGCGCCCTGGCCGTCGTGGTCGGCAGCGCCATCACCCGGCCCGACGTCGTGACGCGCTGGTTCGCGGCGGCGCTGGGTGCGGGGGCAGGCCAGAACTGACCCTTAGAGCAGATGTCATAAAAAAACCCCTTTTATGGCCGAGCGGAGCGAGTAGTTTTGACTGAGCAAGGCGCAGAATGGAGGCGCGGGGAGGCTGTTTTCCCCGTGGCGTAATTCGGAGTACTGCTCTAACACACTTCTTTTCGGCTCCAGAACGTGAGAGAACGCGCAGGCACTCTTATCCCATTTGCCTGAAGACAGGCTAAATTAGCCTCTCAACCCCCACCCATATTCCGGCCAGACCGGGAGGAGCGTTCATATGCCCAAGACCATGACCACCGGAAAACTCCTCGTTACTGCGGCGCTGCTGTCTGTCAGTGTCGCCAGCGCCCAGAAGACCCAGCTCGAATTCTGGACCATCTCGCTGGCACCCCTGTTCAACGACGAGATGAACCGCCTGGCCGCCCAGTTCGAGAAGGAAAACCCGACGGTGAGCGTCAAATGGGTGGACGTGCCCGCCACCGCCATCGAGCAAAAACTTCTGGCCGCCGTCGCCGCTGGACGCCCGCCTGCGGTGGTGAACCTCAGCAGCGACATGACCGTCAAGATGGTCCAGCAGGGCGCTCTGGAGCAGATGGCGCTCAGTGACGCCCAGAAGAAACTGTATTTCGCCTCGCCGCTGTCCACTTTTACCTTCGACAACAAAGTCTACGGCACACCCTGGTACTGGGCGCCCAAAGTGGTGGCATACAACACCGACATCTTCAAGAAAGCCGGGCTCGACCCCGCCAATCCGCCGCGCACCATCCAGACCATCATCGACGCGGCCAAGAAGATCAAAGACAAGACCGGGCTGTACGGGTTCATGCCCAACATCAACGGCGTGAACATGCTGTATCTGTTTCAGGAAGCGGGCCTGCCGATTCTGAGCGACGACAAGAGCAAGGCCGTCTTCAACTCGGAGAAGCATGTGCAGCTCTTGCAAACTTACGTCGACCTTTACAAAAAAGGCTATATTCCCGAAGACACCATGCGCCGGGGCTTCGTCGGGGCCACCGAACTGTTCTCGTCGGGCAAGCTCGCCATGCTGATTACCGGGCCGCAGTTTATCCTGCGCGTCGCCAACGACAACAAAGACGTCTACAATCTGACCAAAGTGGCGCCTTACCCGATCAATATCGCGGGCAACGTTATTCATACCCCGCTGATGGGTATGGTCATTCCCAAGGGCGTCAAGGAAAAGGACGTGGCGCAGAAGCTGGCGCTGTTCCTGACCAACGACACCAACCAGCTCGCCTTCTCCCGCGTGACCCAGACGACCTTCCCGTCCACCGTGCGGGCCAGCACCGACAAGTATTTCAAGACCGGCAGCGCCAACGCCACCGATCAGGGACGACTGGTCAGCAGCACCGAGCTGAAGAAGGCCAAAGACCTGACGCTGGTGTATCCCGACGCCTCGAAGCTCAACAAGGTCTTCAAAGACAACATCGAGGCCGCGATGGCCGGACAGAAGACCGCCAAGCAGGCCCTCGACGACATCGTAAAGGCGTGGAACGCGAGCCTGTAAGAGCGGCTTGTGG
>NZ_JANYGJ010000220.1 GCF_025362455.1 Deinococcus sp. | reverse complement strand
GGTCAGGGCTGGGCGGTGGCGCGACCTGCCATCGCTCTGGAGTGCTATTGGGAAGGCCCTTGATGCCGTAACAGTTCAGGATGTCCTCGGCTGGTTCGGGGCTGCCTATCCTATGGCCTTTTTGTGAAATCTGCTCTAGGGCGATTGGCGCGGCTTGTTTGGGGGGTGCGGTGCGCGGTGGGCAGGCAGTGCGAACAGCGGGAGAGGGAGCCAGGTCACCTGTGAGCCGGTGTCGTCGAGCTTTCGCGTCAGTCGATCACTGGCTGGCGGTCTCAAGGTCCAGCCGACCAGACCCACCGCCGTTCCCGCCTCCCGCGCACTCGCCTGCCCGGTTACGGCGCTGCCACCACCGCGTCCACGGTAATCAGTGTGGAGGCGTCGAAGCGCAGCAGCACCTTGACGCGCTGGCCGGGCCTGAAGGTGCCGCCCAGGACCACCCGGTAGGTGCTGCTCTGCGAGACGGTCAGCGGGCTGCCGAGCGGAATGGCGCTCACCACCTGACAGCGCGGGTCGCAGCGCATCAGCCGGGCGTGGCCGCTGCCCGACCAGACGCCGGTGAGGCTGGCGCTGCCACGCGGCATCAGGTGGGCTTCGAGCAACACGCCGCCGAAGGTGGGGCGCAGGATGGTCGTCCCGACACCGGGTCCGAGACTGGGCGCGGCGGCGGCGGGGCACAGCAGACCAGTGGCCAGCAGGCCAGTGACGAGCAGACCAGCGGCCAGCAGCGGGGGCCACGGGCGCTTCACTGCTCCTCACCTTCTTCAAATGGCCCGCCCTCATCCGGCTCAGGGGCGTCGACAGGGTTAGCATCAGTTTCGGCAGCGCCGCCGGGCGCGTCCACATCGTTTTTCATCAGCTCACGCAGCACCGAGGTGGCGAAACTGCCTTTGGGCAGGGCGAACGAGACGGTGTAGCCGTCGCCCTGCGACTCCAGCGTGGCGTCTTCCATGAAGATGCGGGTCAGGCGGCGGTCTCCCTTGCGCGAGGCGAAGACCTCCGGGGTCAGGCCGAATTCGGCGAGCACCTGGGCCTCCAGGGCGCCCGCCTCCGAGGTCAACGGTTTGGTTTTGCGCCCGAACAGCGTGCCGGTGGCGCTGACCTCATTGCGCCCGGACCGCAGCGACTCGGCGGGCGCGTCTTCGACCAGGAAGACCCCGCCGGTATCGTGCTTCTTGGCCATGTCGCCGACCAGCAGCCGGTCAAACACGCCCCGCTCCAGCCGCAGGCTGACGAAGCGGTTAAACAGCGCACTCTGCACGCTGCTGCTCAGGAATCTGCGCACCTGGGGGTCGCGCAGCTCGGACTGACCGCGCAGCACCCGCAGGCCCTCCTCGGCGTTGAGGCCGCCCAGCCCGAAGCGTTGCGGCCCGAAGTAGTTGGGCAGGCCCTGAGCGCCCAGCAGCGCCAGGGTTTCAGCCGCCTGATCCGCCGTGCCGGGAGCGCCGCGCACCCGCACCGTAAAGCGGTTGCCGCGCAGGTGCCCCAGCCCCAGCTTGTTGGTGTGGCGCTCGGTACGCAGAATCTGTACGCCGTCCAGGCTGAACTCGCCCAGCCGCGCCTCGAACTTGGCGGGCAGGCTGATCCACTGGCGGGTGACGGCGTGGCGGTCCTTGAGGCCCGCAATACCCAGGTCGCGGGCCTTGACACCCAGTTGAGCGCTCAGTTCGCGGGCCAGGTGGGCGGTGGTGTGGCCGCGCTTTTCGATGTGCAGGTAGAGGTGGTCGCCCGAACCGCCCGGCAGGTAGGTGGGGCGCTCCTCGACCACGAAATCTTCCGGCTGGACGCGGAGGACGCCGCCGCTGCCGGGGGTGGTGGTCAGGGCACGCAGGGCCGCCCAGGAAAAAATCAGATTCACAAGAGCCTCACCATACGCCGCTTTGGTATGAGAGGCCATGCCCGCCCCCTGCCGTATGCGGTTTTTCACATCGCCGCCTCGTCGCCACCTACCGAGGCCCGGCACCGCCTGAGCCGCCCGGAGCCGGACAGGCGTTCTTACAGCCTCCGGGCTGCGCCCAGCGCGTGCCTGAGCTTGGTAGTCAGCGACCTGTCACCAGCGCCCGGATGAGAAGGGTTGGCTGGCGGGGCGGTTTCGGCGCCTCAACTCACCAGCTTGGGGGTGCGGTCTTCATGTTCGGTGGCTCAGGCGGGCTGAGGTTCATCCGGAGAATCAGAAAAACATCGTCTGGCACGCGCCGAGCATAGTTTTGTCAGGAATAGGCCCTGTCAGGCGACGTCAAGGCCGCTGAGGGTGAGGAGGCCGCAAGGGGGCGAATTCTACTGTGCCTTCAATTCTACTGTGCCTTCAAGAAGTTCGCACGCCCCTCCCCAACAAGCACCTCACCCCTGGAGAACCCCATGACGCGTACCCTGATCCTGCTGCCTGCCGCCTTGTTCCTCGCCCTCGCCCTGAGTTCGTGTGGCGGCGCCGGAGTGCCCACCAGCAGCCTGCTCAGCGCGACCAGCAGCAAGGACGCCGGACCCCAGGACCTGAGCGCCGAAGAGCGCATGATGCTCGACGCGACCAACGCGATGCGCACCCAGAACCAGAAGTGCGACGGCGCGGTATTCAAGGCCACCACCCCGCTCACCTGGAACGGCTACCTGGCCCGTTCAGCCCGCGCCCACACGGCGGACATGGCCAACCAGAACTACTTCGACCACGTGGCCCCCGACGGCGGCACCCTGGCTACCCGCGACAACGCCGCTGGCTACACCGGCTGGACCACCCTGGGTGAGAACATCGTGGCGGGCGACGACGTGAGCGGCTTCGTGCAGCGCTGGATGGAAAGCCCCTCGCACTGCAAAACCCTGATGGACCCCAAGTTCAGGGAACTGGGCATCGGCTATGTGCTCAAGGCGGGCACGACCTACCGCACCTACGCCACCCAGGAATTCGGCACCCGCTGAGCGGAGGCGCACAGGCCAGGAGAGGTTAAGAACGAAGGACCGGAAGGCTGACTGCGCTCCCGGTCCTTCGTCTACCGGGAAGTGGGAAGTGGGCAAAGATCGAGCCCCACTTCCCACTTCCCACCTGCCCACTGCTATCCCCCCAGATACGCGTGCAGCACCCGCTCGTCATTCGCCAGCTCGGCAGACGGGCCGCTGAAGGTGATTTGCCCGGCCTCCATGACGTAGGTGCGGTGGCTGCTCTGCATCGCCAGGCGGGCGTTTTGCTCGACCAGCAAAATGGTGACGCCCTGGGCGTTCAGTTCCTTGATGATGCCGAAGATCTCCAGCACGATGATCGGCGCCAGGCCCAGGCTCGGTTCGTCGAGGAGCAGCAACTTGGGGCGGCTCATCAGGGCGCGGGCGATGGCCAGCATCTGCTGTTCGCCGCCCGATAAGGTGCCTGCCAGTTGGCCCCGGCGCTCGCCCAGTCGCGGAAAACGCTCGTACATCCGCCGGATGTCGGCCTGAATCTGTGCCGAGTCGCGCCGGATAAAGGCGCCGAGTTCCAGGTTGTCGGCCACGCTCTGACGGGCCAGCACCTGACGCCCCTCCGGGCTGTGGGCCACGCCGTAGCGCACCACCACGTCGGCAGAGACGGCCAGCAAATCGTGGCCGTCGAAGCTGAGCGTGCCGCTGCGGGGCTTCATCATCCTTGAGATGGCCCGCAACGTGGTGGTCTTGCCCGCCCCGTTGGCCCCGATCAGCGTCACGATCTCGCCCGCCTCGACGGTCAGCGAGATGTCCCGCACCGCCTGCACCGCGCCGTAGTTGACACTGAGATTGTTGAGTTCGAGTAGCGGCATGGGGGGCTCCTTCGGAGGGCGGGATGGGGAAGTGGGCAGGTGGGAAGTGGGCAGGTGGGGAGTGGGAACAGATAGGGATGCGGAGAACCGGGTCCGGCCTTCATTGCATTAGGAGGTCCAGTGAGCGAAGTGAATGTCCTCATGCTTTTCCCACTGCCCACCTCCCTACGACCCCAGATACGCCTCGATCACTTTCGGGTCTTTCTGCACGCGCTCAGGGTCGCCCACGGCGATCAGTTGGCCGAAGTTGAGCACCGCCACCCGGTCGCACAGGTTCATCACCAGCGGGACGTGGTGCTCGATGACCAGCACGGTCAGGTCGAAGCGGTCGCGGACCTCGCGGATAAAGCTGGTCAGGGCGCCCTTCTCGGAGGTGTTCATTCCGGCGGCGGGTTCGTCGAGCAGCAGCACGCGGGGGCCGGTGGCCAGGGCGCGGGCGATTTCGAGCCTTCGCTGATCGCCGTAGCTGAAGTTTCTGGCCTGCTCCCCGGCACGGTCGGCCAGGCCCACCAGATCGAGCAGCTCCCAGGCCCGCTGCTCGACCCGGCGTTCCTCGGCGCGGGCTCGGCCAAAGATGCCGGTCCACAGGCCCGCCTGGGTGCGGCAGTGCTGCGCGATCTTGATGTTTTCCAGCGCCGAGAGCGGCCCGAACAGCCGGATGTTCTGGAAGGTCCGGCTCACCCCCTCGGCGGCCACCTGATGCGGCGCCAGGCCGGTCAGGGTCGTGTTGCCGAAGCGCAGCGTGCCGCTCGACGGCGGCGTCAGGCCGGTCATCAGGTTGAATAAGGTGGTCTTGCCCGCGCCGTTGGGGCCGATCAGTCCGAAGACCTCGCCGCGCCGGACCTGAAACGACACGTCGTTGACAGCGACCAGCCCCCCGAAGCGCCGGGTCAGGTGCTGGGCGTCGAGCAGCACCTCGGCGCTCCCAGCGTCGCCCTTGCTCAAAGTCACGCCACTGTTCACAACGTCTCCCTGTTCACAACGTCTCCGGGGTATACGGCGGCCCCACCGGCCCCTCGTCACGCGGCGGCGCACTGGGGCGAATCGGCGGCTTGGGTTTGCGGCCCAGGCTGCCCACGATGCCCTGGGGCAGATACAGGCTGGCCACCACCAGCACCAGGCCGTTGATGACCAGCCGCCAGTCGGCCAGGCCGCGCAGCACTTCCGGCAGCGCCGTGAGCAGCGCCCCGCCCAGCAGCGGCCCCCACATGCTGCGGCTACCGCCGATCAGCACGAAGGCCAGGTAGGCAATCGAGGCGTCGAAGGTGCCCTGTTTGGCGTTCCAGGTGTTCAGAAACGGCGCACTCATCGAGCCGACAATTCCGGCCAGCACGGCGCCGATGACGAAGGCCAGCACCTTGTAGCGGGTCGGCGGCACGCCCATGGCGTCGGCGGCCAGTTCGTCCTCGCGGATGGCGCGGAAGGCCCGGCCCGTGCGCGAGCGCGAGAGCTGGTGAAAAAACAGCAACGTCAGGATCAGCAGCGGCAAAAACTGCCACAGGTACTGCCAGCGGTCCACGAAGCCGAAGGCCTGCGGAATACCGAACAGCCCCACCGCCCCGCCCGTGATGCTGAGGTTGAGCGCCAGCACGCGCAAAATTTCCACGAAGGCGATGGTCGCCAGCGCCAGGTAGATGCCGCGCAGCCGCAGCGCCGGAACGCCCACGACGACGCCCAGTAGCCCACAGACCACCGCCCCCAGCAACCAGGTCAGCGGATAGATGCCGTAGCCCAGCGCGTCGCGCCAGCCCGCGAAGGCCGGATTGGTCAGGATCACCGCCGCGATGTAGCCGCCCAGCGCGTAGAAACCGGGCGAGGCTAGGCTGAGTTGCCCGGCCATCAGCGGCGCATACAAGCTCAGGCCCAGCAGCCCCTGCTGGAGCATGGTCGCCATCAGAAAGCCGTATTGTTGAAGAAACTCCATGCGTGTCCTTTGGGGGAGTAGGAAGTGGGGGAGTGGGTTGTGGGGAGTGGGATAAGGAAGGAAACCGTGTCGTTTTCATGAGAGGGTGCAACCAAGCATTTCAGTCATACGGGAGCGAGAAAAATGGCGTGCATGGGGCGGGGACGTTGCCCGGTGGCCCCCTCTGCAAGCAGGTCTACGACTCTCCCGCAAGGGGCGAGGGGGCAGCATCTGCCTATCGAGCACGGCTGAAAATCTGCTGAATCCCACATAATATCCAGAAGCGCTAAGAATTCCCGTTCAAACCCCAACTCACACCTTCTGAATCTGCAATTTGCCCAACAAACCCTGTGGGCGCACCAGCAAAATCACGAACAGCAGGGCGAAGGCCACGGCTTGATTGTAGGCGCTGTAATCGGCGGGCACAAAGGCTTCGGCGAGGCCGATGACCAGGCCGCCCAGCACGGCGCCGGGAATGCTGCCCAGGCCGCCCAGGACGATGACGGCCAGCCCCTTGAGGCCGTAGGTGACGCCGAAGTACGGCCCGGCGATGCCAAACGAACTGCCCACCAGCGTTCCGGCCAGGCCGCCCAGCAATCCCGCCAGGAAGAAGGTGATGACGATGAAGCGGTCCACGCTGATGCCCAGCAATGAGGCGGTGCCGGGGTTCTCGGCGACGGCCCGCAGCGCCTTGCCGGTGCGGGTGCGCCCGATAACCAGGCCCAGAATCAGCAGCAGCACCATGCTGACGCCGAAAATAATCACCTGCACGGTGCGGATGATGATGGTCTTTTTGCCCAGCTTGAACAGCAGGGCGCCCGGCAGATCGCCGTAGATGCCGTCGGGAAACGAGTAGCTCTCGGCGCCGACCAGAATCTGGATCAGATTGACGATCACCAGCGCCACGCCCAGCGAACTGACCAGCGCCAGCAGCGGATCGGCGCCGCGTGACCGCATGGGCCGGAAGGCCAGCCGCTCGATGACCACCGCCACCAGCCCGGCCAGCACCGAGCCGACCAGCGCCGAGAGGGCAAATCCCCAGGCGCTCCCGGCCAGCGGCGAGCCGTTCGGGAACAAATTGACGCCTTTAAGCAGCCCGTTGTTCTCGAACTGGCCGGAGATCAGGGTGTAGGTGAAGTACGCGCCGAGCGTGAACACGGCGCCGTGGGCGAAGTTGATGATGCCCAGGATCGAGAAGATGAGCGTATACCCCAGCGCGAACAGGGCGTAGACGCTGCCGATGGCCAGGCCGTTGAGCACGTTCTGGAGGAAGCTGCTGAGGTCCATAATCCTCCGGGGCTTGTGGCGCGTGGCTTGTGGGGAGAGATCAGGGAGTGGGGAGTGGGAGGGTGGGAAGTGGGCTTGATCATTTCGCCGTCGATTGGCTACTCGAAGGCGTGAACACGACGAATGCCCTCCGCGCTTTTCCCACTCCCTACTTCCCTACTTCAGATAAACGCCCTACTTCAAGTAAACGAAGGAACCCGTCTTGGCGTCTTTCATCTTGATCTGGGCGACGTAGAAGTCCTTCTGGATGACTTCGCCGTCCTTGTCAAAGGAAATATCACCCAGTGGGGTTTTGTATTTGCCGAGCAGAATCTGCCTGTTCAGCTCGATGCGCAGCTCCGGCAGGGTCCATTCGGTGATCTTCTTCTTGCGGTCGATGACACGCAGGGCGTCCACGAAGACCTGGACGCCGGTGTACGCCTGGGCCGCGAACTGGGGCGGCGGCTTTTTATACTGGGCGGTGTAGGCCTTGACGAACACCTGGTTGGCCGCGCTGGGCTGGGCCGGGCTGTACGCCTGGGCGATAATCACGCCGTCGCAGAACTTCTGGCAGACCGGGAACATGTTGGAGGTGTTCATGCCGTTGCCGCCGATAATCAGGCCCTTGTAGCCGAGCTGCCGGAGCTGCTTGGTGAGGTTGCCGCCGTCGTTGGCCAGCCCCGAAATAATCACCAGATCGACGTTCTCGCCGAGCACTGCCGTGACCTGGGTGGTGAAATCGTTGTCGGTGGTCTGGAATTTCTGCACGGTGGCCAGCGTCAGGCCCTGATCCTTGACCGTCTGCTGGAAGGTGCCGGTCTCACTGGTCGAGAAGGCGTCGTTCTGGGCGTAAAGTACCGCCACCTTCTTGATCTTGGGATCGATCTTCAGCGCCTGACGCACGGCGTTGGGCGCCACCACGGCCACCGGCGCCGACACACGGGCGATGAACTCGCCGATCTGCGGAATGCCCTTGGCGGTGTTGCTCGGCCCCAGCACCGGCACCTTGGCCCGGTCGGCGATGGGATCGGCGGAAAAGGCTTGCTGCGAGAGCGTCGGCCCCACGATACCCACCACCTGATCCTTGCTGATCAGCGTCTGGAAGGCGTTGATGGCCCCGGCCTCGTCGCCGCCGGTATCCTGAAACACCAGCTTGATCGGCGTGCCATTGATACCGCCGCGCCCGTTGATGAACTGCTCGGCGAATTTGGCCCCGATCACCTGTTCCTGGCCCAGCAGGGCGGTGTTACTGGTCTGGGCCACGGCGATACCCAGCGGAACCGGCGAGGCGATTTTCTGGGCGCCCGCCACCACGAGCAGATTCAGGGCGAGCAGATTCAGGGTATGAACAGCAGACAGTCGACGCATAGCAAACTCCTTGTAAAGCATGAAAAAACAGCACGGCGAACGCGGCAGGGCTGTTCAGAGCGCCACCCAGGGCACGCTGAAGACAATGTAATGAACGAACAGTGAGTCTCCAGAAGTGTAGAGGTAGAGGCGCATTAAGTCAATCGAATCATTCATCCGATGAGTGTACTCAGTCTAAGATTTACCGGGGCATGCCCTGACGTAGCATGGGACCATGTCACAGCTCAGGCACGGCGCGGTGCAGCGAAGCTCAGTTCGGGCGGGTACAGGCCAGACGGGTACAGGCCAGACGGGCGCAGGCCAGGCAGCGGCGCCCCTTCCCCGGACGCGCCCAGGACGCGGACTGCTGCCCCGGCTGCTGACCATCACGCTGCTGCCGGTGCTGATCGTGGGTTTGATGGTCACGGCGCTGCTGTGGGCCGAGCGGGTCAGTGCCCTGCAGGCCATCGACGAGGGGCTGGCCAGCACGGTGGCCCGCATCCTGGCGACCACGCTGGACGTGAGTGAACTGCCGCAGGTGGTCGGCCAGCTTCAGGCCGCCGTGAGCGCCGAGAACGTGGCCTTCGTGGACGTGCGGCCCGCCGGGGGCAGCACCCGGTTTTTCCGCTCCAAGTCGCCGGAGACCGACTGGGCGCTGCGGGCCGCCTACGACGCGGCGATGGTAAACGGTCCGGGCAACGCTGCGGGCAACGCTGCGGGCAAGGCTTCAGGCAGCCAGCGCTTCGTCTTTCACGACGAGCGGCAGTCGCTATACCGGGCGGCGGCAGGGCAGGTCAGCGACCCCGGCGTGCGCGAGCGGCTGGGCGGGGTGGCCGCCAGCTTGCC
Source organism: Deinococcus sp. (assembly GCF_025362455.1). Taxonomy (GTDB): domain Bacteria; phylum Deinococcota; class Deinococci; order Deinococcales; family Deinococcaceae; genus Deinococcus. Next base: position 9,785 of record NZ_JANYGJ010000220.1, on the reverse strand, counting down.
GGAGCGCGACTTGCGCTATCAGGTGGTCCGCACGGGGGTCTACGAGACCCTGGCCGGACAGCGCCACCTGCGCCTTCCCGGTGAGGCGGCGCCGCCCGGCAGGCTGATCTTCGAGCTGGGGGTGGGCGTCAGCAACGCCGACATCGAGGCGCTGCTGACGCGGCAACAGTGGCTGGTGGCGCTGGCGTGCGCCCTGGCCGTAGCGCTGGCGGCGGGCCTGGCCTGGCGGGCCACCGGGCGCATCGTGCGGCCCCTGGTGAAACTGACCCGCGCGGCTGACCGCCTGAGCCTGGGTGATCTGGGCGAGCAGGGCGAGAGCGTCGATCTGGTCGGCCCGGCCCGCAGCGTCACCGAGCTGAGCGAACTGGCCGGGGCCATCGAGCGGCTGCGCATCAGCCTGAGCCTGGCCATGACCCGCCTGCGCCCGCCGGGGCAAAGGCAGCCGTGACCACCTCGCCCGCACCGTCCCAGTTCAATCTCGACCCGCAGGACAAGCTCTCACTCGGCGAAAACATCGCCCAGCACATCCAGGGGTTGCTGCACCAGGGCAAGTTGCGGCCCGGTGACACGCTGCCGACCCAGCGCGAGCTGGCCCAGCAGTACGGCACGGGGGTCGCGGCGGTCCGCGAGGCCATCAGCATTCTCTCGGCTGCCGGGGTGGTGGACGCCCGGCCCGGACGCGGCACGCTGATTCTGGACGCCGCCGAGGGGCTGCCCAGCGTGAACCTGTGGCTGGGCGCGGTGAGCACCGAGCAGGAGGCGCTCGATTTTCTGGACGCCCGGCAGGTGCTGGAGCATTACACCATCGCCCACGCCGCCCTGAGAGCCAGCGCCGAGGATCAGGCCGAGTTGAGGCAGGTGCTGGCACAGATGCGCGAGGCGGGCGGCGACCCCGAACTGTTTGTCGCCGCCGACCTGGCGCTGCATTTCGCCATTGCGCGGGCGGCGGGCAACCCGGTGATGATGCGGCTACTGCACGCCATTCACGCGCCGATTTCGCAGGTGCTGCGGGTGGTCAGCCACCAACTGATCGCCGAGGGCCGTTTCGGCGAGCTGTACGTCATCCACGAGGCGCTGGTGGGCGCCATTCTGGAGCGCGACGTGGACGCGGCCCTGGCCGCCTTCGGGGCCATGATGAACACCTTCGTCCACCATGAGACCCTGGGCCTGGCGCTGGGCCGCGCCGCCCCCCGTGACGAACCGCTGGGCGAGGCGTTCTCGGAAGACCTGCACTGGAACCTGACCCGCCTCATCGGCCCGATGGCCCAGGTGCTGATTCCCGAAGCCGCCGGACAGCTCGGACACGCCCCCGCCACCCTGACCGCCCGCGAACTCGGCGCCTACCTGGGCGTGGTGGGCAAGCAGTTGCCGCCCGGCAAGCAGAGCGAGTGGCAGGCCCTGAGTGGTCTGCTCCAGGCGCGGTATGGACGGCTAGAGCCGGGGAGCTGAGCACCGGGAGAATCGGTTTTGTCCAAACCGGTGAGTTGCCATCTTCAGCAACGCAAAAAGGCCCACCCACAGACATCTGAATGGGCCTTCACTGACGATTGCAGCGCTCGAAACACCTGTTCGACCCAGATCGCGGGGAAAAACAGCTTGGTTTCTTCGGGCACCCAGTCGGTGTGGCCCTGCTCCCCGCCACCACTCGCCTCGCCTCTCTCTGCAACGACTTCCTACCGCTGTGCGCAGGCCAGACGGCTTAGCGACCTGATGGCCGTGAGCATGGCCCGCGTGCAGGAATTCCTGGTGGCCCGCCGGGGCGACTGGGCCAGTGTGCAGCGCGACTGGGCCAGTGTGCAGCGCGACTGGGGCGAGCTGTGCGGCGAGGAGACACTACCCTGCCCGACGCGGCTGCGCCTTCAGAGTGCATAAATTTGACTTCGGCGGTATACTGCGCTATGTTGTTGTCATCACCGCCGAGCAAGGCGGATTTTTTATGGTGATTTTTCGGCTGCGGCGCCGTTAGAATTTTCAGATGCCCGCCCCTAAAACTGAGATCACCGTCCAGATGTTCGGCCTCAAGAAGTCGGCGGCCACCCGCGCTGCCGAGCGCTTTTTCAAGGAGCGGCGCGTCAAGGTGCATTTCATGGACCTGGCCAGCAAACCGATCAGCAAGGGTGAGCTGGCCCGCTTTCAGCAGAAATTCGGCGTGGACGGCGTGCTCGACAAATCGACCAGAGCCTACGAAGATTCGGGCCTGCCGTACCTGCGACTGTCCGAAGAGGGTGTACTGGCCAAACTCGCCGCCTTCCCCGGTGCCCTGAAGCTGCCGCTGGTGCGAGGCGGCAAGCTGCTGACCGTGGGCGAGGATCAGGCGGGCTGGGCGGCGATGCTAGAGTGAACGGCCACCCCGTCTATCCTCACCTGGTCAAGCTTCAGGAGGCGAAATGAACCGAACCTTTGTCCTCCTCGTGACTGCTGTGCTCGCCCAACCCTTCGCGCTCGCCACCGATTCCGTCCTCTACACCATCCAACATAACCGGGTGCAAGACCGGCAGAAACGAGTCGTGAACGCAGCCTGCTACCAGATGATCGGCGTGGACGCGGAACTGGTCAGGACGGCGATTCTGGCCCAGGTCGTCCGGAACGGTGCGATCAAACCTCCGAACACCGAGCATCTAGAGCAGATGTCATAAAAAGACCCTTTTTATGACCGAGCGGAGCGAGTAGTTTTAACTGAGCAAGGCGCAGAATGGAGGCGCGGGGAGGCTGTTTTCCCCGTGGCGTAATTCGGAGTACTGCTCTGAGACCGACCGTCCTCTACTACGTCAAGAACGGCAAGGTCGTTGACCCCGGAGGGCGGAGGGTCAGCGAAGCCTGTTACTCGATGCTGGGCGTGACCAAGCACTACGTCCTCAAGACGAGGTACGCGGAGATCACCGACCCTCCGGGGCTGAGATGATCCTCGCCCTTCACTTTTACCCCAGCGCCGCCGCCGCCTCGTCCACGTACCAGACGGGACTCTGGACCCGCGCCACCGGATAGTCGCCTGTACCGTTCGCAAGCTGCGCCAGCACCGGAGCCTTGCCCGCGCCGGTCACCAGCAGCAAGCGCTCGCGGGCGGCGTTGATCTCGCTAAAGGTGAAGGTCAGGCGCCAGGTCCGGTGCTGCGGCACCTCGTTGGCGATCACGCGCCCGGCGCCCGACAGGCCCGCCGTGCCGGGAAACAAGCTGGCGGTGTGGCCGTCGTCGCCCATGCCCAGCAGCACCAGATCGAGCTGTTCGGGCAGCAGCGCGGCGTAGTCGATGGCCGCCTGAGCCGGGTCGCGCTCGCCTTCCATGCGGTGAATCTGAGCCCCTGGCACCGGCACCAAGTCGAGCAGGCCGACTTTCGCGGAGTGGTAGTTGCTCTGCTCATCGTCCGGCCCCACCGTGCGCTCGTCGCTGAAGTAGATGTGCGTCTGCGCCCAGGGCAGGTCCAGCGCTTTCAGGGCGGCGTACATCAGCTTCGGCGTGCTGCCGCCCGACAGCGCCACATGGAAGCTGCCGCGTGAGCGCACCGCCTGACGCGCCGCCTCGGCCACCGCCTGGGCAGCGGCGAAGGCGGCTGCCTGAGCGTCGGCGAACACATGCAGATTCAGGGCGGGCACCTTCACGGCGCTCCACTCTTCGGTTGGGCGTCCCCGGCCAGGCTGGCGCGGGCGAGCGTCCAGGCGTCCTCGAAGGTGCCGCCGCGCTCCGGGCGGGCCATCACGCGGGCCAGGCCCTCGGCCAGGGTCATGCTCGGCACCATCATCGAGGTCACTCGGTCTACCTTGTCAAAGCGCACGCGGGTCTGCACCAGTTCCGGGCCGTCGGATTTGAGTGTGAAATTCACGCCGCCCGGCCCGCTCAGCTCCACGCCGCACAGATCGCCCGCCTGGCGCTGGCCGCTGCCGCGCACGAAGGTCACGGCGTCCAGGTTCGTCCAGCCGAGCTTGGAGGCGACCCAGGCGGCGTATAGCCGGGCCGGGCGGTCGTTGCGCCCGTCGGACCAGAGTTTGAGCTCGGTCACGCGGGGCAGGGCGGCCACCGCGTCCAGGCTGTCGAAGAGTTGCGCCAGCGCCTCGCGCCAGGCTGCCGAGCGCGACCAGCCCAGATCGGCCAGGGCGTACTGGAAGGTGGGCGGAATGTCGAGTCTCAGGGTGTCGGCGATGACCTGATCGGCCACGTTGGCGAGTTCTGTCAGCAGCGGCCCGGCAGGCGGCTCGTCCGAGGCCCACCAGACGTGGTTGACGGTGGCCGACCTGAGCAGCGGCAGCACGGCACCCCGCAACTGCCCCGGACTCGCCAGCAGCGTCAGCCGCTCGATGTACAGCCCCTTTTGCGGCACCAGCTCGGCGTCGATACTCATGCGCCCGCTGGCCGAGGGTTCCATCACGGCGATGATCTGGCGCCCGGCAAAGCGGCCCTCCAGCCCCGACAGGGCGGCCCGTACCCGGTCCTGGTGCCGGGGGCTGACCAGCGCGATGATGTTGCCGGTATACGCCCGCGTCTCGATGTCGGTCTGCGACCAGAGTTCGTCCAGGGTGCGCTGGGCGCCGCGCACGGTGGTCGGCAGCGGCCCCAGCGGGGCGAGGGTCTGCTCAGCCGTGGTCATGCTGCCCCACTACTCCTTGAGCCCCGGTCATAATCTGCGCCAGCGCCGATCCGGTCCCAGCAGCTCCTCGGCTTCCTTCGGCCCCCAGGTTCCGGCCTGGTAGTTGGGAAAGTCCGGCTGGGTATGGTGTGGCGAGGCCGAATCCCAGGCTTCCAGAATGCCCGACACGATCTGCCAGGCCTGGTCCACCTCGTCCTCGCGGGGAAACAGGGTGGCGTCGCCGACCATGGCGTCCAGAATCAGGCGCGAGTAGGGGCTTTCGAGCTGCGCCCCGAAGGCGTCGTAGCGGAAATCCATGATGACCTCGCGCAGCACGTTTTCCTGGCCGGGCGTCTTGCTCGAAAACTTCAGCGACACACCTTCGTCGGGCTGGATGCGGAAGGCCAGCACGTTGCGTTCCAGGCCGCCGGGAAACAGCCCCAGCGGCGGGCGCTTGAACACCACGGCGATCTCGGTGGTCTTTTTAGGCAGCCGCTTGCCGCTGCGCACGTAAAACGGCACGCCCTGCCATCTCCAGTTGTCGATCTCGTACTTGACGGCCACGTAGGTCGGGGTGCTCGACCCCGGCCCCACGTTGGGCTCCTCGCGGTAGCCGGGGACGTGCTCGCCGTCGAGCGTGCCGGGGCCGTACTGCCCGCGCACGGCGACTTCCGGCACCCGTTCGAGCGGAATGCGGCGGATGGCCCGCAGCGCCTTGACCTTTTCGTCACGGATCGAATCGGCGTCGAAGGCGGCGGGCGGCTCCATGGCCGTGATCGCCACGACCTGCATCAGATGGTTTTGCAGCATGTCGCGCACCACACCGGCTTCCTCGTAGTAGCCAGCCCGGCCCTCCAGCCCCAGGTCCTCGGCGTTGGTGATCTGGATGTGGTCGACGAACGAGCGGTTCCACAGCGGCTCGAAGATGGCGTTGCCAAAGCGGATCGCCATCAGGTTCTGGACCGTCTCCTTGCCCAGATAGTGATCGATGCGGTAGACCTGCGACTCGTTCCAGACAGCGTGGATGGCGTCGTTCAGGTGCCGCGCCGAGGCCAGGTCGCGCCCGAAGGGCTTCTCGATGATGATGCGGCGCCAGCCCTCCGACTCGTCTTGCAGGCCCAGGCGGCCCAGGCCGTTGCTGATCGGCTCGAACAGGCTGGGCGGCGTCGACAGGTAAAACAGCGCGTTCTTGCGCCCGCCGTGGGCGTCCTCGGCCTCGTCGAGCTGGGTTTTCAGGCGCCCGTACACGTCGTCGGCGGCGAAGTCACCGAATTCGTAGTACAGCAGCTCGCGGAACTTTTCCAAGCTGCCCGGCTGGGGCGCGTCGGTCTCCTTGCTGGTTCTCAGCGCCTCGATGGCGTAGTCCTTGAACTGCTCGTCGCTCATCTCCTGGCGGCCCACGCCCACGATGTTGAAGGCGCTGCCGAGCAGGCCGTCTTGCCACAGCCCGAACACGGCGGGCAGCAGCTTGCGGCGAGACAGGTCTCCGGTGGCGCCGAAGATGACCAGCGTGGCCGGTTCGGGCGCCCGGCTGCGGCGCATTCCGGCCCGGAAAGGGTTGGGGCCGTCGCCACTCGCCTCGCCGCCGAGAGTGGTCAGGGCCGAGATCAGATTGTCAGCCTGAAGCTGCGGCGCGGTGATCTGGGTGGCGGCGGGCACGTCGGCAGGTGGCGTCAGGCTGGTACCGACGTTGCTGCGTTTCCGGCCCGCTGCTTTCGAGACTGCGACTTTCGATGCAACCGGAGTGCTCCCCTTCTTCGCCGGACGAACGGACTTGGCCGCCTGCACCACCGCCGCGCTCTGGTGGCCTGCCGCGCCGGGCAACACGTCGCTCTCTATGGCAGGGCTGGAGACCGGCTGGGCGGCGGCTTTCTTGCTGGCCTTGGATTTGACGGCTATGGCCTTGACGGGCGCGGCTTTAATTGGAGCAGGCACAGGCGCCGCCGACTTCTTGCTGACCGATTTCTTGCTGAGCGCCCTCTTGCTGGCGCTGGCTTTGGCCGGAGCCGCCTGGACGGGCGCCGCCTTCTTCGCTGGCTTTTCAGTCACGACAGTCTTCTTCGCCTTGCCGTCTTTTCTGGGGCTGTCCTTCTTGACCCCATCTTTTCTGGGGCTGGCTTTCTTGGCCGCCATTACCGCTCGCCTGCGTTCCCGGTATCGCCCGGATTGGGGTTGACCGGCTTCTGGCCGCTCTCGCCGAGCTGACGCCGGGCGTCGTCGCCGACCTGGGTTCCGGCTGCGGCGATGTTCTGGGGCCGGGCGGCTTCGGGGGTGTGGGCTTCGGGCACCACGCTCTCCTGGGCCTCCTGCTCGACCTTCTTGACCGCGTGGCCGCCGAAGGCCCGGCGCATGGCGCTGAGCATCTTGCCCGCATACGAACTCTTCTGCTGGCTGCGAAGCCGCATCTGCACGCTGAGGGTAATCACAGGGGCGGGCACGCCCTCGGCCAGCGAGTCGATGACGGTCCATCTGCCCTCGCCAGAATCGGCCACGTAATCCGACAGGTCGCTGAATTCGGCGTCGCCGCTGAGCGCGTCCGCCGTCAGGTCGAGCAGCCAGGAGCGGATGACGCTGCCGTGGCGCCACAGCTCGGCGATCTGGGCCATGTCGAGGTTCAGCTCCTCCTTGGCGTGCATCAGCTCGAAGCCCTCGGCGTAGGCCTGCATCATGCCGTACTCGATGCCGTTGTGGACCATCTTGACGTAGTGCCCGCTGCCCGCCGGACCCATCCGGCCCCAGCCGCGCCCCTTTTCGGGCGCCAGCACCTCGAAGATCGGCGTCAGGCTCTCGACCGCGCCCTGGTGCCCGCCGATCATCATGGCGTAGCCTTCCTTGAGGCCCCAGACCCCGCCGGAGGTGCCCACATCGACGAAGTGAATGCCGCGCGGCTCCAGCGTGGCGGCCCGGCGCTGGCTGTCTTTGTAGTTGCTGTTGCCGCCGTCGATGATGATGTCTCCGGCCTGCATCCGCTCGGCCAGGTCCATGACGGTCTTCTCGGTGGGGGCGCCGCTGGGCACCATCACCCAGACGGCGCGGGGAGCAGGCAGCTTGGCGATCAGCTCGTCCAGGGTGCGCGCCCCCTGGGCACCACGCGCCTCGGCCTGGACGATGTTGTCCTCGTTGAGATCGAAGGCCACCACGTTTTGATTGCCTTGCAGCAGCCGCGCCACCATGTTCCCGCCCATCTTGCCCAGCCCGATCATGCCGATATTCATGTGTTCTCCTTGATGGGGGCTCGCGGCGGATGCCTGAACCCTTCATCGCCGTTCCAGACGCTCCATAGCGTATGTTGAATACCTGTTGGTCCTGAGCGCTACCTGCCGCCCTCGCCTGCACTGAGAGGCATCATACCCGCCTGCTCTCAGGTGGGCGCCAGATACAGGTGCCCAGATTCTCTTCATTCGCCGCCCACTGCTGAGGAATGACCCGATTTCGAGCTGTCTGCAAAAAGTGCCGGGGGACGGTACCGGGGCTCCCGATGAGGGCTCCTGATAAGGCCGCCCGATCACTGCCCGCCTCTCAAGCCTCAGCACACCGGCAATCAGCTCAGGTCTTCTTGCTCTTCTTCTGACCCTTGGTGGCCTTCTGCTCGGCCCGCAGCTTGTCCTGGTACTGCTTGGCGGTGTCTTCCATCAGTTGGGCGCCCTGCTGATCGACGGCGCGTTGCAGCTCGATGAGGGTGCGCCCGCTCATGTTGCGGAGCTGGACCTCGATCTGACGCTCGATGAACTTGTAGCGAATCTGGGCGCTGGTGCTGAGCGTGACTTCGGTGCCGCCGGGAATATTCTTGAAGACCCAGCCCTGGGTGTATTTTTCCAGCGGCCCAAACGGGCCAGTCGCCTCCCAGCCGCCCCGGAAGGGTGCCTGAACCTGGCCGTACTTGGCGGTGTACGAAAATCCCAGCAGTCGGCGGTCCAGCTTGATTTTAATGACGGAGCCGCTGGCCAGCTTTTCCTCACCCAGATAAGTGGCCGCTCTTATACTGGGGTCCCAGCGGGTGCGCCGCCTGGGGTCGAGTGCCAGCCGGAACAGAATATCGGGCCGCGCCCGGATGACGATGGTGTCCTTGAAACTGAGCGTCTGAGACATAGTGGACCTACTGTAGCGCCTGCCCGGCTGCCCTGGCCCCCGCTCCTCTGGCCCCCGCTCCTCTGGCCCCCGCTCCTCTGGCCTCCGCTCCTCTGGCCTCTGCGACGACCATTCCCAGCAGCATGGCCGCCAGGCCGGTAGACGGCACCGTGATGAACCAGGCGCTCAGGTAGATCAGGTAGCCGCCGACTGGCAGCAGCGCCAGAGCGCCCGCGCGGCCCAGGCGCCCGACCACCAACCGCGCCACCGCCACCAGGAGCAGCGTGAAACTCAGCAGCCCGGCGAGCCCCTGCGAGTACAGCAGATCGACAAAGGCGTTGTGCGGCGCGACGTAATTCAGCGCCATCTGGGCGGGTTTGCCGTCCGGGCCGGTGTAGCTCACCGAGTTGCCCTGCCGCGTCAGGGCCAGCGTGGGCGCCAGACCCAGCTCCATGCGGAACGTCTCTTTGACCTTCTCGTCCGGCAGGTAGTCGAACCAGTGGTGGTTGTAGGTCTGCGGTCCCCAGCCGAGCAGCGGCCTGGCCGCGAACAGGTGCAGTCCCGCCTCCCACAGTCGCAGGCGAATACTGAGGGTCTTGGTGTCGCGCAGGTCCTTGGCGTTGGCCTGGGCCGGGGCCGCTCCAGCCGCGTACAGGGCCTGGCTGAACGTCATCAGCGGGCGGTAGGCGTTCATGGCCACCAGTGCAGCGAGCGGAATGAGCAGCAGACACACCAGATTCTTGCGGCCCAGCCTGTTCCAACTCAGCAGCATAAACAGCAGCATCGACACCACAAAGCCCAGCGTCGCCGAGGAGTTGGTGGTGCATCCCAGCCCAACCACGCCGACTAAAAACAGCAGCCAGAAGCGCCAGTCCGAGTACCGGTCCCGGAACCAGCCGAGCGGCAGCAGCGCCAGCAGCACACAGACTCCGGCCACCTGCCCCCGGTAGCTCACCGTGACCGCCGGATAGACGGTACTGAGCGTGGTGTGCGCCTCGGTGATGGACGCCAGGGGCCGGAAGCCCAGATACTCGGCGATCACCAGCCCATTGAACACCAGAATCAGCGCGGCCAGCCCGCCCCGGCGCACCCGCTGGCCCGCCGCGTAGGTGGCGAAGGTCAGGGCGCCCAGCCCCAGGAACAGCGCACCGGTCCAGAA
>NZ_JANYGJ010000213.1 GCF_025362455.1 Deinococcus sp. | reverse complement strand
ACCTGCCGCCCGGAAGGCGTGCCCGCCAGCATCCTGATTCGCGCCCTGGAGCCGCTGGAGGGCCAAGACACCATGCTGGAGTTTCGCCCGGTGGTGCGCGGCGTCACCAGCGGCCCGGCCAAACTGGTGCAGGCGCTGGGCCTCACGTCGCAGGACATCAGACACCAGCCGGTGAACGGTGCGGGGTTGTCGCTGCATCCTGGCAACCCGCTGACGGACGCCCAGGTGAGCGTCACGGCGCGGGTGGGCATCGCGGCGGGCCGGAATCTGCCCTGGCGCTTCGTGGAAACTGGGAATCCCTGGCGCTCCGGCGGCGTGCCGAGCATGGACCTGAGCCGCCCCAGTTGAGTCGCCCGATCTGAGCCGGGGCGAAAAGGGCGTGCCACCTCTGAACAACGTGTGCATCAACACAGTTTGACATAAGCCAACTGACCGCCTGAACAATTCTGTAAACAAGGTGTGAGTGGGCGTTCAAGCTTCGGCCAGCGGCTGCCAGATCGCCGCGCAGGCCGGGCGGGTCTCCTTATTTTCGCCTCAACTGGCGCCGGATACCGGTACAGTGCACTCAGGAGCTGATGCCCACGCCATGACCACCATGCTCGAACAGGCCCGCCAGGGCGCCGCCGTTCAGGTGCTCGACCTCAAAAAACGGGTCTACCGGGTGTTGCTGGTGCCGGGTGCGGTGCTGGGCACCGTCATGATCCAGTTCGGTACCCCGGTGCAGAGCCTGGTGTGGTGGTTGAGCATGCTCGGTGAGGTCGTCTGGAGCCTGCTGATCTGGGCCTTTCTGAGCGGCAGGCTGCGGCTGCGGCCCTTTGAATGGAGCCTGTTCGCCTCCGCTGGGCTGATCTTCCTGGGTCTGCTCGGACTGGATGTCAGCGGCAACGTGCCGATGTTCGTCGTCACAGCCCAGGTGCTTTACATCTGGACCTTCCTGTCGTTCGGCACCCGGCTGGGGATGCAGGCCACTGCGGCGTTCTTTGCGGCCTCGCTGCTGGTGTACGCGCTCGGCGGCCCGGTGAGTGCCTCCAGCACCCGGCTGTTTACGCTGTTCTCGCTGGCCACACCGATTTACCTGGTCTGCCTGTACGCCTTCGCCGCCGTGCTGGAGAGTCAGGCTGGCGCTGGCCTGGCCGCCGTCACCGAGCTGGCCTACCGCGACGCCCTGACCGGGCTGCCCAACCGCCTGAACTTCCGCGAGCACCTGGGCGCCAGCCTGGCGAGCGGACAGCCCCTGGCGCTGCTGTTTATCGACCTGGACAACTTCAAGGCCGTCAACGACGGACTCGGCCACCAGGCCGGTGACCAGTTGCTGTGCGAGCTGGCGCTGCGCTGGCAATCACGCCTGCCCCCCGGCGAGGTGCTGGCCCGCATCAGCGGCGACGAATTCGCGGTGATCTGCCCCGGCCTAAGCGCCCAGACCGTTCCTGCGCGGGCCGCCCAGCTTCTGGCCGCGCTGGAGGAGCCGTTCACCCTGGCGGGCCAGCCCTACCGGGCCTCGGCCAGCATCGGCATCGGCCTCTACCCCGACCCGGCCAGAAGCGCCGAAGAACTGCTGCGCCACGCCGATGAGGCCATGTATACCGTCAAGGCCAGCGGCAAAAACGGCGTCCAGGTCTACGTGCCAGGGCGGATGCAGGTGCGGCTGCGCTAAGGTGCGGGACATTTTGCCGTGAGTTGCCGATCACTCGGACCTGAACCTACATACAGAATTTGCCATCCTATGGGCAGCGAAAAGTCGTATCCGAATTGGAAGTTGAACCCGTTCCAGTCGCGCTTTGACCCGACGGCGAACGCCTGGACGTGCGGTCTTTAGATCGAAGTGGATACAGATGCTGTATTTACGTAATATTCATGTTTGATCTGCTTTAAGACGCCTCATCGCAAGCGCAAACTCCACCTACCGAGATCCAGTAAAATGTGACCAGGTGTGCTTTCAGTCGTGTTTTTTGTACCAGCCCTAACTTCTTTTAAATTCGGATTTAAAATGATTATGAGATTGAGACCATCTGGAAAATCTAATATACGACTCACTTGAGCTTGCTAAGGTTCGGGTGTGAAAAACACGCTGATTCTTCTAACGATAGGTATAGCGATGGTCGGCTGTGGGCAGAACTCTGTTACAACTGCGCCGGATGCAGGTATAGGTGGCACTACAGGCAGCACAGCCCCTCTTCAAACGATAGTCAAGGGGCTGGGGCCAGATCCTGTAAACACCAGCCCAGTAAAATTCATGTCCGATTCTGGTAACGGCTTGATTTCCGCCCTGGGAGATGGGGGCATGTGTAAGCCTGGCTGGTTCTGCATGTGGGAAGACAACAACTACAATGGTAATGCTATTGGATTTATTCCCAACGTCGCCAACGTGGGGAGCTACTGGAATGATAGGGCGACATCGTTCTGGAACAGAACCGGCAAGACCGTATGTGTTTGGACAGACACATGGTACAGAGGTCAGGGTTTCGGACTTGGGGCAGGTGCTTGGACATGGAACATCGGTTCAAACACTACTCAACATGACTTTATGGGCGGTCAGTTTGGCAATATGAACGACACAGTGAGCTCTATCTCAAATTGCTGATAGACTGACGCTCAGACCGGAAAAACAGTACCCCATCATCATTACCACCAGGTCGCGCTCCGACATTTGTTGGGCGCGGCTTTTTATGCCATGTATCTTGTTGATCTTGGTTTGTTGGCCTTCAAATTCGCCTGATCCGCTGACGTCTGAATGAATCGCTCAGTCTGCGTGCAGACGGCTCCGGGCCTCGACGTTCACCTGGGCCTGTTCCCACTCGGTCATGCGGTGAAGCAGCGTCTGCTCCAGCTCGGCAGCCGCACTGCCCAGCGCGGCGAAGTCGGCGTCGGGGGCAGCCTGGGCCAGCGCCTGGTGGGCTTCCTCGATCCGGGCTTCGATGTCGCTCACCTCGGCCTCCAGACGCTCGACCTCGCGCTTGAGGTGCCACAGGCCCTTGCCTTTGGGCGCAGCGGGGTTTTGCAGGGCGGGCGCGGCCCTGACTTCTGTGACCTTCTCGGCGCTTTGGTGCTTTTCGCGGTAGTACTGCCAGCCGCCGGGGTACTCGTAGAACCGTCCGTCCTCGATCAGCCAGATGCGGTCGGCCAGGTGCTCGATGAAACGCCGGTCGTGGCTGACCATCAGCAGCGTGCCGGAAAAGTCGGCCAGGGCGCCTTCCAGACTTTCCAGCATCTCCATGTCGAGGTGGTTGGTCGGCTCGTCGAGCACCAGAAAGTTATGGTCTTCCTGGGCCAGCTTGAGCAGCGCCAGGCGGGCGCGTTCGCCGCCGGAGAGAACGCGCACCAATTTGTCGTGGCTCAGGTAGGGAAACATGTAGGTGCCCAGCAGATCGTGGGCCTCGGCGTCCTTCTCGACGTAGGCGCGGGCCTCATGATAGAGGGTGCTGTCCTCCTCGACGCCGCGCAGTTGCTGGTCGTAGTAACCCACCGTGACGCGGGCTCCGGTGCGGCTGTAGGCGCGGGCGTCGTCGCTGGGGGTCAGGCCCAGCAGTGTGCGCAGGAAGGTGGTCTTACCCGCGCCGTTGCGCCCGATCAACGCCACGCGCTCGCCGCGCCGGATCTGCACCGCCACGTCGCCGAACAGCGTGCGTCCGGCCAGTTTTTTGGTCAGGTGCCTGGCGTCGAGCACCATGTCACCGCTGGCCGGGGCGTGAAACAGGATGCGGGCGGTGCGCTCGGCCCGCGCCGGGGCCTGGGCGGCGCTCTTTTTCAGGCGTTCCAGACGGGTTTCCATGCTGCTGGCACGGCGGGCCAGCTTGGACATGCCCAGCCCCCAGATCTTCATGCGGGCGGTGGACTCGGCCAGGCTGGCGATCTTCTTGGCGTCCTGGGCGGCGCGGGCGCGGGTGCGCTCTAGTTCCTCGTCCAGCGCGGTGCGGAAGGTGGTGTAGCCGCCGGGATAGACGTTGAGCTCGCCGCGCCACAGGTGGGCCGTCTCGTTGGTGGCGGCGTCCAGAAAGGCCCGGTCGTGGCTGATAATCAGCGCGGCGCCGGGGTAGCGGGCCATGAAGCTCTCCAGCCACTCGACCATCACGATATCGAGGTGGTTGGTCGGCTCGTCGAGCAGCAGCACGTCGGGCCGGCGCACCAGGGCCTGCGCCAGCGCGACGCGTTTTTTCGTCCCGCCCGACAAGGTCGCGATGACCGCGTCCTTGTCCAGGTGCAGCCGATGCAGTGTTTCTTCCACCCGCTGTTCCCAGTTCCAGCCGTCCTGGTGCTCGATGGACGTTTGCAGGTCGTGCAGGTCGCCCTCGCCGTGCGTGTATTGCTCGATCCAGGCGATGACGTTGGCCACGCCCGCGCAAGCCGCCTGGAAC
>NZ_JANYGJ010000194.1 GCF_025362455.1 Deinococcus sp. | reverse complement strand
GGCCAGTTTGCTGCGGGCCGTGGCAGAGGCCCGCGCCGCCCACGACGAGCTGGGCGCCGACGCGCTGGTCATCATCCGGGGCGGCGGCGCCAGCCTGGACCTGGCCTGGCTCAACTCCGAGGCGCTGGCCCGCGCCGTGGCCGCCTTCCCGGCGCCGGTCATCACCGGCATCGGCCACGCCCGCGACGACACCATCCTCGACGAGCTGGCCTGCCTGCGCACCGACACGCCCAGCAAGGCGGCGGCCTATATCGTCGGCAGCATTTTGGAGGCGGTGCAGGGCACGGTCCAGACGTACTCGGCGGTGCGAAGCTACGCGGCGGACGCCCTGCGGCAGGCCGAAAGCGGCAGCGAGCGCCTGAACGAACGCCTGCGCCGCGCCGCTCAGACCCGCCTGAGCAGCGAAACGGCCCGGCTGGACGCCACCATGCGCCAGGTTCTGGGCCTGACGCCAGAGCGGACCCTGGCACGCGGCTACGCGCTGGTGCGGCGTACCGGTTCAGACGGGCGCGGCGCGGTGATAACGAGAGCCGCCCAGCTCAGTCCCGGCGAGGCGCTGCGGCTGAGCTTTCAGGACGGCGAGGTGGACGTGAGCGTGATGAGCTGAGAGGCAGTCCTACTTGAAGCTCAGTTTCAGCACGGCCAAAGCTCGCGCTTGCAGTGCCTGCTGTTCGCTCTGGGCAGCGAGTGCCGCTGTGGTGATCTGGCCGAGCCGGGCCTGAGGAACTGTCGCTGGCCCCTGTAATTTGATCGGTGGAACAGTGCTGACCTGGGCCATGGCAAATCCCATGGTTGCTGTCGAGCCGTTGTAGAAGTACCACGCACCAGCGCCGCTGAGCGTCGGCTTACCCTCAAATTCCGTCCCCACAATTCCGTCAGCGTCGAGGGCGACGAATTTGAGCTGATTGAAGTCGCCGTCGTAGAAGCCCACACTCAGCTTTGCCACATTGCCGGAGCTGAACGACCCGATCAGACCTATATCTTTATTGTAGATGCAGGGTGTCGTGACGCACCATACTGCTGCTCCCGCGCCCGTGTTTTTAAATTCAGCATCGGCAGGCGCCCGTCTGGAGATGCTCATTTTACCGGTGTAGGTCGTGCCGCTACTCAAGGTAGCGGCCCAGACCCACTCTCCGTAGTACGGCACGCGAGTGTCACTGCTCTCTACAGCATTGAAATTCGGATTGTACGGATAATTCAGCACCGGAGGCTGGTTATTGCCAGAGCCCGTCGGGGGCGTCGAAGTGCTGCTGCACGCGGTCAGGAGCAGGAGAAATCCACCGATCACAAACTTTTTCATAAGCTCCTCCCAAGATGAGCAATCTGAGCTGAGCATGAGTCTAATGGGTTGTGAGTTTCTAGGATGCGAATTTGTCTGGTTTAGGGCTTCATCTGAACTTTATCTATTGACCAGGCGAATACGTCCACGGTGTTGCCGTCGGGATCCACCACGGTGGCGTAGCGCTGGCCCCAGAAGGCGTCGAAGGGCTCGGCCTTGACAATGTAGCCGTGGGCGCTCAGCCGTTCGCAGGCGGCGTCCACCTCGGCGGAGCTGCTGGCTTCAAAGGCGACGCCGAGGCGTGACTGACCGGCAGGCGGCGGCGTCCAGCCCGTGCCCAGGCCCTGAATCATGGTCTCGGTTTCCCAGGCGATCCGCAGACCGTTCTGGCTGATTTCCACGTGGTCTTCGGGCTCGCCTGCTGCGTTCAGGTGGGCGCCCTGGGCAATCGGCAGACCCAGTGTGCAGTAAAAGTCCAGACTGCGCTGCATATCGGCCACCACGAACGAGATGTAGTTCAGGGTCAGGGTCATGAGGTGATTCTACCGGAGGTGGGGAGTGGGGAGTGGGGAGTGGGGAGGACATGCGCTGCGCTTATTCCCTCACCCCCTTGCTACGCAAGGCCCCTCTGCAAGCACTCGTCGTGAACGGACGCGCCTGGGCATGCCACTCCTCAGGTCTGCGACTCTCCCGCAAGGGGCGACTGGTACAGCTCCGCAGGAGAGGGGTCAATAGCAGGCGCCTAGACGCTGTTTTCTACTGAAGTAGACCACTACCTTCCAGCGCAGTCAGTTATGGACGAATGCGGTGCACGGGCGCCCTACGGAACCGGCCATGATGTGGAGAACGCGGTGAAGAAGAGTGCGGCTGGGACGAATGGGATGTACCATCCTCAGCGGAGCGCCGACTCCCTCCAAGGTTCTATTGACACGTCAGCTAATCAAGAGAGGTGAGGGGCCGCCCCCGAACCTATGGCCAGTTGCGCCCCACCGTGGCGGGGGCTGGGGGGTGTCTTGTGCAGAACGGCACCTATCGGGCCTGCCCGCTGGGGGTGCATTCGCATTTGCAATGTGCTGAAGCCAAAAAAGCAGCGTAACCGCCTACTCCAACGCCCACCCAAAGCTGCCTTGCGCCCGCGCCTGCATGGCGGCGACCTCGTTCCAGTCCGGTTCCCGCCGCTCCAGCACCAGCTTACTCAGCGCCGATACGTCAAATTCCGTACTCACACTCGGCGCCCCGGCATCCGCACAAAAGCCGCTGACCTTGGGATCGTAACTGACCCCCACAAACGGCGTGCCCGCAGCGGCAGCCAGGATCAGCGCATGCAGCCTCACCCCCACGACCATGCCTGCCCCCGCGATGGCGTCGAGTGCGATTTGCGGCTGGTCCGTGCTGATGACCTCATCGGCGCCCAGACTGCGGGCGGCAACGTCGTCCTCATGCGGGTAGAAGCTCAGCGCCACCACCCGCCGCCCGCGCAGCCGCAGCTCGGCAGCCAGCATCCGCAGCCGCTCGCTGGCGCCCGTCACGTCGCCGCGTGGCGCCAGGATCACCGTGTCCGGATCGCGTTCCAGCCCGCCGGACGGCTCCAGCAGCAGCGCCGGGTCGCCGCCCAGCTCGGCTTTCACGCCCAACGCCGCCAGCGTCTCCAGACTGCGC
>NZ_JANYGJ010000190.1 GCF_025362455.1 Deinococcus sp. | reverse complement strand
GCGGCCCTGCATGGTCAGGGCGCGGCCCCGGTGCCAGGTGAGTGAGCGGCCTTCAGCCAGCGCGGCGCGAGTGGCCTCATCCAGTTGGGCGGGAACCGGCAACAGCGGCCAGGGGGCCAGGGTGCCCGCACCGGAGAGGATCAGCAGCTCAGACGCGGCCAGGGGCGGGTTTAGCGTGGCGGCGGCGCGGGCCTGCGTGGCAGTCACCGGATAGCCCAGGGCGTTCAGGCAGCGGTGGGCGGCGAGGTGAGCCGCTTCGCCAGTCAGGCGCTCGGCGCTGGGCCTGGCCGCCAAGGTACGCCAGTTGTTCAGGCCGCACAGGGCGGCGACGACTTCGAGCGCGTGGTTATAGCCGATCTTCAGGCCGTGCCTTTGCAGCGTGGCGCGGAGCTGGGCGGCGGCAGCTTTGTGGGCAACAATCAGGTTTTCGGACATGGTGAAAGCTCCTCGAAGCGCAGCAGGAAAGGGTGCAGGGTGCCCACAGATTGCCTGCCCTCACTGGTGCGAAATTGAGAGGGGCCGGATGGTACGGAGGGCGCGAATGCTTCGCCTGGGTGCCGATTGGCGACCGCCCCGTCAAGGGGTGTGGGCAGGGAGGTGACTTCGTAAACCTGTGACCAGTTTATCCTCCTGGGATGAGGGGTGCAAACCGGGTGCGAACCGCCTGAGGTATGGCGCCCGGCTGAGTAGAGCCGCGCCGGACCGACGCTCTACACTGAAGGCGTGAGTGGGCCTCATTTCCAGCGGATGAGCCGGGCCGCCGCCTTGCGAACCGAGCCCGGCAGCCTGGTCGAGCGCGAGTACGTGGCGAGCTTCGTCTAGGTGCGGCACGGTCAGGGGGCGGTTGCGCCGGGCGTCTGTCGTGAGGGCGCCAGCGGGAACAGCCTGAGTCCGGGTCTCCCCTGGTGGGCAAAACGTTCTCATCCAGTGTGTCCAAACCCGCGTCAATAACTCGACTCGTCATCTGAAACCGGTACTGGAACGGCTTTCTCACATCAAGACTCGTCGTTCGCTTGTTCAGGCGCTCAGCAGATCGTGAAGTCCTTGGCGAAGATCAGGACGGGCGCCGGAATGAGCATCAGCAACGTGCCCAGCAGCATGGCCTTGCCCGCTGCGGTGCGCCACTGCGCGGCGCCGAGGGTGAGCAGGGCGGCCAGTGGCAGACCCACCAGGCACATCATCGGTGTGAGCTGGTCTTTGAGACAGGTGTCGGTGGCGGGGTAAAGCAGCGCCAGCAGGGTGCCGTAGAGCACCAGGCCGCCCAGGGTCAGGCCGAGCGCCGGAAGGAACCGCAGGGGGCGGCGAGCGGTCATGGCTGATGATGGCACGCCCGGTCATGTCCGGTGGGTGGTAGTCTGGCGGGGTGTTCGCTTCGAGCATCTGGACACTTCGGCTTCGGCCTCGCCGTCACGCCCGCTGCGTGAGGCTAGCGGTGACGGGTTCAGCGTTCTAACCCGTCACCCGCAAAGGGCACACGGCCCCGCCCCTGAGCCTGTATTGGTCAGGGGACAACACTTGGATGCGCTTGGCTCTGCTTTGCCCAGGGCGGCCCGGCACCGTCAAGCCCTGCTTTTCCAGGGTGTCGAGCATGTTCATCCATCTGGCGTTGGGCAGAAGGGGGTGTATTGCTCAGGCCACGCTCTGGGCCTAGACTATATGCCGAATGTACCAGTTGCGAGTTCGGAGATCAAGGGTGCATTTCGCGACCGTGCCACCCGTGTAATCGCCGATTTTCAAGAGGTGAGGTGGAATATATCTAAAAAAGAAGAAAGGTATTCCTCTGCACCCCATCTTTGACACCCAACAAAAAAAACTTTCAACGCAGTGCGGAACAGCGCTGTAAAGACCACTCGATACGAAAAATAGAATGTGAGCGCGACGTGAAACATTCAGGTCAGCTCGAACATCACCCAGACTACGTGGCACCATGTTCTAGCTCTCCCCTTACCCCGCCCTCACCCACACCAGATGCAGAGCGGCATTGAGAGAGCAGTGGGAAAGCACAGCAGGGAGCGCGTCGCGTTCGACAACCACCTGGTAACTGCCCTATTCAGCAGACCGAAGGCCAGCATCACACCAAAGCCGTCACCAAGTCGGCGGTCATAGGCAATACTTGCCGCCGCAGGGCTGCGGCGAAGTCGATCAGGCTCAGCGGCGGGTTTTGTAGAGGCGCCAGCAGGCACTGAAACACTCTCAGGGTCAGCGTTTCGTCTTGCGCCAGCACAACGGCCAACCACTCGTCGGGGTGAACGGCGACCACGTCCAGCGGCTGACAGATGGCGAGCGGGAAGTCCCTGAGGTTAAAGGTCAGCAGGGTGCCCGTCCCCGACTGGATGGCGGCGGCGAGTACGTGGTGGTCGTTCGGGTCAGGCAACTGAATCTCAGGCGGCAACGGCGCCGCGTCACTCAGTAGCGCGTTGGGCAACACCTGTTCCATCAGGGCGCGGGTCCGCTTCAGGGTCGCCTCCAGCTCCGGCCTGACCTGGCTGAGATTGCGCGTCCATTCGCTCTGCACCTCAGCCGACCAGTACAGCTCGCACAGGTCCGCAATCGCCAGCCGGATCAGCAGGTCACGCAGCAGGGCCGAATACAGCACGTTGGCGTCGCAGAAGGCGCCCGGACGGGATGAGGTAGGTGGCAAAATCAGTACAGTCCCAGCGCCTGCGCCTCGCGGCTCAGCTCGTCGGCAATCGTCATCCGGCGCTCCTGATCGGCTTTGTAGGCCAGTACATCCGTTAAGGCCAGGCGACGGTGACTGCCGACCAGACGGTGCGGCATCTTACCCGTATCCAGCAGGTGCGAGATCAGAAACGGGCGGCTGACACCCAGAAGCTGCGCGGCCTCGACGGGCGAGAGTTCCTGCTCGGTGTGCACCAGGGTCACGGCGTGCCCTTCGAGCAGAGCCTTGACCGAGGCCCGCAGCAGCCTCACCATGACGGGCGAGAGGGTCAGCGGCTCGGCGTGTCCAGGGAGTTGGAGGTACAGCGTACCCCCGGCAGGCAACAGGGCCAGCTCGTCGGCGATGGCCTGGAGCTGCGGCTGGTCGGAAGAATCGGGGATGAAGGCAGCCGTCATACGAGAATCTTACCACAAATGAAATAAATGAAATGGCGATAAGTGCATTTCAGCCGTACGCTGGTCGAGCGCCACCTGGTTGTATTGCCGTAGGGTAAGAGATTGACGCTCCACTGGGCAAGGTTAGCTCTGTTGCCTTGAATTACTGGAACTGCTCGGACCGGGCAGAGTGGCGAGGGCAGGGTTGGGTTTCAAACCCCTTCCCTCTCCTATCTGGGCGCAAGCCTGAAGAAAATCAGCCTGAGCAAAGCCAAACTTCCACCTCCGCGACCTGGTACAGGTGATGGTGACACTACGCAGAGAAAGGGTGAGGTTCAGAACTCTGGTTGACGACACAGTGGAATCAGACTGACAATGATCACTCATCACTTCGTTAGTGGGCTTTATATATTCTCTTTTGAATATTTGGTTGCAGGGAAGCGTAGTGGCGCACGTCACCATCTCACACCGGGTATCGATCAGTAGCCTGTTACTGGTTACTGGAGCACCGCCGACAACGCGGTCAGCGGGCGCAGAAACCGGATAAAAATTTCGTGGTGGGGTAGTTGTCAGCCCCTGAAATCTTGACGTCTCAAACGGCCTTGGGCGGACTCTACAGAGGGCCTGCCGACTGAGAAAGTAATTCAGGCACGGCGTGAGCAGTGAATTCGGCAGGCACTGAGCAGTCAGGCGGGCCATCCCCACAGGCGTGGGAAACTCTACGATGACACCAAGCTGCCTATCGTCGGCAACGAGCCATCCCCACAGGCGTGGGGAACTCGTGGCGTAAGGCAGGGTCACCAGACCGGTGCCCGGACCATCCCCACAGGCGTGGGGAACTCCCCTGCGCGATATCCGGCGAGGCTCCGTTGACCGGGCCATGCCTACAGGCGTGGGGAACTCACGGAGGTGATACCGTCCATACCCTGTTCGAGCGGGCCATCCCCACAGGCGTGGGGAACTCGCGCCAACGCCGGAAGGCCAAGCGCACCCAGGCGGGCCATCCCCACAGGCGTGGGGAACTCGCCGGGGAGCTGCGCCTGACCGTGCTCAGCGGCGGGCCATCCCCACAGGCGTGGGGAACTCCGCCACGCTAACAACGGCATGTAGTCAAATTGCGGGCCATCCCCACAGGCGTGGGAAACTCCAACTCGTAAGGCACCGGGGGCAGGTAGCGACCGGGCCATCCCCACAGGCGTGGGGAACTCCTCCATCATCCCGCCGTAGCGCTCCTGCATGCCGGGCCATCCCCACAGGCGTGGGGAACTCGTTTGCAACTCGGCGGACAGGGCGTCGCCTTGCGGGCCATCCCCACAGGCGTGGGGAACTCACGATGGGCAGCCGCAACATCAACCTCGGCGGCGGGCCATCCCCACAGGCGTGGGGAACTCATCATGGCGCGGCGGCTAAGCAAATCACATTTCGGGCCATCCCCACAGGCGTGGGGAACTAGACCTGGAATGCGGGCGAGTTCGTCTGGACTGCGGCCATCCCCACAGGCGTGGGGAACTCCTGCTTTCCTTCCTCGGAGAAGTTCAGCAAGCCAGGCCATCCCCACAGGCGTGGGGAACTCTCTGGTGTACGCCATAGGCGGCTATGGACGCGCGGGCCATCCCCACAGGCGTGGGGAACTCTTACCGTACAGCCGCTCGGTGGCCTCGCTGAGCGGGCCATCCCCACAGGCGTGGGGAACTCGTCATTCAGAAATACAGCGCTCAGGCGCTGAGCGGGCCATCCCCACAGGCGTGGGGAACTCACGTCCCCCAGTTCCTGAATCTTGGCAATCACCGGGCCATCCCCACAGGCGTGGGGAACTCTCTTCGACGGCCTTGACGGTGCCGGGCAGCACCGGGCCATCCCCACAGGCGTGGGGAACTCTCTGTCCAAGACGACGGCTCAGGCGGTGGTGGCGGGCCATCCCCACAGGCGTGGGGAACTCGTGTAGGCCGTAGACGGGCCGATCTGCCCAAGCGGGCCATCCCCACAGGCGTAGGGAACTCTTGACCGCGCCACCGGCCTGTGCCGTCGTGGCCGGGCCATCCCCACAGGCGTGGGGAACTCCCGATGACCACTGAACGGATGCAAGCCCCTGCCGGGCCATCCCCACAGGCGTGGGGAACTCTACAACTACCGCCGTGAAACTGGCTGGTTTAGCGGGCCATCCCCACAGGCGTGGGGAACTCTGCGCGGTTACGCTCTACCGGTATGAGCGGGTCGGGCCATCCCCACAGGCGTGGGGAACTCATGCTGTAGCCTGTACAGCGTGCGACCTATTTCGGGCCATCCCCACAGGCGTGGGGAACTCTGGGTAGGCTCCAAAAAGGTGTCTCGGCCAGGCGGGCCATCCCCATAGGCGTGGGGAACTCGGCGGGTCGGAGCGCACGCTCTACACCTACGCCGGGCCATCCCCACAGGCGTGGGGAACTCTCAGGCCGCTCAGCGCGATGACCCACAGCAGCCGGGCCATCCCCACAGGCGTGGGGAACTCATAAAATAGGAATGTCAGAGATTCCTATACGACGGGCCATCCCCACAGGCGTGGGGAACTCCCGATATTATCGATGACGCTGAGCAGTCCGAGCGGGCCATCCCCACAGGCGTGGGGAACTCATCTGGGCTACCGTCATACCTGCCTGCTCAAGCGGGCCATCCCCACAGGCGTGGGGAACTCTGGGTGGGGCGTCGATACTGATCAGCATCTGTACGGGCCATCCCCACAGGCGTGGGGAACTCCCGGGACCAGAACCCCAGCGCTGCGCCGACGTCGGGCCATCCCCACAGGCGTGGGGAACTCTGGTTGTTCTGATGCCCGGAGCTTGGATTGTACGGGCCATCCCCACAGGCGTGGGGAACTCCCCGCCTGCGGTGTAGGTGATGCCGGTGGGGTCGGGCCATCCCCACAGGCGTGGGGAACTCGGTCAGCAAAAACCGCGAGCATGTACGTCAAACGGGCCATCCCCACAGGCGTGGGGAACTCCACACCACCGGGTAGCCGGAGTCGATCACCGCCGGGCCATCCCCACAGGCGTGGGGAACTCCACGGTGGCCAGCCGGTCTTGCAAGATGACAGCGGGCCATCCCCACAGGCGTGGGGAACTCGCCAGCGCACAGAAAGGCGATGGCCTCAACAGCGGGCCATCCCCACAGGCGTGGGGAACTCCAGGACCCGGCGCTGGTCAACGACGAGACAGGCGGGCCATCCCCACAGGCGTGGGGAACTCCATGGGCGAGGCCCTGCTGCAACCTCTGGCGGCGGGCCATCCCCACAGGCGTGGGGAACTCGGTGTACTGCTCACTGATGCGGGTGCCGTAGCCGGGCCATCCCCACAGGCGTGGGGAACTCGGCGGCGTTGATTTCGGCGGTGAGCGCGACCTCGGGCCATCCCCACAGGCGTGGGGAACTCCAGATTGGCGGCCAGTTGAGCGTCGGTCAAATCGGGCCATCCCCACAGGCGTGGGGAACTCGCTATCGGGGGCAGGGTCGGCACGGTGGTCAGCGGGCCATCCCCACAGGGCCCAGTGTCAGGGTCGCTGCCGTGAGCCGCAATGAACACAAGCAACTGATCAAACCGGAAATTTCGGGATCACCCGGTCGTATTCCTGCTGAGCAGCCGCAATCGACAGGCGAGAGTAGAGTTCCAGCGACTGACGGGAAGCGTGGCCGCTGTACGGCTGAATCAGTGCGTCGTCAATGCCCTGCTGCTTCAGCCAGGTCAGCAGGAAATGTCTGAGCTTGTGCGGTGAGATGGTGTGGTCGAGGCCAGCCAACACTGTGTACCGCTCCATCATCTTGCGGACGCCCCGGTCGCTGTAGCGGCGCTTCCAGGACGACTCGAACAGGGCGTCGCCACCCAGCGCGCGGCGGCCCTGCATATGCAGAGCCAGCGTTTCCTTGAAACCGGGCGCAAAGGGCACCACGCGGTCTTTGTGGCCCTTCCCAAGATTGATCCTGATCTGACAGCGGTCAAGATCGACATCTGAGAGCTGGATCTTGACCAGTTCCGCGACGCGCACGCCGGTGTACAGGAAAGTCTTGATCAGCACGAGGTCGCCAATCCTGCGGGTCTGCCAGACCGCCGCGTAGAAGGCGCGCACCTGTTCCTCGCTCGGCACCCAGGGCAGTCGGCGGCTCGGCCCCGGCACCTCCACTTCCAGTTCCCGCCGGAGCTGCCGGAACACCTCTTTGAGGTAGGCGTAGTCGGGCCGCTCAGCCCGCAGGTATCTGGCGAGTTCCCGCGCTTTGCGCTTCGCTGGCGTCCGTTTGAGTTGGGTCATGTCGGTCTACCCCCGCCTCAAGGTTAAGCCGCCTGGACATGTCCAGGCGGAAAACCCCGTATGGGTTGACGTGGTGGTAGATCAGGGGGTTGAGCGCCCGCCAGTCTTCAGCGGTCATCCTGCTGCGCCACCTCTCGTCGCTGAGTACTGTTTGCAGCATCAGGGTATTGACGTACACCAGGCAGTTCTGGAGCAGGTGCAGCGAGAGCACGCTGATCTCCTGATCCTCCAGGCGGTTGCTGCTGATCTCTCCGGCCTTACCGTAGAAGATGAAACTGTTGGTGCTGTTCCAGGTCTCGACCACGTTCAGTCCCTCGTGGATCTCACGGCGCAGGCCCTCGTCGTGCAGGTACTCACACAGGAAGATGCTTTTGATGGCCCGGCCCAGTTCCTTGAAAGCGGCGTAGGTCGGGTGTTGGGCGTTCGCCTGCGAGAAACGCCGCAGCACCGATTCCGGGTCGGCCAGTCCCAGCCGCAGAGCGGTGGCGTACTTGACCATCTGCTCGTACTGCTGCGAGATCAGCTCCCAGCGGATCGCCCGCTGGGCCAGCACGGGCGCGAGGTTCGGGAGCTGTGCGCCCATCGCTGCGTCTGGTAGTGACAGCCGTTGGCCGGCAATGTCCTTGAGACGCGGCAGCAGGCGGAACCCGAACAGGTGCGAGAAGGCAAAGCCGACCTCGCTCTGTCCGTGGCTGTCGACGTACTGCCGCTGTACGGACATGTCCGTACAGTGCCGAAGCACCCCTTCGATCATCGCGGCCACTTCGGAACTGGTGCAGGTCTTGAGCAGCGAGTGGATGCAGGTGGCCTTGCGTTCGACGTGCCAGTAGATCATCACGCCGCGCCCGCCGTACCGCACCGACCATTCGGTGCGCAGGTTGCCGTCCCAGGCCCCAAACTTCTTGGCGTCGGACGCGCAGCTGGTGGTGCTCTCCCCCCAGATGTCATGCTGGCGGGCCCCCAGGATGGCGTTTACCACATGTGCGTTCGCTGCCCGCAGACCCTCTCTGGTGATGAAGCGTCGCCGGATGTAACGCAGGTCGGAGTAACTCAGTGTGTCATCGCCAGCGGCCACACGCTTCAGACCGGTGTTGGTGCCCAGGCCGAACAGGCACAGCAAGAGCCGTTTCTGAACTTCGTCCCGGCCCAGTACTTCGCGGGTCA
The DNA here is from genome assembly GCF_025362455.1 of Deinococcus sp. GTDB lineage: Bacteria > Deinococcota > Deinococci > Deinococcales > Deinococcaceae > Deinococcus. The sequence goes on along the minus strand of NZ_JANYGJ010000190.1, from coordinate 6,682 downwards.
TCACGCTCCGCAGATGCTCTGTGAACCCGGTTCTCAGGTCGGTTTCTTTCAGAAAATCGAGCAGCAGGTTCACGCCGTACCGCCGTCCGACCTCGCCCTTGAGGATGCTCAGGCTGAAAGGCTCTGGTTGCGCGTCCAGTGGCGTGACCAGGAACGCGCCGCCGTCCTTCTCGACGATCCTGACCTTGGGGTTCTGGGGCAGACCATCATGGAGCCGGATTAATCCTTCCCGCAGCTGTTGCTGCACCGCAGCAACAAACGTGTCGGCCTCCAGCGGCTGTCTGAGAGCTTTGAAATACTCCCCTTTCTGTTCCTCGAAGTCCTGGGGTAGATCGGCCTCCGGGTCGCGGTACTTGTCAGCTCCCATCACCCAGATCTCCCGGCAGCGGAGGGCGTCCCACAACGCCTCCAGCACGCAGATCTCGTAGTTAACTCGGTTGACCCGCACCTCGCCGCCCACCATCGCTTCGAGCACCAGGTCGCGCATGCCCCTGGGGATCACACCCTCGACCGGGACGACCTCGTTAGCCGGGTAGTTCAGGAGCCGGCTGCCGGTATGGCGTTTCAGCAATTCCAGCGCCAGGACCACGGGCTGGTGCAGTGCGTTGTTCGATCTGAACTCCAGTGCGCTGAGCAGCCCAGGGAGCATCCGGCGATAATGACTGCGGTACGACGCCCTCAAAGTGGCGTGGACCTCCCGCTGATAAACCCCGGCGCTGTTGGCCTTGAACTCCTTGAGCAGGTCGTTCAGTCGCTCCTCGCCCACTACCGGGAAGATTACGTCGCGCACCCGCCCATCGGGATTGGCTAGGGCCGCCTCCACCAGCCGGAACAGCAGCACCTGTTTGTTCTCGATCCGCTTGAAGTCGTCCAGCAGCCGTTTGTCTACCCGCCGCTCCGCGCGGGCCCCGATGCTGTGGACAGTGTGGATCAGGTGGTCGATCAGGGAGTCGGTCAGTTCCGCTGCGCGGAGCTGACTGAAGGCGGCGAGTTGGGTGGCCCGGACAGCGTCGGGATGGAGCCGGAGTTCACTGGGGGTCTCGACGCCGGTCCGCTCCCGATACCGACGCCGGATCGTTGGTGGCAGGCCCTGGAACAGGGTGGCCGGCAGACCCATCACCCGAAGGCGGCGCAGCTTGGTCAGCTGTTCCTCGATGCTGTCCAGGCCGGGCTTTACGGAGTCGCTCCGCAGCCAATGGATCAACGAGACTGTCGCATCTGTCTCAGGGATGTCCTCCTGCACGTCTTGCACTGTGGCCTCCAACAGCTCATCCAGCCGCTGGCGCTCCGGAACCCCGAGCCTGCCAAACACCGTCTCACATACCTGAAGCTCATAGCTTCGTCGGGCGGAGGCCAGGTGCCGCTCCAGTTTCAGGGCGCTCGGCGGCTCGATGTTCAGGACGCGCAGCTGGATCAGGGCCATCTCCCGAACCGCGTCCAGACGCTCCTCTCTGGGCAGCACGTGTTCGCATAGCCAGGCGACGAGGGAAGCTGCGTCGGTTTCCGCAAAACTCCGGAAGCTCAAGAAGTTCCGGATCAGGCTGCGGTGGGTGCTGCTGGAACGGCCTCGCCAGTCGTAGGTGGTGTACAGGTTGGCGTGAACGCCGACCTGCCGGGACACGTAGTCCACCACCACGCCGGGCACGTCGCTGGTGTTGTAAGGAAAGCGTCCCTCATGCTGGAAAGCTTTGAGCATCACCGCCAGACCCAGGCGGTTGGCGTCTTGGCTCGGCCCGAGCAGCTCCTGCTCGGCAGGGAGCAGCGTCCAGTGGTCGATCAACTCGTCTACCGTCCAATGTGGCTGCACCCGACCTCCGGGAAAGTTCCTGCTTCCAACCGTGTCGGCACTTCGCTGGCGAAGTGCGGCGCATCTGGCGGTCGAACACGCTGCGTATTCTGTGCCGTCCGTTTCAAAGCCCCTGAAGTGCCAATGTTCTCTGCACAATCGGCACTTGTCTGCCTATTGCTCAGCAGTCCATGGTTCTTGCTTCCAGGTCACTGCTGTCCTGGAAGCGAGGTCTTGTTAATTGGTGCCCGGCCTATCGGCAGCAGTCCGGTGACCAGCCCGACGCTCGCGAGAATCAGCCCGAACCCGAAGATCGTCCAGCCGCTCAGAGATTCGTGGAGCAACAAGACCCCCCAGAGCAACCCGAACGCAGGCGAGAGGTAGGTGACCATGGTGGCCCTGGTCGGCCCGACCCGCTGAATCAGACCGAAATACAGCAGGTACGCGACCGCCGTCGACAGCAGGGCGAGCGCCAGCACCGAGGCAATCACCACGGCGGACGGGGCTTCACGAGGCAGACTGAACGGCACGGCTGGCAGCAGCGCCCCGGCGGCCAGCAGCTGGCTGTACAGCGCCAGGGCCAGAGGCGAAACTCCTTTCATCCTGACTTTCGTGTAGACCGCTGCCATCCCGTAAGACAGCGCGCCCAGCAGCGAGGCCCCGATGGACAGCAGCACCACGGGCGTCAGAGTGAGTGTCCCCAGCCCCACCAGAACCATGACGCCGACCAGACCGATCAGCAGGCCCAGCACCTTGCCCCGTGTCAGCGGCTCCTTGAGCCATACCGAGGCCACCAGCGCCCCAAAAAGGGGCGTGGTGGCGTTCAGGGTGGCCGCGAGCGACGCACTCAGGTGCAGTTCCGCCGTGGCGATCAGGGTGAAAGGAAGCGCCGAATTGATCACGCCTATCACCAGAAACGGCCACCAGTGGGCGCGGAAGGCTGGCACGGAGCGGGTCACCAGGGCGTACCCCAACAGCGCGAGACCGGCGATCAACACCCGCAGCTCGATCAGCAGGACGGGTCCCAGGGCCGGGGCGGCAACGCGCATGAAGAGAAAGGAGCCGCCCCACAGGGCCGACAGGACGAACAGGGCACTCAGGTCGCGGGCACTCATGCTGTCCATGCTGGCACAGCGTCACGTTGCCGACTATCCGCTTCTTGCGGTCAAACTCCAGTGGGAAGACTGAAGATGAACCGGGCGCAGCGCGTGCGCGTCACTTCCAGGCGGTTGGAGAGCCGTTGGGCGGTCTCATTGCTCTGCTCGGTCTATCACCGCAGGCTGGCCGTCCCCCCCATTCTGTTCACGGGCGCGCAGGATCAGGGCATGGACGGTGCACCGTCCATGCCCTTCAGCTACGGCTTATCCAGTTCGCGAACCAGCGTCTGCCGCAGGGCCGTCCGTGAACACTTCATACGATTTGGCACTCGCTCCGCTCGATTGAACTCCCGAAGTTCAACTCAATTTGGTATCAGAACACCTGCGCCAGCCGGGAAGGGTGGAGCTGCGTTCCCAGACCATAGAACTCGGTGAAACTCATGATCAGGGGTCGCCATTTGTCCGGGTCCACATAATGCCTGCGCTCCGGATTGAGAATGGCGTCATCCATCCAGGTCTGGACGATCCGCAGCTCCAGCGCGGCCAGATGGGGCGAGGAAAAGTCACGGGCGTGTTCCAGCAGGGCGTGCATCTGCACCGGGCACTCTGCGACCCGCGCGGGCCAGCCGGGCTCGCCCGCCACGGCGGTCAGGCCCGCGACCTTGAATTTGTCCGGCTCATAGCAGTAGCCCATCTGCGCCTTGTACTCCGGCACGTCCCCCCGACCCGTGGTCAGGGCCAGACGGTCCACCGCGTCCACCTGCCCGGCAGACGGCAGGTTCAGGACGCAGCGGCCTTCCCGCAACATGTTGCGCACCGTCTGCGAGCGGTTGCTCATCCCTAGCATGCAGGAGTCGTTCAGCCACCAGGCCGACGACATCGGCGCGAGGTTGGAGCTTCCGTCCTCGTTGAGGGTGCTGATCAGGACGACAGGCGTCCCGAAATAGAGAATCTTGGGCTCGATGATCTGGTGCATGGCGGTGCTCCTTGGACTTGAGACAAGTTGATCCAGCGCCAGTGAGGCGCGTTGAAGGCTGTGTTTTCGATGGGTGCTGGGCGATCAGCGCACTTGCATCAGGCGCGGGAGGCCGCCTCCACGCGTTCTCGTTCCAGGAGGGTCCGCTTGCGCTCCACCCCCCAGCGGTAGCCGCCGAGCGCGCCGCCCTGGCGCAGCACCCGGTGACACGGCACCACCAGCGCCACCGGGTTGCTGGCGCAGGCGCGGGCGACCGCCCGCACGGCGGTGGGCGCACCGATCGTCTCGGCCACCTGGGTGTAGGAGCGGGTCTCGCCGGGGGGAATACGTTGCAGAGCCGACCAGACCCGCTGCTGGAAGGCGGTCTCCGCAACATCCCGGGGCAGGTCAAGGTGGGGTGAACGACCTTCCAGGTGCTGCCCAATCGCCGTCACATACTCACCCAGCGGTGCTCCACCCTGAATGAAAGTCGCGTGCGGGTACTCATCCAGCAGCTCCTGAAGGAGGTGTTCGGCTGTGCCGAAGCGGACCGCCACCAAGCCACGCGTGGTCGCTGCCACCAGCATGGGACCGAGGACGCTCTCGACCGTGACGTGAGCGATGGTCTGGCCCGTCCCACCGGCCTGGTAACTCTTGGGCGGCATGCCGAGTTGATCGGTGGCGCGGTCGTACAGGGTTCGGGACGAGGCGTGACCGGCGTCGTACTGGGCGCTGGTGACACTGGTCCCTTCTCGCAACCGCTGCTTGAGGCGCTCGCCCCGCAGGGCGAGCGCGTACTGCTTGGGGCTGGTCCCGGTCATGGCTTTGAAGACCCGTTGCAGGTGAAACGGACTCAGGCCCACCGCCTGGGCCAGCTGGGCCAGTGCGGGGGGAGGTTCGACCGTCTCAAGCAGATGTTGTACTTGGGCAACGGCCTGCTTCCTGGCGTCCACCTCATCCGGCAGGCAGCGGCGGCAGGGCCGAAATCCTGCCGCGCGGGCCACGAGACCCGTCTCGAAGAACTCGACGTTGCTGCGCTTCGGACGCCGGGAGGGACACGACGGACGGCAGTAGATGCCAGTGGTCTGAACGGCGTACACGAACTGTCCGTCGTGGGTCGCCTCACGGCCCAAGACGAGCTGCCATCGCTGTTCGTCGAGAGATAGGGATGCAGGATCTGACACAGGGTTGGCCTCCTGATCACAGGGTAGACCCAGACCCCCAGGTCAGACCATCCGATTCTTGCGCTCAAATTCAAGGACCGGAGCCAGTGGGTCAACCGTGTGCCTTGTGATTGCGCGAAACGGCAGCAACCCTGACGCTAAGCCCACAGGCGTGGGGAACTCCTGGGTGCCCTGCTGCAAGTGGGCGCTCATGGCGGGCCATCCCCACAGGCGTGGGGAACTCGTCGAATGGGCGCGGCGCTGGGCGGGGCTGGACGGGCCATCCCCACAGGCGTGGGGAACTCGGCGTTTCCGGGTAGACCGGAACGAATAGGCGCGGGCCATCCCCACAGGCGTGGGGAACTCACCAAAGCGACCCGGCAGGACGTCCTGGCTCACGGGCCATCCCCACAGGCGTGGGGAACTCCAGTCTCTCCAGTACGTCTCCCACCGCCTCCACGGGCCATCCCCACAGGCGTGGGGAACTCGACGCCCCGGTACTCTCACCGAGCGCTTTGAGCGGGCCATCCCCACAGGCGTGGGGAACTCTTGGTTGCGACCTCAAACGAGAATTTGACACGCGGGCCATCCCCACAGGCGTGGGGAACTCGCTGCTGGACGTGGGTAAGCTGATTCTGGAGCCGGGCCATCCCCACAGGCGTGGGGAACTCTCGCCCGCCCGGTCCATCAGGGCCTGCGTGGTCGGGCCATCCCCACAGGCGTGGGGAACTCGCGGGCCACTGCGCCGCATCTGGCCGTTGTGGCGGGCCATCCCCACAGGCGTGGGGAACTCACCCCGTCAGCCTGCCGCCTGGCACGGTCACCACCGGGCCATCCCCACAGGCGTGGGGAACTCCCCGAAAGCAGCGCGGCGCGGGTGGCGTAGGTCGGGCCATCCCCACAGGCGTGGGGAACTCTGTTTTTTGCCGGGCGAAATCAGGGTGAGCTACCGGGCCATCCCCACAGGCGTGGGGAACTCTCGCCGAGACCGAAAAGCTCAACCTGGACAGTCGGGCCATCCCCACAGGCGTGGGGAACTCGGTATCTATGGTGACGGCGAACTGCTTATTGACGGGCCATCCCCACAGGCGTGGGGAACTCCTCCTCGTCGATCAGCCAGTAGCGGCGCAGCGCGGGCCATCCCCACAGGCGTGGGGAACTCCAGGATAGTGATGGCCTGTTTAATACAATAAGCGGGCCATCCCCACAGGCGTGGGGAACTCTTCAGTTTGCCGGTGTTGGGTTGCAAGTAGGTCGGGCCATCCCCACAGGCGTGGGGAACTCTTCAGTTTGCCGGTGTTGGGTTGCAAGTAGGTCGGGCCATCCCCACAGGCGTGGGGAACTCCAAGCAGCGCGGTATGAGCTGGCGCAACTACGCGGGCCATCCCCACAGGCGTGGGGAACTCCTGACGCTGTCCCAGCCGGGACACAACTCTCACGGGCCATCCCCACAGGTGTGGGGAACTCTTGCGTCGGTCAGGCCATGCGCGCCAGCTACGCGGGCCATCCCCACAGGCGTGGGGAACTCGCCATATATCGGGACGGCGCACGTCAGGGTTGCGGGCCATCCCCACAGGCGTGGGGAACTCGTCGGGAGCGCTCATGGCCGCTCAACCTGTTTCGGGCCATCCCCACAGGCGTGGGGAACTCCCCAGGCCCCCACTCGCCGCGCTGATCGTCA
>NZ_JANYGJ010000189.1 GCF_025362455.1 Deinococcus sp. | reverse complement strand
CGTGGCCTGATCGGGAAACGTGGCCTGATCGGGAAACGTGGCGTGATCGGGGAACGAGGTCACAGGTAAATCTCACCCGACTGGCCCCGGCCTTGCCTGGGCGTACCCTTCAGTCTCAGGGTGAGGCCAAGGTTGCCTTCAGATTTCGTTGATCCGCGCTGCACTGCTGTGTCGGAGCCGCGCTGCCGTGTCGGATGCGTCTTTTGCTCTCCTTTAGAATGAATTTTCCAAGCCTTGATTCTGTGTCGGCTCTCCGGTTCTGACGGAGGGGACGCACTATGTTCTGCTCGTTACAGGTCTGCGCGACTGCGCCTGCGTTTTACCAGCACTCACCCCGTATTCCACTCACCCCGGATTCAAGGAGCCCACCGTGTCTGATCCTCGCCGCATCGCTGTCTCCCCGACCAGCCCACCAGGGACTCAGACACCACTGATTCACAACCCACTGATCGTCGTCGCTCATCTGCGCTGGGATTTCGTGTTTCAGCGCCCCCAGCACCTGATGACGCGGGCGGCCAAAACCCGCCAGGTCTTCTACGTCGAGGAGCCCATCTTTGGCGACCATGCTGACCAGATGGTCTGCCGACAGGAGCCCTGCGGAGTGGTCGTCTGCACGCCCCACATTGGTGCTGGCGACGGTCCGCTGCGCTCCCAGGCCCGCACGGCGGCGTTGCTGGAAGGTCTGATCGCCGAGCACGGCCTCCAGAGCTACGACCTGTGGATGTATACCCCGATGGAGTGGCCCATCACCGTCAACCTGCGCCCCCGCGTCACCATCTACGACTGCATGGACGAGCTGGCCAATTTCAAGGGTGCCCCACCTGAACTGCGTGAGCGCGAGAACAGCTTATTCGATCACGCCGAGCTGGTCTTTACCGGCGGTCACCGGCTCTACGAGGCCAAGCGCCAGCGCCACAGTGCGGTGTATCCGTTTCCGTCGAGCGTGGACGCCGCCCATTTCGCTCAGGCCCGGCAGCAGCCCGCCGACCCGGCTGACCAGTCGGCGCTGCCTAGGCCCCGGCTGGGCTTTTTCGGCGTCATCGACGAGCGCTTCGACACCGAGCTGATCGCCCAGCTCGCCGCCCGGCGCCCGGAGTGGCAGATCGTGCTGATCGGACCGGTGGTCAAGATCGACCCCGCCGAGTTGCCCCGCGCCGAGAACCTGCACTACCTGGGCATCAAGTCGTATACCGAGCTGCCCGCCTACCTGGCGCACTGGGACGTGGCGATGCTGCCGTTCGCCCGCAACGCGGCCACCGAGTTCATCAGCCCGACCAAGACCCCGGAATACCTGGCGGCGGGCGTCCCGGTGGTGTCCACCGGCATCCGCGACGTGGTGCGCCCCTACGGTGAGCAGGATCTGGTCCGCATCGCCGACGGCTTGGACGCCTTCGAGGCCGCCTGTGCCCAGACGCTGGCCGAGGCGGGCAGCCCCAGCGCCCAGGCCCGCGCCGAGCGTGCCGACGCCTACATTTCGGGCCTGTCGTGGGACCACACCTGGCACCAGATGCACCTGCTGATCGAGGCCGCCGCCCACCAGGACGAGGCCGACACCACCGGGCGGGTGGCCGCCGATGACTGAGCAACCTTCGGTCCAACTCTCTGCAACGCTCACTTCAGCCTTCGACTACCTGATCGTCGGCGCGGGTTTCGCGGGCAGCGTGCTCGCCGAGAGACTGGCCAGCAGCGGCAAGCGCGTGCTGATCGTGGACAAACGCCCTCATATCGGCGGCAACGCCTACGACCGCTACGACGACGCGGGCATTCTGATTCATCCCTACGGCCCGCACATCTTCCACACCAACAGCAAGGACGTGTTCGAGTACCTGTCACGTTTCACCGACTGGCGCCCCTACCAGCACCGGGTACTCGCCAGCGTGGACGGTCAGGAACTGCCGATTCCCATCAACCTCGATACCGTCAACAAGCTCTACGGGCTCAATCTGACCAGCTTTCAGGTCGAGGAATTCTTCGCCTCGGTGGCTGAAAAGGTCGAGCAGGTCAGGACCAGTGAGGACGTGGTAGTGGGCAAGGTCGGGCGCGACCTGTACAACAAGTTCTTCCGGGGCTACACCCGCAAGCAGTGGGGCCTGGACCCTTCGGAACTCGACGCCAGCGTGACGGCCCGCGTGCCGACCCGCACCAACCGCGACGACCGATATTTTGCCGACACCTACCAGGTCATGCCGCTGCACGGCTACACCCGCATGTTCGGGGCGATGCTGGCGCATCCCAACATCAAGGTGATGACCAACACCGACTACCGCGAGATTCAGGATCTGCTGCCCTGGACGCACATGATCTACACCGGCCCGGTAGACGCCTTCTTTGACTTCCGGCACGGCAAGCTGCCCTACCGCAGCCTGGAGTTTCGCCACGAGACGCACGCCACCGAGCAGTTTCAGGCGGTGGGCACGGTCAATTACCCCAACGATTACGGCTACACCCGCATCAGCGAATTCAAGTACATCACCGGCCAGCAGCATCCCCAGACCTCGGTGGTCTATGAGTATCCCCAGGCCGAGGGTGACCCCTATTACCCGGTGCCGCAACCGGCCAACGCCGAGCTGTACAAAAAGTACGAGGCCGAGGCCCAGGCCCAGCCGGACGTGACCTTTGTGGGCCGGTTGGCGACCTACAAGTACTACAACATGGATCAGGTCGTGGCGCAGGCGCTGAGCGCGTTCAAGAAGTTGCAGGCGGCGGAACTGGCCGAACCCGAAGTAGCCGTGATCTGAACAGTGTGGACAGACCGCGCCGCAGAACGCTTTTCTATGGGCTTGTGCGGCGCTCTGCTTTGCCACGTCAGCTTGGCGATATCGAGGGCTTCATCAAGGTCGTCAGCGACGCGCAGTCCGGGCACCTGCTGGGCGCTACACTGCTGTGCGCGGGCGGCGCCGAGCTGATCCACCGCTCTATCGACCTCTTGAACGCCCACGCGCCCGCCGCCGTCATCAAGAACGCCGTGCATATTCACCCCACGCTGGCCGAGGCGGTCCAGGGCGCCGTGACCAAGCTGGGCTAGACTTACACAGACCTGAAGCGCTGATAGGCGGCGGCTCAAGGCTCACCCAAGGTCGGTGCGTCCGGCTCAGGCTTGACGCTGCCTCCAGCATCGGCGCAAGCTGGGGGCACGCCCGGCCCGGCGTCCAGCTTAGCCTGATTTCGCCTCTCCCCGAACGAGGTTTCCCCACTTGAGTGCTCCAACCCACACTGGCCGGGGCATGTTGCCCGCCCTGGCGCGTCTGCCTGCCTTCTGGCCGCTGGCCCTCTCGGTGTTCTGCCTGGGTTTCGGCTCGTCAATCAGCATGCCGTTCATGGCGCTGTTCGGGGTCAACTTCATCGGGATGACGCCGCTCAGGCTGGGCCTGTTCCTGAGCCTGACGGCCATCAGCGGCGTGCTCATCAGCACCCGCCTGGCCCGCCTCTCGGACCGGTTGCACTGCCGTTCATTACGGAGTCGCTTGCCCCTGGTGCTGGCGTGCCTGGGCGCGGGTATTCTCTCTGCGCTGAGCTACAGTCTGCTGCCCCAGGGCGCTTACCTGGGGGCGCTGCTGATCGGGGCGCTGCTCCAGGGCGTCAGCGCGGCGGCCTTTCCGCAACTGTTCGCCTTCTCGCGCCAAAGCCTCGCCGCCGCGCCCGGTGTCGTCTCTGCCGGTGATCTGCCCGAACGCGCTCTGACGGTGCTGCGGTCCGTGTTTTCACTGGCCTGGGTGGTCGGGCCGGGGCTGGGCGCACTGGCTCTGAGCGCCTGGGGTTTTCAGGGGGCGTTCCGGCTGGCGGCGGGCTGCTGGCTGTTGGCGACGGTGCCCCTAATTGGGTCGCTGGTCGGGTCATTGCTGATGAGGCGGCACTCGGAGCGCCCCAGCGGCTCGCAGACGATTCAGCCCCCAACCATTCAGCCCCCAACCATTCAGGTCGAGCAGACGCTGCCCGTCCCGCCGCCGCGCCCGGCCCG
>NZ_JANYGJ010000090.1 GCF_025362455.1 Deinococcus sp. | reverse complement strand
AGTCCAGCAGCACGCTGGAGGGACTCATGGACGCCGTGCTGGCCTAAAGCAGTACTCCGAATTACGCCACGGGGAAAACAGCCTCCCCGCACCTCCATTCTGCGTCCTGCTCAGTCAAAACTACTCGCTCCGCTCGGTCATAAAAAGGGTCTTTTTATGACATCTGCTTTAGTCGGTTGCCGCGCCCTCACCGCTCATATTTTTTTGAGATTGATCTTACCCGATCTACGCCGGGGACGGAACACCACTCCACTGCACTGAGCCAAATCTTCACAAAACCCTGAGTCGCCATGAAAACCCCCTTTACAGACGTAAAGCCGCAAAACCCGGCCTCAGATGAGCAGATGAGCGGCTGCCTAGCCAGGTTGTTCACTGACTTATGGTCAGGTGGAGGCGACCCGCCCTCTGCCAGTGCCCTCAACCGGTAGGTCAAAGAGGTACATCATGTTAAAGACGTTCATACTGCTCGGTCTGCTGCTCAGCGCCCCCGCCCTCGCCCAGAACTCCTCTTCAGCGTCCAGTTCCAGCAGTTCGTTTTCCAGTGAAAGCTGGGACGATTCCGACCTGGAGACCGACGACATCAATACTGATTTTCCAGCGTTTCCGGCTTTTCCGTCTCTGCCGCCTCTTGCGCCCATTCCCACACCGGCACCCGGCACGTCGAGCAGCTCCAGCAGCACCAGCGCCTCGTGCAGCGGCGGCACCTGCACCGTCACGATCAATGGGCAAACCAAGACGTATCCAGGCAGCGTCCTGACGGTTCAAGTCAACGGCAGCAACGGCCAGCCGAACTACCAGGTGATCGTGGACGGTAAACTCGTCGATCAACGCTGAGCGACCCACCCTTGATTACACATTGAGAATCCCAGGTTATTCAGGGCACTGGCACACCCACCGACAGAACACGGAGCGAACGCGGCTCTGTGTTTTTGGTTTTACAGTCGCCGCTACAGCCAGCGCTTGCCCAACCCGGTTTCCCCGCTCCGGCCTTTAGCTTCAGCTCCCCTTCATCTGGACGCCGGGCACCCACTGGCGCACCCGCGCCGCCGTATCCTGCCGGACATGACCAACACTTCACCTTTGACCTTCGAGCAAAAACTCCAGAACTACGCCGACCTGGCCGTGCAGGTGGGCCTGGGCCTGCGCGCCGGGCAGCGGCTGCTGGTGCAGTCGCCGGTTGAAGCCGCAGCATTGGCACGCGCCATCGTGCGCAGCGCCTACGCCGCCGGGGCGAGCTTCGCCGATGTCCGCTGGGACGACGACGACGTGCAAAAGGCCCGCTTCGAACTGGCGCCGGACGGCAGCTTTGAGACCATCAGTCAGTGGCGCGTCGATGCCGAGCTGGAAGCCGCCAACGCGGGCGGCGCCGTGCTGGCGATCCGGGCTGGCGATCCGGGCCTGCACGCCGGGGCCGACCCGCACAGGCTCGCGGCGCATCAGCGTGCCCTGGCGACTTACCGCAGGCCCTACAGCCACCAGGTCATGACCAACGCCCTGAACTGGAACCTGATTACCTCGCCGCTGCCCGCCAGCGCCAAGCTCATCTTCCCGGACGTCAGCGACGAGGAAGCCGTGCAGCTCTACTGGGACGCCATCTTCAGGGCCACCCGCGCCGATCAGAGCGACCCGGTGGCCGCCTGGAAAACCCACTTGGGCAAGCTGCACGCCCGCAAGAAGATTCTGACGGGCAAGCAGTACGCTTCTGTGCACTTCAAAGGCGGCGGCACGGACCTGACCGTCGGACTGGCCGACCAGCACCTCTGGGGCGGCGGCACCAGCTTCACGCCGTCCGGCATTGAATTTACCGCCAACATTCCCACCGAGGAAGTCTGGACCGCGCCGCACCGGGAGCGCACCGAGGGCACGGTGGTCAGCACCAAGCCGCTGAGCTACAACGGCGTGCTGATTTCGGGCATCCGGATCAGGTTTGAGGCCGGGCGCATCGTGGAAGCCAGTGCCGAGACCGGGCAGGACGTGCTGCGCTCGCTGATCGACACCGACGAGGGTTCTCACCGCCTGGGCGAAGTGGCGCTGGTGCCGCACTCCTCACCGATCAGCCAGAGCGGGCTGTTTTTCTTCAACACCCTGTACGACGAGAACGCCGCCTCGCACATCGCCATCGGCGCGGCCTACCGCTTCAACATAGGGGGCGGCGTGGAGAGCCCAGAGGTGTTCAGGGAGCGCGGCGGCAACGATTCGCTGGTCCACGTCGACTGGATGATCGGCAGCCCCGAGATGAACGTGGACGGCGTGACACAGAGCGGAGAGCGCGAGGCCGTGATGCGGAATGGGGAATTCGTGATTTGATGCGGATGGAGGACCGTCCGTATGAACGATGAGCAAAAAGCGCTCCACGACGAGTGGCAGCGCACCGGTAAGCTCCAGAGCGCTGAGATGGTGCTGGGGCGGCTTGAGCAGTCCCCCTTAAGTGAGGCGGACAAGGCAAATTTCAGGAGCTTCTTACAGCGCTTCCCCAATCTGGACTACTGGGTCTCGACACCTGACGAGGTGGAGCAGACCTACGTCACCCTGGAATTCGACCTGCCAGATTGGTTCAGGCAACAGCGACTGATCTTCAGCCACGTCTGGGCGCCTGAATCGCCCTATTACGCGTTCAGAAGATTCACTTCGCATGCAGCAAGAAGGTCTCCACGTTTTGAACGTGCCCGCACATTGTACTTCTCCAATCTGGGAACGGTCGGTTATCATGGCCAGCGTACAGTACTCAAGGGAGAAGTGGACAGCCCACCTCTCGAAACAAAGGTCTACGATATCTTCCCGATTATGAGAGAGCAACAGGATTTTAGCTATCTATGCATCAAAAACCACAGATCAGGTGCACAAGAAGTTTATGAGTATGACATTCGAGACATCTGGGATGAATACGATGACGACCCTAAACTAAACAGGGTCATTTTCGTCCCCTCCAGGGTGTTTGATTCCTACTCCGCAATGCTCGCTGCCGTTTGTAAAATAAGGATTGGCGACAAGATTCACCACGCCCTGAAGCTGTAGCACGGCGCCGCACCCCTGACCTCAGGTGCGGCGCTTTGTCAATCGCTCAGCTCAGCTTTTGGCATCCCACTGGGCTTTCAGGGCCTGCATCTCGACCTGGCTGGCCTTGACCTTGGCGAACTGGCCCTCGATCACGCTGCGCACGTCGCTGGGCAGGCTGGTTTCCTTCAGCACGTCCGCGTAGTTGTCGGCGGCCACGTCCTCGCCGCGTGCGGACTCGGCCACCACAGCCTTGTCGCCCCGCCCTGAGATGGCGTCACGGACACCCAGCCAGGTGCGGTGGAGCGCGGCGCCGACGCTGCCGCCCTGCTTGCCGACCTCGCCGTACTTGGACAGCTCGCGCTCGACGGCCTGGGCCATTTCGGTGCGCTGGGCCACCCGCGACTGAAACAGGGTTTTCAAGCTGGGGTCAGTGGCGTGCTCGGCGGCGTCGGCAAAGCCTTTCTCGCCGTCGCGCAGGGTGCCGAGCAGGTACTGGAGTTTATCGGAAACTTGATCGCTGGTCATGGTCATGGTGAAGCCTCCTGGGCAAGTGAATCTGGGCAAGTGAATACGGACCCCCCAAGTCTGATGCGGCCTTCATGCGAGTGGCTGAGCAAACCCCGCCCTGGCCTTCAACGAACCCTGACCCACTCCTGAGCTGACCTGAAGAAAGCCCCGAATTTGTACGCGGGGTCGCCCTCGCCGGAACCGTGCGCGGCGAGGCGGCCCCCCACGTGGCAGTTGCGCTTGCCCCGACCTGCCGGGCGTGGTGTAATGACGCATTCCAAGAAGTCAAGCCGGGTTTGCGCATTCTCCGGGTGCTATATCTGGTACGGTACGCTCGCCAGACGCCAGATATAGTACTTAGCGACTAGACTCCGAATCAGTATCGTGTTACACTGAGTATATCACTCACCCCCCTCCACGCCCCGCTCATTGCGCGGCGTCGGTCCCGCCATGCTGTCTTTCTATTCCCGCAAGGAGAACCCACCATGACCACCATCCCCCGCACCTCGCTGATCCGCACGCCCCTGACCAACTTCGACGACAACGCCCAGCACATCGCCCGGCGCCAGTACCTGCAAGAAGGCGATAGCAGCGTGGGCGACATGTTCGAGCGGATCGCGCAGTGGGTGGCGGGCGCCGAGGCCCCGGAAGCGCGGCTAAGCTGGGCACAGAAGTACTACGACCTGATGGCGGGCAAGAAGTTCTGCCCCGGCGGTCGGGTGCTGGCGGGCGCGGGCACCCGGCACGGCAACGTGCTGAACTGCTTCGTGCAGGGCGCCACCGAGTTCGACCCCAGCAGCTTTAGCGGCGTGATGGAGGTGGCGAAAAAACTCGCGCTGGTGACCAAGGTGGGCGGCGGCAACGGCGTGAACCTCGACGTGTACCTGCCCCGCGCCGAGTCCTCACGGCCCGACGCGGGCGTGCGCGGCTGGGTCTACATGGCCGCCGATCACCCCGACGTGGGCGACTTCATCGCCGGTCTGATGCGCCCGCCCACCCAGCCGGACGGCGAGAAGCAGCCGGTGGCGATCCGCAACTGGACCCGCGTGATCTATGGCCAGGCGAGCGCCGCACTCGTGGCCCAGGCCCGTGCGGGCGGCGTGCAACTCGTCCGCGACCTGCCCGAAGGCGTCCAGAGCGTGCCCGACGACATGGGCGGCATCATCGACGCGGCCCGCAGCGTGGCCGAGACCGCCAAGCTGAACCTGGAACCCCGGCTCGACCTCTCCAAGATGCGGCCCGAAGGCGCGGCCATTCAGGGCTCCGGCGGCAGCAGCAGCGGGCCGGTCAGCTTTCTACTCGAAATCTTCGACAACTTTCTGGAGTGGGCCAACCGGGGCGCCGAGCACAGCGGACCGATCAACACGCTGCGGTATGTGTATTCGCCGGTCCTGCGGGTTGTAAGGCAAGGCGGCACCCGACGTGGCGCAGGTATGGCGACTATCAGCGTCTCGCATCCGGACATCCTCGATTTCCTGACCTCCAAGGATCTGGACCGCGAGGCCAGCGAGGGCGACATCTCGACCTTCAACATCTCGGTGCTGATTACAGGCGCCTTCTGGGACGTGCTCCAGGCGAACGGGCTGTGGCCGGTGGCAGCGCAGGAGGTGCCCGGCAAGTACTACCTGGCCGAGCAGAGCGGCGAGTTCGCAGGCCACTGGCCACAGCTCCCCGACCGCGACGTGGACGGCGCGCGCGGTGTGCCAATCTACCGGCGTGGCAACACATCGGGCTTCCCCGCCGCCTGGCTGTGGGATCAGGTCGCGCAGCACGCCTGGAGCACGGGCGAGCCGGGCCTGATCTTCGTGGACCGCATCAACGAATTCTCGGCCCTGAAGAATCTGGGCGAGCGGTATCACATCAAGAGCACCAACCCTTGCGGCGAGATCCCCCTCACCATCGGCGAGCCCTGCGATCTGGGCGCCATCAACCTGGCCGCCTACGTGCAGGGCAGCGAATTCGACTTCGCCACGTTCCGGGCCGACATCCGGACCTGCGTGCGCTTCCTCGACGACGTGCTAGAGGTCAACGTGTTCGCGCTGGAAGACAACCGGGTGGCCTCACAGGACCTGCGCCGCCTCGGCCTGGGTGTAATGGGCCTGGCCGACGCGCTCATTAAGCTCGGCCTGCGCTACGACAACGAGGCGGGCCGCGAGATGATCTACGAAATCATGAGCGTGCTGCGAGAGGAGGCGATTGCCCAGAGCGAGCAGCTCGGTGAGGAGCGCGGCCACTACGCCGTCTACCAGCGCAACGCGCCCCAGATGCCCCACGCGCCCCGCCGCAACGTCGCGGTGCTGACGGTGGCTCCCACCGGCACGACCAGCATGCTGATGGGCGTGAGCAGCGGCATCGAGCCCGTGTTCAGCCCGTTCATCTGGCGCAAGATCGGCAGCGAGTACCGCGCCCTGCTGGCCCCACTGTTCGTCGAGCTGCTGGAGAGCTACCCGCCCGCCGTCGGCATGGACGTGCAAGGTAAATGGGACTGGGACAAGGTGACCGAGGCCGTCAGCGAGAATCACGGGTCGGTGGTGGGCCTGGACTTCATTCCGCAGGCGCTGCAACAGGTCTTCGTGTGTGCCCACGACGTTTCTCCGCTGGACCATGTGCGGATGCAGGGCGCCGTGCAGCGGGCCTTCGACGCCGAGGGCTACGCCGGAAACAGCCTGAGCAAAACCATCAACCTGCCCAACTCGGCCACCGTTCAGGACGTGCAGGACGCCTACAGCGAGGCTTACCGCACCGGCTGCAAGGGCATCACGGTCTACCGCGACGGCTCGCGCCAGTTCCAGGTGCTGAGTACCAGCAAGACCGAGGTGAAGACGGAAGAGACGGACGCCACAGAGAGCGCCGCCGAGGTCATGGGCGAGGCTCCAGTGCCGGAAGCGGTTCAGACTCCGGCTCCGGCTGCGTACAGCGTGCCCGCCTTCAACCCCAGCAAGCCGGTCTACGAGCGTCCGGCCCGCCTGCAAGGCATCACCGATATGGTCAAGCTGACGGACCCGACCAGCGGGCATCGGCGCAGCTTCCTGGTGACGGTCAACCACCTTCAGGGCAACCCGGTGGAAGTCATGGTCATCTCTGGCCGGGCGGGCGACGAGGCCAACGCCGACAGCGAGGCGCTGGGGCGCGTGGTGAGCATCGCGCTGCAACATGGCGTGCCTGCCGAGGCGCTGATCAAAACCCTCAGGGGCATCAACGGCGGGCTGTACGGCAGCTACAACGGGCGACTGGTGGGCAGCAAGGCCGACCTGATCGCGGTGGCGCTGGAGACCTTCGCCAAGAACTTAAGCAGTACGGGCCTGGGCACCACGGGCCTGCCGCCTGTGGCCGGGGGCAGCCAGGACATCGGCGCCGCACCGGATGGTCTGGGACTGGGCGGCTCCAGCGCTATCTCGAATGGCACGGGCGTCAGCACCAACGCCATGAGCCGCGAACGCTGCCCCGTCTGCGACGAGAAAGCCGTGATCCGGGAGGAAGGGTGCATGAAGTGCCAGGCGTGCGGGTATAGCAAATGCGGGTGACGGGTTTGAGCGCTCAGGCGTAGCGTTGAGCGAGGGACCGTGACGACCGTACCGGTAAACCAAAAGATTTACCACATCACGCCAGTAGACAATCTGCCAGCCATTATCAGTGCAGGCGAACTCCGCTCGGACGCCTTGATGGTGGCGGCAGGGGGGCCAGCGGTCACGATTGGCATGGGGAAGCTCAAACTCCGACGCCTGAATGAACTGTCTATAAGCTGTTTGGGCGGCGTCATGGTAGGTGCCTGTGTACCCTTTTACTTTTGCCCCCGCTCGGTGATGCTGTACCTGATTCACATGCGCAGTCCAGAGGTGGCCTACAAGGGCGGACAGGTAGCCATCGTGCATCTCGAAGCCGACTTGGGTGAAGTGCTCGCCTGGGCCACACGTGAACATCGTCCCTGGGCCTTCAGCTTGTCGAACGCGGCAGCCCGTTACAGTGAATTCAGGTCACGGGCCGATCAACTGAACGATGTGGACTGGCAAGCGGTCCGCATGACGAACTGGCGAAATGTCAAAGAGCGTAAACAAGCTGAGTTTCTTGTCGTGGACACTTTTCCCTTGTCGTTGTTCCGAGTGGTCGGCGTGCAATCGAGCCAGATAGCTGAGCGGGTGACACGGTTGCTTGACCTTGCCGAGACAGAGGGCCTGCTATCCACCCGACCCCTGGTGCAGTACCGCCCCACTTGGTACTATTAGTCGTGTCAGATATAGAATTCCAGCAAGGCAATCTGTTGACGGCAGAATCAGAGGCGTTGGTCAACACGGTCAACTGTGTCGGAATCATGGGTCGGGGGGTTGCTTTACAGTTCAAGAAGGCCTTCCCCGATAACTTCAGGGCGTATGAAGTGGCCTGTCAGCGCGGTGAGGTTCAGCCGGGGAAGATGTTCATCACCGAGCGGAGTGGTCTGGGCCTACCGCGCTATCTGATCAATTTCCCGACCAAGCGGCACTGGAAGGGTAAGAGCCGCATCGAGGACATTGAGTTAGGGCTGCTGGCGCTGGTCGCTGACATCCACCGTCTAGGGATTAGCAGCATTGCTTTGCCACCGCTTGGAGCTGGCCTGGGCGGACTGCCCTGGGCCGAGGTACGAGCCCGAATCGAGGAAACGTTGGGCGCGCTGAACACTGTCCAGGTCACCGTATTCGAGCCGGGCGAGGCTCCGCCTGCCCCGACCAATGTCACGGCTGCTCCCCGTATGACCCCTGGACGAGCGGCCCTGGTAAGCCTGATGGACCGCTACCTGGCGGGCCTTCTCGACCCCTTCGTGTCGCTGCTGGAAGTTCAGAAGCTCATGTACTTTCTCCAAGAAGCGGGCCAGGAACTCAAACTGACTTACACCAAGGGGACGTATGGTCCTTACGCGCCCGACCTGCGACATGTGCTCAGACGCCTGGAGGGACATCTCATCGCCGGGTATGCGGACGGGGGTGACGACCCGACCAAGCCGCTGGACCTGATTCCGGGTGCTCGCGAAGACGCAGCAAAGTATTTGGCAAATTCACCGGAGGCCACCGCCCGTTTTGAGCGGGTCACGCGGCTGGTAGACGGTTTCGAGACGCCCTACGGCATGGAACTACTGTCTACCGTGCATTTCGCAGCCACGCACTTGAGTGCCGCGACATCGGGGGAGGCGCTGGCAGTAGTGCATGAGTGGAGTGATCGTAAACGCCAGTTTACCCCGGCTCAAGTTGACCTGGCCTGGCGGGTGCTCACCGAATATGGCTGGTTAGAGGACAACCTTTCTGGCTGAGTGACCATTCCAATACCTGTCAATCACACGGAACATGGACGACCCGGAGCATCCATCACTCCGGGCCTTCTTCCTTCTCTCTGGTGGAGCCAAGCGGGATCGAACCGCTGACCTTCTGAATGCCATTCAGACGCGCTCCCAGCTGCGCCATGGCCCCACACGTTGCCGTTCACCTTTTCAGGCTCAGATAGGTTAGCAGCGAGTCTTCCATCTGTCAACACCGCCAACGGCTCAGCCCATCGGGGGCAACCTCCGACCACCTTCCACCTCCGGGGCGGGTGCTACACTCACGCCCTACCGTGCCGCGCCTGAACCTTGCCACCCTCACCGCCGAGGAACTGCAACACCTGCTGGGTGAAGCCGCTGCCCAGCGCTTATTGCCAGATGTCAGCTCCTCGCGCCTGGCGGGCCGCCCCTACCCCGGCCCCAGCCTCAGCGGGGCGCTGAGCTTCGAGGCCCAGCGTGAACGCGACTGGGGCGCCACGCCGGACCAGTCGCGCAGCATCAAGGCGACCCACACCGAGTTGCAAGGCTGCGGCGCCGAACCCCTGGGTGTGTATTACGCCGCCGAACTCACCGAGGCCCGGCACCAGCGGGCCTACCTGCTCGACGGCGACACGGCCCTGAGCCTGCGCTGGAGCGAGTCGCCCGACGGCCCGCCGCTGCCGCCCTTCATGCAGGCAGTGACGCTCTCCCGCGACCGGGCCAGCGGCATTGCCGCCTCGCTCAGCAGCACGTCGGGCCTGCCGTTCTCGCCCGCCAGCAGCGAGGAGATCGATGTGCGGCTGCTGCCCGGCGCCAGCGTGCCGGAGTTTCTGGCCGCGCATAGAAATCTGGCCATTCGCCACGGACGCGGCCAGAAGCTCGCGGGCGAGGCCGACTGGATGCGGGCCTTCCAGGCCGTGCGGCTGCTGAACTACAACGCCTGGACCCGGCGCGGGCTGCTGATGCAGGAAAAAGGTGCGGTTGTCTGAGCCTGAGCTGGACGGAAGGGCATGAGCGTTGCTCACTCACCCCACCCAGCCTCGCAACACAAAGGCTCTCGCCAAGCGACAGCGAGAGCCTTTTTTCGTTCCAGAAAACTAACCTTAAATACCGTCCAGCACGCTGCCCTTGATCCCTCTACCTGAGGGAGAGGGAGGGAGCCGCGAAGCGGCGGAAGGGTGAGGGGGCCTCCGTGCAGCCCCCCTACTCTCACTCCCCCGCCGCCCCCAGCCTGCTCACCTTGTAGCGCCGCCGCGTCATCGGCGGGGCCACCTCGCCCCACTCGATCAGGGCGCCGATGCCTTCCTCGCCCATGCGCTCGACTTTGGTGAGGTACTGGCGCAGCGCTTCGGGTTTGTCGAAACGGCGCGGGTGGGTGTCACCTTCCACGTACAGATCTAACCAGTCCATAAGCTCCTGTAGTGCCCACTCACAGCTCGCGCAGGTCTTCCCAGAGTTGCCAGCCAACACCGGGCGGCGTGGCCTCCAGCAGCGGCCCCAGCGCCTGCGAGGCGGCCTGGGCGTCGGCGTTGAGGGCTGCGGCGCTGGGCCGGGCGTCGTAGAGTTGCAGCACGGTGAACTGGTAAAACGCCTGCGAGGCGGTACTTTCCCCGTTCTCGAAGAAGGCGAAGGGGGGCCGCACGTCGTCCCACAGCACCTTGGCCTCGCCCAGCTCGTGGGGCAGGTAGTTTTCCAGGTCGAAATCCTCGAAGGCGCCCTGGCCGCTCTCTTCTTGCGGGTGCCACAGGTAGCCTTGCAGCAGCCGCACCGCCGCCCGGCCCGAATCGGGGGAAGTCGCGCCCGGACTGCTCTGCGCTGCG
Source organism: Deinococcus sp. (assembly GCF_025362455.1). Classification (GTDB taxonomy): domain Bacteria; phylum Deinococcota; class Deinococci; order Deinococcales; family Deinococcaceae; genus Deinococcus. The sequence continues at coordinate 11,197 of NZ_JANYGJ010000090.1, read as the reverse complement.
CTGCCAGACGCGGCAGCACTGGGCGGGAGGTCTTCTGCGTGATTCACCTCCCCACTGTACAGGCTGATGAGACAACACGGGCCGGAGCTGTAAGCCGGGATGAATGGCGCGGGCTCAGAAGCTCATGCCCAGCCAGGCGGACAGCTCGGCCTCGAAGGCGGCGTGGTGGTCGTGGTGATACAACACGGCGTGAAAGCCTGCGGCGTTGGCGGCGTCGATGTTCTCGGCAACGTCGTCCACGAAGGCGACCAGATTCGCCGGACACTGCATGGCCGCTTCCAGCGCCGCGAACGACTCCGGGGCGGGCTTCTTGGCGCCGAGTTCGTTGGAGAACACCAGCGCGTCGAAGCGCCCGAATTCAGGCCGGGCACGCAGATGGTCGCTCACCACCGGGTAGTTGTTGCTCAGCAGGCCCACACGCACCGCTCTGGGCAGCCGGGCCAGCAGAGCGTACATCGGCGGGTTGTCGTGAATGCTGCCCAGGTACATCGCCTCGAACTCGGCGTAGGGCAGCGCGGCGCCGGATTCGGCCTGCACGGTGTCCCAGAACTGCGGCAGGCTCCAGGCCCCGACTTCGAGCTGGCGGACATGCCGGAAGTAGCTCTGGCGCAGACTCTCGACATCGGTGCCGGTATGCTCGGCCAGGCGGCCCGTGGATCTCCCGTCGAAGGTGCCGATGGTGAACACGCCGCCCCAGTCGAAGGCGACGTGACGCTGGATGCCGTGCTGATCGGAGGTAGGCTGGGTCATGCCGTTCATTATCTGCTGGATGCTCTGGCGTCGGGCCGCCCGCACTAGGCCACTTCGCTTACGCTCTGCTGAGCCACAAGCTTAAGGGGCAATGTACGCTGGGCACATCGTAACCTGACACTTCCGGGGCATACTACCTTCCGGTTCCCAGGCCGGATGTACGCGGCCAAAGCGGTAAGTGTCACCTGATGTTTGCACCACTGACGTGTTCGTCCTCTCTGTACAGGGGAATCCGAGGGAGTCGCCCACCTCGAACCAACGGGCGTGCGAGACGGGCCGGGGTTGGCCATAGGCTGGTTCGAGTCCAGTCGCCTGTCACCACAAGAAAATTCAGCCGTCTCCGAGTTGGGGGCGGCTGACTGTTTGTACTCAGGGCGCGGTGCGCGGGAGGCGGTTAGGACACGCGGCGCCTGGGACGGCGTCTGATACGGGATTGAGTTCAAGACATGATTGTGGCCGCCGAAACACCCCTCACCCCAGCCCTCTCCCCTGGGGAGAGGGAGGGAGCCGCGCAGCGGCGGAAGGGTGAGGGGTCGTCTGATGGCAAGCAGTCATTTTAGTTTCATATGCCTCAGTGGCTTTCTCTTACTGCATACCGCGCACCGCTTCCCCTCCCTCCTACTCCCCCTTCCCCAGCTCCAGCGCCGCCGCGTACAGCATTCGCACGCCGGTCACCAGGCTGGCCTCGTCGATGGTGAAACGCGGGTGGTGGTGCGGATAATCGCTCTCCAGCTCGGCGTTGCCGCTGCCCACGTTGAAGTAGGCGCCGGGCGCGCGGGTCAGGTAGGCGGAGAAGTCCTCGCCGCCCATGCTGGGGGTCGCCAGTTGCGCTTTGTCGCCGACCTCGGCGCGGGCGATACCCATGAGTCGCTCGGCCACCCAGTCGGTGTTGACCACCGGGCGGTAACCGGGTTCGTAGGCGAAGGTATACGTGGCCCCATGCGCCTCTGTAATGCCCCTGACGACCCGTTCGAGCATCCCCGGCGCTTTGCTCCGCAACTCGGCGTCGAAGGTCCGCACGGTGCCCATCAGCTCGGCGCTGCCTGGGATGACGTTGTGGGTGGTTCCGGCGTGAAAGTAGGTCACGCTCAGCACCATGTTGTCCAGCGCACTGACCCCCCGGCTGACGACCTGTTGCAGATTGGTGATGACCTGCGCCCCGATCACGATAGGGTCCACGGTTTCCTCCGGGTGCGCGGCGTGCCCACCTTTGCCCTGGATGGTGACCCTGAACACGTCCGGCGCGGCCATGAAGGCGCCGGGTTTGACCGCCACCACGCCGGTCGGCAACTGCGAATTGAGGTGCAGGCCCGTCACCACGTCCACGCCGCTCATCAGCTCGGTGCCGTGGACCAGTTCCTCGGCGCCGCCGGGACCGCTCTCCTCGGCGTGCTGGAAGATCATGCGGATCTGGCCGTTAACCTGTGAGGGGTCTTCGCTCAGCAATCTGGCCACGCCGAGCAAAATGGACGTATGCCCGTCGTGGCCGCAGGCGTGCATCACACCCGGCACAGAGCTAACGAACTCGAAGCTGTTCTCTTCCAGAATCGGCAGCGCGTCGATGTCGGCCCGCAGCAGCACGGTCTGGCCCGGTTTACCGCCCTGCAACACGGCCAGCACGCTCGTCGCGGTGGGGCGGGTGACGCTCAGGTGCGGCAGTCTGGACAGCTCGGCGGCAATGTAGGCCGACGTTTCGTGCTCCGCGAAGCCGAGTTCGGGATGCTGGTGGAGGTGGCGGCGCCAGGCGGTGAGCTGGGGCGCCAGGGCGGCGGCACGTTCACCGGCTGAAGTTCTGGGTAGGGTGGTCATAACGCTCCTTTCAGCTCGTTCATCAGGAAGGTCATCAGCTCGCTGAGGTAGGCCGCGTCGAAGCGGAACTGGGTACCCGCCGCCCGGTACAGCTCCGGCAGAGTCGCGGTGTTGCCCAGGCTCAGTGCGGCCTTGTAGCGGGCCAGGGTGCCGGGCTTATCGGTGCGCGACTGGCGCCACAAATCCACGGCGCCCAGGCTGCACATGGCGTATTCAAGGTAGTAAAACGGGTTGCGGAAGATATGGTAGTACTGCCAGCCACCCGCACGCTCCCGCTCATCCAGCCCCGACCAGTCGAGCCAGGGGTGGTAGGCGCGGTCGAGTTCGAGCCATTTGGCGTCCAGATCGGCAATGCTCAGCTCAGCGCTCTGGGTATACAGCCAGTGCTGGAAGGCGTCCATCTGCACGGCCCAGGGCAAGAACAGAATGCTGCCTTCGAGCTGCTCGCGGCGGACCCGCTCCAGCTCGGCGGGGAGGTAGGCGGCGCTGAGCTGATCGAGGGCCAGGTACTCCATCGCCATGCTGGGCACCTCGACGAATTCCAGCGGGCTCCAGCGGTTCCAGATCAGCGGCTGGGCGCGCGAGGACGCCATGAAGTGAAAGGCGTGGCCGATCTCGTGCAGCAGCACGCCCAGGTCCTGTGAAGTGCCCACCACGTTCATGACCACGAACGGCATGTCGGCGTGCTCCAGGCTCTCGCAGTAGGCGTGGCTCATCTTGCCCTGGCGGCTGGCCAGGTCGAGGTAGCCGCCCGTGCGCATCAGGCCGAAGCGGGCGCCCAGCTCCGGATCGAGGGCGTCGAAGACCCGCTGGGCGATGGCCTCCAGCTCAGGCGCACTCTCGAAGGGATGCAGCGGCGGGCGGCCTTCGGGGTCCAGGGCGGTGCGGCGCGAGTAGTCCCAGGGGCGCAGCGTGTCCAGGCCGAGTTGCCGGGCCTTGTCGCCCATGATCTCGGCGGCCAGCGGCACGACCTCGCCGAGCACCGCCGCGTGGAAGTCCAGGCAGTCCTGGGGCGTGTAATCTACCCGCCCCAACTGCCGCCAGGTGTAGGCGCGGTAGTCGCCCATCTGGGTGCCCGGCAGGGTCAGATCGGCGTTCAGCGCCAGTTGGCGGCGAATCGGCAGCAAGTCTTGCATCAGGGCGTTCAGGGCCGGGCGCGCGGCCTCACGCGAGGCCGACATGGCGGTCCAGACGTTCTCGCGGCGCTTGCGGTCGGCGCTGCCGAGCAGGGCCTCGGCTTCGGGCACGGTCAGCTCGCCGCCAAAATTCACCGTCTGGGCGCCGGTAATCTCGGCGTAGCGCTGCATCTGCTCGGCGTGAACGATCTCCAGCGGCACGTTGGCCTCGCGGTAGAACTCGGCCTCGCCCTGCATCCGGCGCAGGGCCAGCACCATGTCGGGGGCCGGGGTGTAGTCCTGAACGGCCAGCAGTTTCCGGCGCAGCACCTGCCCGGCCCTCATCATCGGCGGCCCCACCTCCCCCCGGTAAGCGGCCAGTGCGCTCTGGGCGGCCTCGTCGGCGGTATTCAGGTCAGCCCGCAGGCCCAGCACCGCGCCGGTCTGCGCCGCTTCCTTGCTCAGCTCAGACCAGTCGTGCAGCCAGGCGTTTACCCCGGCAGGGCTCAGCTCAGCCCGCTCCAGGGCGGCCATGCGCTGGGCGTAGTGGGGCCAGGTCGTCTGGGCGGTCTCAAACACCAGCACGTCGTCCGGGGTGCGGTCTTCACCCGTCTGTGGGGGCAAGGCAGTCATGGCCGCAGTCTAGAGCGGCGGGTCGGGTGATGGGGAGTGGGTTAAGGAGGTGCGCGGTGCGCGGGAAGTGCATGAGCTGCGCTCACTCCCCTCTGCAAGCACTCGTCGTGAACGGACTGTCCTCGTGAACAGACGCCCAGCAGGCGCTACTCGTCCCCATGAGGACGCCACTCCTCAGGTCTGCGACTCTCCCACGGGGCGAGGGGTCAAGATGACTGAAAATCCAGTTGATCTCATATCAGGCGAAGAAAAACCAGGCACCCATCCCGCCCTGCGCTGTGCCCACTCCCCACCACCCACTCCCCTCCCACTCCCCGTTGTACCCTGACCTCGGTGCCCGAACCCGCCGCCTTTCCCGAAACGCTGAGCACCAAGCGGCTGCTGCTGCGCGTACCGACGGGCGAGCACGCCGCCGAGCAGATGAAGCTGGTCAACGCCAATCTGGAGCACCTGCGGCCCTGGATGTCCTGGGCGCAGCAGCCGGTGACGCTGGAGGCGCAGACGGAGCGGTGTCTGAAATCCTACGAGCGCTTTCTGAACAGCGAAGACCTGATGTACCTGACCTTCAGCGCGGGCAGGCTCATCGGCGCCTGCGGTATTCACCGCCTCGACTGGAGCGTGCCGGTGGGCGACATCGGCTACTGGCTCGCCGAGGACGCGCAGGGATACGGCTACGCCACCGAGCTGGCCGGGGCGCTGACCGAGCTGGCGCTGAGGCCCACTCAGGCGGGTGGGCTGGGCTTCGGGCGCATCGAAATTCGGTGTGACCCTCGCAACGCCCGCAGCGCCGCCGTGCCGCTACGGCTGGGCTACGAGCGCGAGGCGGTCCTCAAGCGCAGTGCCGCCGACGCCCAGGGGGGCGTTCTGCGCGACACGCTGGTGTTCGCCCGCTGGTCGGAGGAGGGGGACGGGTGATGAGCAGGCACTGTTGCCGATTTTTGGCGTTGATTTTTGGCGTTGACCTTTGTCGTTTCTGACCGATGCAGACGACCCCGCAGTGGCGTCCAGACCAAGACGACACAGGAGCTGACCAGATCACGCCGGTCAGCTCCTGTGGTCACTTTCCACCTACACCCTGGCTTTCACCTGCGGCTGGAGGCGGCGACCCACGCTCTGGGCGTACTCGGACAGGTCGCGGAGCAGATCGTTCACGTCGCAGCGCAGGTAATACTGGTGGCCCGGCAGCGGCATCAGGGCCATGAACGGGGCGCGGCACAGGGTCTCCAGAATCGAGTTCAGCTCGGCGGTGTTCACGCCGCTGCCCAGCCGCTCGGCCAGGCGGGTCGGGTCCACGACGCTGTGGGCGGGCTGCTGCGCCAGGGTGCCCAGGACGTAGGTAAACGTTCCGCGCTGCACCAGGTGGGCGCTGACCAGTTCGGCCAGGCTCGCCACGCTGTCGAGGTCGAAGCTGGAGGTGTTCCAGTAGCCGCGCAGGTCGATTGGGGTCAGCGGCGCCAGGCGGGCGTGTTCGAGCAGCGCGCCCAGGGCCTCGCGGGTAAAGCGTGGGCTGGAGGCCGGGGTATCACGCTCCCAGCTCAGCAGGGCGCGGTAACTGCCCTGGCGGTAGGCCGGGTGGGCGATCTCGGCCTCGGATAAGGCCAGCATCACGTCGTAGCTGTGGTTGCCCAGATCGGCACGCAGGCGCACCGGGCCAGCTTCGTGGCCGCCCAGATACTCGACCTGGTAGCCGGTGAGCTGCGCCAGTTCACTGAGCTGATCGGCCACCGTTTCGAGCAGGGCGGGTTGAAGCAGGGCGGGTTGAGGCGCACTCTTCGCGGCGCCGGGCTGAGTGTGGCCGGGCTGAGCCTGACTGGGCTGCGGTTGACTGGGCTGCGGTTGACCAGGGCGGGGCGGCTCGCTGCGGGTTGTTTCGCCGCGCACCACCTCACCGCGTACCGCCTCACCGCGCACCGGCACCACGCTGGGCTGCATCTGCGCAGAATGGGCCTGCGCCGCAGAATACTCGGAGGCGTCCTGCACCGCCTCCAGCTTGAGTGGCTCGCGGCGCGGGGCGGCGTGGCGAGCACTTCGGCGCTGGTCCTCGGCGCTCTGGTTGTGGACGCTTTGATTCTGGGCAGCCTGCTGCTCACTCCCGGCGGTGTCCGATCTGGCTGGGTCTGGTTTGGTGCTGGCCTGAGCGTCCTGGGCGTCCGGGCGGTGTTCCGTCACGCGGACGGCGGCGGCTGGAGCTACCGGGACGGCGCGTTCCATGCGCACCTCGCGGACGTGCGGCGTGGCGCTGACCACCACACGCCGGGTCGGTTCGGCGGGTTTGTCGCTGCGGGCCGGGGCGTTGAGGCGCTCGGTGTGCGGCTTGACCACACAGGCCACCGCGTAGTGCCCGGCGGTGGTTTCGCTCAGCATCAGCACGTCGTTCACGTCGAGGTTGTAGGCGTGGTAGAGCACACCCAGGCCCAGCAGCCGCTTGCCGCTGGCACTGAGCTGCACCGGGTACTCACGGCCCTGCTCGTCACTCAGGGCCAGGGTCTGCCCGGCCAGCGTGACCGGAAACAGACCCTGGAGGTATTTGGCGACGGTCAGACTGCCCTCGGAGAGGCAGGGGCGGGTAATGATGTAGCGCAGGGAAGGATTCACGGTGGCAGCCTCCATTGGAACGTGCTCAGGGCACGATTATGGCAAAACAGTGGTGGGGCAAGACAGCGGTTGAGCAAGACAGGGACTGAGCAAGACAGGGACTGAGCAAAACAGGGACTGAGCAAAAACTGTGGCAGCTTCGGAGCAAAATGCACCGATTTTCCCAGAACAGCACGGCGGTGATTTGAAGAAGCTCGACTCTAATCTTGAATGAAGAGTGCTACAGATTGCAAGTCTGAACGCAAAATGCATACGGAAGATAAGTTGCAGGCAGATTAACAGTCCTATTTTACCATCCACAGCAGAATACAGCGCCCCTTCGAGACACTGATTCGTCCGAGGGGGCGCGGCGGCGACCGGGCACCGTGAATTGGGAACCGTCAATTGTCGGTCTGAGCGAGGTAGCCGTGGGCGCGGCGCGGAGAGACAGTGGGCGACGTGACGCACCTCTCGCGTGCGGAGGCTACCGCCCCAGCTCGGCCCTGTGCGGCGTTGAACAAACCAGCACAAACCAGCGGCATTAAACAAGCCAGCACAGACGCCTCAGCACAGACGTCCTGACACGGACGCGAAAAAACCCCGCCTTAGACGAGGTTTGGCTGGTGCCGAGAACGGGACTTGAACCCGTATGCCCAAGAGCGTTCGATTTTAAGTCGAGTGCGTCTACCGATTCCGCCATCCCGGCCCGCGCAGAGTATACCGCTGAAACCGGGCGCGGGGCACACCTTTATGGAAGCCCTGGGCGGCGGCCTCACGCAGCGTCAATCTTTGCAGATTCCGCGAAGAGGAGCGGCGGCCAGACCAGTCACGAACGCGGCAGTAAAGGTAAATAAAGGCAGAAACGGCGCTTCAGCCGGGGCATCGGGGGCGCACGAAATCTCCACATGCCCTGCGCCCGGCCTTCTCAGAGCCCGCGCATGCTGTGTTCACAGGCAAAGAGCGCCCAGCGTTCGCCGCCCAGCCGATCAGCGCCGCCGCCTCCAGCCCCCCGCCTCCAGCCCCCCGCCTCAAAGGAGAAGCACCATGATGAAGCAGTTGATGATCGCCCTGAGTCTGAGCGCCGCCCTGAGCGCCTTGCCCACCGCCCTCGCCGCCAACACCGGTCTGGAGATCAGCACCCTGTCGTACCAGCCGATCTACACCGAGGCGAGCTGGCAGACCCTGCGGGTGCCGCTTACCCAGCTCGGCGGCGTGTTGCCAAGCGACCTGACGCTGAGCGCGGCTGGCCTGCCCACCGGCATCACCGTCACCCTGACCGCTGCCGGACTCGACGGCGCCGACGCCGTGCTGACGGTGGATGTGGAACGCGCCACCACCAGCGCCGGAGTCAACGCCAACACGACCCTGACGCTCAGCTCCGGCGGCAACGCCCTGGTCAACCTGAACGTGCCGGTCATCGGCGTGGCGGTGCAGACCAGCGGCGAATAATTCAGCGCTCAGGTCAGCCAGCACCATCCAGCAGGAGCGCGGCCACCTCGGCTTGCGCTCTTTGCTGTGCTGGACACAGGCGGCCCTCCCCTCAGCGCCCCCGGCGACGCGACACGCGGCGCTCCAGAGCGCTCACCACGCTGTAGAGCAGCACGCCGAGCAGCACCAAGAGTGAAATCGCTGCAAAGACACGCGGCGTGTTGTACAAACTGCGGGCCTGGTTGATGGCCAGACCCAGGCCGTTGGTGTTGCTGATGAATTCCCAGACCACCGCGCCGATCAGCGCCAGGTTCAGCGAGAGTCGCAGCCCGCCCAGCAGCACCGGCAGGGCGCCGGGCAATTCCAGGTGGACCAGGCGCTGAAGGAAAGTGGCCCGCAAGGTGCTGAACAGTTCGTGGTAGGTCTTGTCGATCTCGCGCACGCCGACCAGAGTGGCGACCAGCAGCGGGTAGAAGGCGGTCAGGGCGCTGACCACGACGCCGGGAAGCAGACCGGAAGTGAACCAGATAACCAGCAGCGGCGCGATCACGATGGTCGGCGTGCTCTGGATGATGATCAGTTGGGGGCTCAGGAAGCGCTCCAGCCAGTGTAATTTTGCCATCGGATAGCCGATCAACAGTCCGACGAAGCCGCCCACAAGCGCCCCCAGCAAGGTTACCTGGGCCGTATAAGCAAACTGGGGCAGCAGTTCACTGCGGTACTTCAGCAGCACCGACCAGACCTCCAGCGGGCCTGGCAAAAAAAAGCTGCTGGTCCGCATGCTCAGCAACTGCCAGACCACCACACTGAACATCAGCGACAGCAGCGGCAGCCACTCCGAGCGGCTGCGAAGCCTGGGCGGCGCCGTCCAGTTCTGGGTGCTGTCGCCGCTGCCCAGCAACTCTCGCAGCTCGGCTTCCAGGCCCTCGGTGTAGGCGCTGCGCCGTCCCCGGCCCTGGGTGTCGAGAATGGCGACCACCTGACCGCTGCGCAGCACCGCCACCCGGTCGGCCAGGTAGGCGGCCTCGCGGATCGAGTGCGTCACTAAAATGGTGGTCTGGCCAGTTTTTTCGTGCAGGTGGCGCAGTTCGTCGTTGAAGCGCTCGCGCACCAGCGCGTCGAGGGCGGCGAAGGGCTCGTCGAGCAGCAGAATATCGCCCGACTGCGCCAGGGCACGCGCCAGGCCCACCCGCGCCCGCATCCCGCCGGAGAGCTGGGCCGGTAGGTAATTCGCGTAGGCTGACATGCCCACCAGCGCCAGGGCCTCACTGGGGCTCAGGGCGCCGCCGGAACCCAGCTCGCCGGGCAGGGCCACGTTGCGCAGCGCTGTGCGCCAGGGCAGCAGCCGGTCGTCCTGAAAGACGTAGGCTGAACGCCCGCGCACCTCCAGGCGGCCCGAAGCCGGTTTGAGCAGCCCCGAAATGACGCGCAGCAGGGTGCTCTTGCCGCCGCCCGAGGCACCGATGACGGCCAGAAATTCGCCGCGCCGCACCTCCAGGTTCACGCCGCCCAGGTCGCCCGCGCCCAGCACCTCGCGCCCGCCCAGCTTGAGGCGCACGTCACTGAGTTCGATGACCGGCAACTCGTGCCCGGAGACTGCCGGGACGCTGGAGACGGTTTGAACGCTCACGGCGCCTTCACGGGCCTGGAGGCGGGCGGTGAACCCCGGCCAGGGCGGCCCAGGGTATTGACCAGCAGCACGCCCAGTAGCGCCACCGCGCCGCCGATCAGCGCACTCAGGCCCGGCACCTCGGCCAGCCAGACCCAGGCGATGAGCACCGCCAGCACCGGGCTGACGAACAGAAAGCTGGTGGTCACACTGGCACTCACCCGCGACAGGGCGAAGGTCCAGCACAGGTACGCCAGCGCCGACGGAAAGAGGCCCAGGTAGATGACGGCCAGGTGGGCGCTGATCGGCGCCGAACGCCACTCGGCGGCGAAGCCCGGCGCGAAGACCAGCAGCGGCACGGCGCCCAGCAGCAGGCTCCAGACCGTGAAGTGCAGCGGGTTGATACGCCCCAGCAGCGGCTTCTGGAAAATGAAGTAGATGCTGGTCGACAACGCCGCCAGCAAGATCAGGACCGCGCCCCGCGTGAACGAAACGCCCCCACTCATCGGTACGGGGCCGCGTCCCAGAACGATCAAGGCCACGCCCGCCAGGCTGACGAAGGTGCCCATCCAGCCCAGCGGGGTCAGGCGTTCACCGGCAAAGCGGGTGGCGATCAGCGCCGTGATGACCGGCCCGGAGGCGATAATCAGGCTGGCGGTCCCGGCGGGCACGCTCTGTTCACCGAAATTCAGCAGCGTGTGGTACAGCGTGATGCCCAGAAACGAGAGCCCGAAGATACGCCACAGGTCGGCGCGGCAGGGCAGCGGAATGCGGGCGACCAGCGCGTAGCCGCCCAGCACGGTCCCGGCCACCAGAAAACGGTAGAGCGCCAGATGCCCCGGCGAAAAGGCCGCGAGTCCGGCCCGGATACCCGCAAAGGCCGAGGCCCAGAACAGAATCGTCAGCGCGATGGCGCCCAGGCTGAGCGGATCGAGCCGTGAGTGTACTGGCCCTGGGTGTACTGGCCCTGACTGTACTGGGCGGGTGGGCGGCGGGGAACTCATGTCGTCCACCTTAGCAGCCTGCTGGGCGCCCGAAAGACCGGTTTCACCCGATTGCCCACCTTGCCCGATAGCCCACCTCGCCCGAATAGCGCTGTAACCGCTCAAGGCGCTCCACATCCGGAGGCGGCGCTCTACTGAGCAGACTGCGGTATGGACAACTCAACCAAACCCCAGCCCACTCAACCACAGCCCACCAGGCCTGAAACGGCGGCGCAGCGCAGCGGCAGCGCGGATGTCAGCTACGGCGCCAACACCAACCTCTCGCCCGCCGACGT
>NZ_JANYGJ010000073.1 GCF_025362455.1 Deinococcus sp. | reverse complement strand
CTGAGCAGACTGCGGTATGGACAACTCAACCAAACCCCAGCCCACTCAACCACAGCCCACCAGGCCTGAAACGGCGGCGCAGCGCAGCGGCAGCGCGGATGTCAGCTACGGCGCCAACACCAACCTCTCGCCCGCCGACGTTAGCGACCCCGCCCGGCAGACAGGTGAGAGCAGCGCACCCGACCCGGCTGACGGTTCCTGACCGGGCGCTGCACTACTCTGGAACGGAACTGATCTAGAGCGGTATTAGTATCTCCTTCTAAAGCTTTAGGTTTACCGAGCGGAGCGAGTGAGGATGAAAGTATGTCCTGGCGGGAGTGGAGGGATGAAGCGCTTTTTGCGGAAGCCCGAAACGTTAGCAAAGACATACTTAGTCGGCCACCAGTAGCCCCAGCCCCACCGCAGCGCCCGGCACCCTGAGATGGGTGCCTTCGCTTTGGCCGACGCGAAAGGTGCGCTGCCGAACGCCCGCTTTCGGGATGCTGGCGGGCAGGGCGTCGTATCTCCAGAAGGGAATGGAGAGGTTAAGTTTGGCCACGTCGCTGACGCAGCGACTGGCCGTGCTGACAAAGCCCGCCACTCGCCGCTCCGGCTCGGCGTAGACCAGGCGGCGCAGGGCCGCGCCCAGGCTGACCCGGCCCCCCAGGTGCAGCGCCAGCACGCAGGCGGCGCTCAGGCCGTGCGACTGCTCAGCGGCGTCCAGCACGGGGGCGGGCAGCAGCAGCAACCCGGCGGCGTGGTTGCACCAGGCTTCGATGTGGGGTGCGGCGTCCTCGAAGCTGCCGAAGTGGTGCAGCAACTCGGCTTCGGCGCCGCAAGTTTTGAGCAGCAGGTGGGCGATCTCATGCATGGCGCTGAAGTTCCGGCGGGCGCCGTAGTCCGAGGCGCCCAGGGTAATCAGCGGCGGGTCGCCCCACACCAGCGAGTTGTGCTCGCCCTGCCGGACCCGGATGCCCATGTCGGAGGCCAATCTCCGGAAGTCGGTCTGGTGGCCGTGCGCGGCGTGAACCGCCTCCAGATGGGTGGTGAAGTGCTGGAACAGGTACTCGTCCACTAGTTCGACTCCATCAGCTCGGCCCTGAACCATCAATACGGGGCTTGGTGTAGCGGCGGATAAAACGGTAATAGTCGAGCCAGTCTTCCGGCGTCTCCGGCCCGCCGCCCCGGAAGCGGGCACCGGCCAGGGTCTCCTGCCAGCCGGGGTCGAGCAGTTCGGGGAACTTGTCGCCGTACTCGGAGACGGCCTCACGCAGCGCGGAGGGCATCGTCGGAGTGCTGTCCCCGGTACTCTGGGCCAGGCTCAGACGCAGCGCCGGGGCGATGGCCTCCACGTCCTCGCGGGACAGGCCCAGCAACTCTATGAGCGGCGCAAAGTATTTGCTGCGGCCCAGGTTGACCTTGCCGGTTTCCAGGTAGCTGAGGTAATTGGGGCTGCGCAGACCCACCGCCGCCGCCACCTGTTCCTGACTCAAAGAGCGCTCCTCGCGCCGAGCGCGCAGCAAGGCACCCGCCTCGGCAGGCGGTAAGGCAGTTAGGGCCGGGGCGGACATAACACTCATCGTAAACCCAAGAGCCGGTGTGAACAAGTTCGCTTGCTAACTTAATACGTATGGTATATACTGTGTTACGTCAAGAGCAGAATCAGCCTCGGTGTCTCGGCTCGGAATTTTGTCTGAGCTAGATGAGTAGACCCCTTTCCAGACGCGATTTGCCCTGCCAACTGAACACCGACTGGCCCCACCGACGCCCATTGTTCGGGACGCTGGGCGCCTTCCCGTATCCAGACCTTCATAGCAGTATGAAGTCCATCGAAGGAGGATGATATGGCTACAAATTCCTCACAGCTACAGGTCGTGGGCGATCAACTGTTGGTTGCCCATCTGCTCGAAGAAGCGCTGCGCCAACGCGTACCCGATTGCTCCAGTATGCAACTCATACTGGACATTCCCTTCGGTTTCGCCGCCCGGACTGTCACACCTGAGATGGCATGGAAGTGTTTCATCTTGACTGAGAACGCTTGCGCTGAATATCTGGATGATCTGTGGAATATGAACATTGTTGGGCTGGCCTGCAACATTCACACCTTGACGGCACTGGTTGAGCTGCTCTGCCAAGCAAGCTCTGGCGAGCGGGTCCGCTTCACACCCACCGAACGTTCGCCGCTCACGAAAGGGGAGGCTGAGCTGTTTCGACTCGTGGCGCGAGGACTGAGCAACAAAGAGATCGCACGTCAGCTTGATTTGGCCCTGCCGACGGTCCAGAACGGGTTAACTCGTGTGTTTCAGAAATTGGGCGTAGAGGGGCGCGGGGAGGCGATACTGATATATTGGGGCGTAGCAAGAGAAGAATGACATGCAATTAGTCTCTAACCTCAATACTTTTGAGGTCCATGACACATGGCTTTTTTTCCTTAAATGCCAAGAGCAATATGAGTCTCAAGATATTATTTATTAATCGAGGCATTAAATTAATGGTTACTGCCAATTTTACCTTTATTTATTTTTCAAGTAGGATTTGGTCTAAAAGTGATTTCATTTCTCGGACAGCGTGTAGTCTGTTTAGATTTACAACAGTTACTTGAGCAAATATCTGCGAGTTGCGGTAATCAGCGGTACATGTTTGGCGAACTACTTGACGAATCGCCGGATAGTCTTCCATGATTATGTTGACAGGGAGGCACTGGCTAAACATAACGCCCCTTTTATACTCTTCTTGTCTAAACTTTAGTCTAGAAATTTTTGACTTCCACTCGTTGAACGCGGAGTCCCCACCGTCCCAGCGACCCACCGTCATAGCAATCGCTCTTCCTTGTTTGATGTTGCGCGGTTTGACTATGTTTTGCACAAATATTGATAAGGCAGCTTTCCCTTTTACTCCTTCCAGAGCTTGCTCAGAAGTCCAAACTCCAATCGGGTCAAATCCTACGGGAGCCTTGCTGGGGAGCGCAAGGTTTACATATTTAGAGGCACTTTCAAGTGTGGCTGTCCGAAACGATCTCTGCATATCGGGATATGGGCTAGCGAAGAGGTGGTATATCAGCGTCTCAAAGGTTGGGAGAGGGGGATGTGCTGCTGCGAGGGTCATCGCCACTTGCGCCCATATTAGAGTGGTCATCTCCTAAATTAAACTCCAGAGACAAATGAGAAAAAGGAGATGACAGGATCGTTCCGAACGTCTATCAGGTGATGCCAAATTATATCTAATTTGTGTGAATTGGTCATCTAATTTAAACATTACAGCCATTTAAGGATGAATGAGCAACCAATTCCGCTTTAGTTCAGCAATTGCGCGATTTTCATTTAAATTAATAGCAGAGACTTCTATAAATAGACTCGCTGTTCTGAGTTGTGCTTGACAATAACTTGAGACGGTCGGTTTTAATACAGGATAGTCTTCTAAAACGACATTGTTGCCTCCACAACGGCTGAAAACTATTCCCCCGTGCCAACGAGCTGATTTATATGAAGCTTGCTTGAGTTGATCCTGAAACTTAGATAATGTTTTCGGAGAACCTGACCAACGTCCTACAACGATAGCGAAGCCTTCCCCCTGGTCACCTTTCAGTGCAACACGCATTCTGCGAGTATGAATAATGAGTGCAGCAGGCGACAATGCCGGGTCAGGTCGCACTGCACGTTCGGAAAGTGCGCGGTCTGTCGTCCATACACCAAGCTGAGTAAAGCCAGATGGAGGTTTAGGTGGAAGAGGTAACCGGACTTTAGCCGCCGCAACCTGAGGGGTGCTGGTAACAAAATCCCGCGACAAATCAGCATATGGACTAGCAAAAAGCGTATACATAATGCTATCGAAGGTAATAGGAATACTAGAAGAAGTTGTCGCTGAGGACGACTCTGACCAAGTGGCAAACCCCAAAGTGATGCAACCTACAATTGACTTGATGAATTTTTTAGCCATAGTTTTATTTTGCACACGAGGAATGAGAACCGCACTCATAAAAGATATTTTTTATGAGTGCGGTTTGGAATCTACGCTAGCGTACTCACTACAGTATAAGCAGTCAGAGCAACCGGAATGACATGTACCGATCTAACATCCGTACCGTAAAGTTTGTTAGTGGCCTCCAAGTATAATTGTGCAGATGAACCGCCATCTCCGGTAATCACGTCAGTGCATCCCAAACTCTTCATATACCCTGCGAGATCAGTAAGATTGATGGAGTCTCGATAAGCGAGAACAAAATCGCCACTTGCATCTACTCCTAAACAAGTTCTCTGGCGGCCAATAGTAGGCTCAAGTTGAGATTTTGTATACTTGCTCCAAGTAACGTCTGAAAATTTTCCTCCCAATACGATAATAGGACCCGCAGCCATACTCCAAACGAGACTAGAGGCTTGATTGCTCGCGGTAGATTCATCGTGAAATACCACCGAACCATTACTACTCAAGCTAACTGCGTCAAGGTTTTTGCCTGTACCACCATTCTTTTTAGTACCATCAATAATTAGTTGTCCGATTAAATTACCTGAAGGAAGATCGTAGAACATAAAATTCGATCCGGCTATGGCACTATCGGACTTCACAAAGGATGGGACATTCCGACGCCCTGCGTCGCTGGGATCTCCAGAGTAGCGAATTTTAAAATTAGCGCGGGGGATTTTGATTGCTGGCATTTACTGCTCCTTACTACTGCTGAATTTGAAGTGGCCACTTCTGAAATAAGTATGCCTTAAACATATTCCCATGCCTAGATTGTTTTATACCGTAATTTCAGTGCAACCTACCGGTAGGTTTCTCCCCTGCCAAGCTGACTCTTCCCCTGCTGGTGGCTGTCACATGGGCCACGCATCTTGAGGAGTCGTTTGAAAGCCCGGCTGGCCGATCTGCTTCTGCTCGCGCTGTAGGCCGCGCTGCCGAACTGGTGTGACCTGCTGAAGCGCGGCAATGGGCGCTATTGACGAAAGCCGAAGGGGCCATGCTCCGGTTAGTGTTCAGGAGGCTGGTTAACCAGGGAGTTAACCGTGAACTTGGGATTGCCGGTCAGACCGTGTGCAACGGGCTCGCACGGGTTTTTTAGAAACTGGACCTGCGCGAACGCAACCGAGCCGTCACATACCACTGGGAGCTCAACAACGCAACCAGTACAGGTCTGTAAAATGAATTTTTTCAGACATCAACAGCGGTCTTCTCACCTCACCGTCAGGTTTAGTCCTTACAGTTGAAGCGTATGAGACAAACGGGCTTTCGCGTTACCTTACTAATTATGGCCGGAAGCCTACTGCTCCCAGTCAAAGCGGGCAGCTCAACTCCCATCACCGACGGAACGTACATTGGTTGGGCAAGCCAGAAGCCAATCAGTATGGCCGTGATAGCGACCCCCACAGGCGTATATGGCGTCATTGGTAGTGATGAATTCAAGGAAACATCCAAACCTATTTCTGTTAGAGTAACGTATATTTACCAGTCAGAACGCTGTGACGAGAGAAACTGTCAGGTTTTAGGCTATAAGACACACATTCTTAAACAGGGGTACAAAGGTTATATAGGATATATTTTTATGTCCAATCGTTTGATTCTCAAATTAGACGATCAAGAGAAGAATCTTGAAAAGCAAGGTCGCATGCGGTATGGCAAGCAATATTATATGACAAGTTATGACGTTACTGTTTTTTTTAGTAACGGACAATCCTTTAAAAAACGTTTAGTCGGCTTGTTTTAACGTGCTAGCATATACACAAAAAGCAGGGGCCATACAGCCCCTGCTTTTTGTAGAAATCGTTACTTGCCGAGGAAGTCAGAGATCGCGTTCGCTGCGGGCTGAACCCTGGCAATGCGCTCGTCACGGGTATAAAAACGGGTCGGCCCCACTTCGATGAGGATCGAAGGCCCCGTTGTAAAATCAGCAATATACAGGCGGCCAAAGCGAGACTCAGTCATGCTGCGAACTGGAATTCCGCCCATATAGGAAGCGACTTTGTTCGCCAAACGGATGCTGGTTTCCTTATCATCGTGATAAACCAAAGCCCTGCCATCAGCCGTGTCGTGGTGAACAGAGACGAAAATAGCGGCACCTTCACGAATTCCCTGTGCGGTTCGTGCGTTCAGTTCAGGATAGACATCTGTGGTGCGAGTATAGGCCGTCGTTACATTGCGTTGCTGAAGATAAAAATTTAGACTGGATGCAGCATCAAGATTTAGATTCTTCTCTAGAATACCACTGGCAGAATTCACGGCACCAGAATCTTTACCACCGTGTCCAGGGTCGATCAAAACGTCGTAAGCCATAAGAGTACTCCTTTAGTAGATACGGTGACAGGCGGAATATTTTTCGTCAAACGTAGAAGCGGCCACTTCTGAACCAAGTATGCTCCCAGCATATTTCCATGTCTAGAATGTTTTCTACCGTAATTTCAGTGCAACCTACCGGGAGGTTTCTTCCTGCCAATCAGACTCCTCCCGTATGGCGCCTGCTGCTGCACGGACCGCACGTCTGGAAGGCCCGCCTGACCGATCTATTGCTGAGCGCCGTGTCCGGCAGCCTGGTGGCGCTGCTGCTGCCCGCGCTGTGGAACGTCTCGCTGAACCTGAGCGCCGCCGGACTGCTGGGCTTCGCTGCGGGCGCGGTGTGGGGACCGCGTGGGCTGTGGCGACTGGCGGGACTGGTGAGCCTCAAAGCCACTGTAACCAGGCGCACTCCATCCCCGGGGGCCGGGGGGGGGGGGGGGGGGGGGGGGGGGGGGGGGGGGGGGGGGGGGGGGGGGGGGGGG
>NZ_JANYGJ010000069.1 GCF_025362455.1 Deinococcus sp. | reverse complement strand
CTTACCGGAACCGGGGGGGCCGACAAGCAAAATACCGTGGGGAATCCTCGCTCCAAGCGCGTGATACTTTTCCGGGTGCTTGAGGAAGTCGACGACTTCGGTGAGGTCGGCCTTGGCCTCGTCGCAGCCCGCCACGTCGGCGAAGGACACCTTGACCTGGCCCTCCTGAAACACGTTGGCCCGCGATTTGCCGAACTGGCTGGCGCCGCCGCCCTGGTTGCTGCGGGCGCTGCGCCAGACGACCAGCAACACCAGCCCGATCAGAATCAGCGGCAGCAGTTGGGTCAGCCAGCCGAAGGCCGAGCCGCTGCCGACGACCTGCACCGTGATGCCAGCGCCCCGCAGGGTGGCCAGCGTCTGGGCGGTGGGCGGCAGCACCACGTCCTGGGCGCGGGCCTCGCCTTCCAGGCTGACTTGGGCGTTGCCCTCGCCGTCGATCAACACGTTGCGCACCCGCTTGGCCCGCACGTCGCTCAGAAAGTTGGAGGCGGTGTAGTCCTGCCCTGAGCGCCGCGCTGTATCGGCCACCGCCTGCTGCACCGGGGAGGTCTGGGCGAGGGCTGTGGGCGCCGCCACAAAGCTCAACACGCCGCACAGCGCCGCCACACCCAACCAACGGATAGGCTTGCGACGAGATTCACGCCTGCTGCTGCCTGATGTGCTGCTGCCTGATGTGCCCGGTGTCATACTTCATGCTACGGCGCCGGATAAGCTGGCGCGGCGCGAGTTGTGACAATTTGGGATGTGGAATGTGGGCTGTGGGCTGTGGGTTGTGGGAAATGCAGATCCGTACCGTCCCCCACAGGTCGAACGTCCAGATCAACCGGGCTGGTGCAGCCTTGCCGACCACCAGCTCCACAGGTCACTGCCTCGGCACGTTATTGCGCCCCCGGAACCATCAACCACCCCAAACCGTCAATCGCTCAGCCACCCCTTCATCTGTTCCCGCGTCTCACAACCCACTGCCCACAACCCACTGCCCACAACCAAATGAGTGCCAGTTCTCACCTTCCGCCCGTCAACCTTGAGCCGACTTCAGACCCCAATCAGATTCGGCGGGGTATGATGAGAGGTATGCGTAATGTCACCTTGCTCGGCTTGATGGCGCTGGCACTCAGCGCCTGCACGGTTTCCGTCAACACCAATTCGGGCCTGAGCGGCTCGCGCAGCAACCTCATCTCCAGCTTCGCGCCCGACCGGGGCGAGGCCAGCAGCTACCGGGTCGGCGACCAGGTGAGTTTCCGCTTTTCCAGCCGCAGCGACGGCTACCTGACCCTGATTTCGCTCAACCCGGCGGGCAACGGCAGCGTCCTGATTCGCGGCGCCGCTGTGCGGGCGGGCACCACCACCTTCCCCCGCGCCCAGGACCGCGTGACCTACGACGTGGCCCCGCCGCTGGGCCTCCAGCGCGTCCGGGCGATTTTTACCCGCCTGCGCCCCACCGTGGACGTGGTGTTGCAAGGCAACTACAGCAGTGACCGCTGGAATTCGGTGACCACCACTTACCTGACGCCCTACGCCCCCGCCGAGCGCGACGTGCAGGAAACCTTCTTCTACATCCGCTGATATATCTGCTGAGCGTAGAAAGTGAGCCGCGCCGCCGCCTGAACGGGTGAGAGGCGCGGTGTTTTTGGATGGTGGCAAGTTGGAATTCACCAGCTTCGTGAGGCGCCTTCGTAGTCTGAAGTGGGCGTTACAAATTTAGAACCTGTGCGGTATATTCTAGAGGTGCCCTGGACGATCATTCTGCTAACCGAAGTGACGGAGTGGTTTCAGTCGCTGGAGACGGCGACGGCGGAGCAGGTGGCTGCCGCGCTCGATTTGCTCGAAGAACGTGGGCCAGCGCTGGGCCGTCCTCTGGTCGATACCATGCAGGGCTCGGCGCTGGCTCACCTCAAGGAGTTGCGGCCCGGCTCGTCCGGTGGCAGCGAAGTCCGCATTCTGTTTGCCTTTGATCCGCTACGTCAGGCTATTCTGCTCACGGCAGGCGATAAATCGGGGCAGTGGAAGCGGTGGTATGAAATCCATATTCCGCTGGCCGAGGACCGTTACAGGCGTTGGCTGGCTGGCGAGTACGCACAGGAGGAACCATGACCACAACCTGGAACGAGTTGCGTGCCCAGGCGGTGCAGACCGGGCAGATCGATGAGCCGCAGGTGGCCCAGCACCGGGCCGAGGCGTTGGCGAAAGTGCAAGCGTACCGGCTGGCTGCCGTGCGAAAGGCTGCCGGACTGAATCAGCAGACGCTGGCCCGTCAGTTGGGGGTGTCTCAGTCGCGGGTGTCGCGCATCGAACGCGGCGACTTCGACCATACCGAAATTGCCACCCTGCGGGCCTTCGCGCAGGCGCTGGGCGGCGAGCTGGAAGTGACGGTCAAGCTGGGCCAGGAACGCTTTACCCTGACGCCTACTTCTTAGCCGCTCTACTCTGAGCACATGACCCCCGACTCCCCCAGTCCGCTGACCCTTAATGCCGCCAGTGAGCGCGTCCACGCCTACGTTTCGCAGTTCAGGGAAGGCTACTTTTCGCCGCTGCTGCTGCTGGCCCGGCTCAGCGAGGAGGTCGGCGAGGTGGCGCGGGTGCTGGCCCACGAGAACGGCAAGACCCCCAAGCCCGGCGAGGACGTGGGCGACCTCGAACTGGAACTGGCCGATTTATTGTTTGTGATGCTGTGCCTGACCAACTCACGCGGCCTGAGCCTGGAGCGCGGCTTTGAGCGCATGATGGCCAAAGTCGAGGTTCGCGACGCCGAGCGCTGGACCCGCAAGGAAGCAGGCGAGTGAGCGGCGCTATCCTCAGAGCATGACCTCACCTGATTCCCGCTACCCGGTTGGTCCTCAACCCACTCCTGAAACCGTCAGCGCTGCCGAACGCGAACAGGCGGTGCGGGCCATCGCCGCGCTGAGCGCCGAGTTGCGCTCGGCAGTGGCTGGACTGAACGACACGCAACTGGGCACCCCTTACCGCGACGGCGGCTGGACCGTGCGCCAGGTCGTTCACCACGTCGCCGACAGCCACATGAACGCTTACGTCCGGGTCAAGCTGGCACTGACCGAGGACAGGCCCACCATCAGCCCCTACGATCAGGATGCCTGGGTGAAACTGGCCGACATGACCTTGCCCGCCGAAGTGAGCCTGAGCTTGCTGGACAGCCTGCACACGCGCTGGGTGGCCGCGCTACACCATCTGGACGAGGCGCAGTGGGCACGCGAGTATATCCACCCGGAATACGGCAGGGCGTCCAGCATGGCGCAGGTCGCCGTTTCTTATGCCTGGCACGGGCGTCACCACACCGGTCACATCTTGCAGCTCAGAGAAGCGCGGGGCTGGTAGCCTGAGCGTGCAGTAGGTTGGTCGGGTGAATTACGACGAGTTCGCCGACCTCTACGATCACCAGTACGACCTCTACCGCGACGACCTGCACTTTTACGGCAGCCTTGCCGAGCGCGTGGGCGGCCAGGTGCTGGAAATCGGCGCCGGAACAGGCCGCGTGACCACCTTCCTGGCCCGCCGGGGCGTGGACATCACCGGCCTGGAACCCAGCGCCCGGATGCTGGAGCGTGCCCGCGCCAGGGCCGGACAGGAGAAGCTGAGCCTCAAGCTGCTGCAAGGCGACGTGCGGACCTTCAGTGTGCCGGAGCGCTTTGAACTCATCATCGCGCCGTTCAACGCCCTGATGCACCTCTACACGCCCAACGAGCAGCTTCAGGCGCTGCAAAACGTCCACGCCCACCTGAAACCCGGCGGCCAGTTCGTCTTCGACCTGAGCGTGCCGCGCTACGGTGCCCAGGCGACCCTGCGCCACGAGGGCGAGACCTTCACGCAGGGCCGCGAGCGCACCGACGTGTTTTTGGTCCAGCGGCTCGATGAGGTCCGGCAGCGCGTCACCACCGATTACTACGTCGATACGGTGGGCGAGGACGGGTTGCTGCGGCGCCGGTTTTTCAGCCTGGAGCAGCGCTGGTACACCCGTTACGAGGTCGAGTGGCTGCTGCGGTGCGCGGGCTTCGAGTCGCCCCGTGTGCAGGGCAGTTTTCAGGGTGGGCTGCTGGAGGCGGGGAGTGAGACGATGGTGTTTTTGACGAAGAGCAAATAATCCTACGCTGGCGCCCTGCAAGAGAGGCGAAAGGCCGCCCCTGAGCCTGGGGCCACCCAATCGCGGTCCCCTGTCAGGGTCTGTCCCTCAAACCTCAGTCTCTGTCAGGGGTTACGCTCCAAACCCCCGCCCCTACCCCTGTCTTCCCAACCTCCAGCCCACCTCAACCCCGGCGCCCTATCATCGCGCCATGACCCAGCTCTCGCTTCCCTCAAACCCTGACGCCCTCAAGGTCGGCCTGGTGCAGATGGCGCCCGTCTGGCTGGACCGGGAAGCGACGCTGCGCAAAGTCGAGGGCTACGTGACCCAGGCCGCTGCCGAGGGTTGCCAACTGGTCACTTTCGGAGAGGCGCTGGTTCCCGGCTACCCCTTCTGGGTCGAGCTGACGGACGGCGCCCGGTTCAACAGCCCGGCCCAGAAGGAAATGTACGCGCACTATCTGGAGCAGGGCGTGGTGATCGAGCGCGGTGATCTGGCAGGCGTCTGTGCGCTGGCCGCCGAGCACCGCGTGGCCGTCTACCTGGGTGTCATGGAACGCGCCCCGGACCGGGGTGGACACAGCCTGTACTGCTCGCTGGTCTATGTCAATCAACAGGGTCAGGTCGCCTCGGTCCACCGCAAGGTCCAGCCGACCTACGAGGAGCGCCTGGTCTGGGCCGCTGGCGACGGGCACGGGCTGCGGGTGCATCCGCACGGGGCCTTCACGGTGGGCGGGCTCAACTGCTATGAAAACTGGCTACCGCTGCTGCGAAGCGCCCTGTATGCCCAGGGCGAGAACCTGCATGTGGCGGTCTGGCCGGGCGGCATGCACAACACCCCAGACATTACCCGTTTCATGGCGCTGGAGGGCCGCTCGTATGTCATCTCGGTCAGTGGCCTGCTGCGGCCCGCTGACGTTCCGGCGGGCATTCCCCTCTACGCCGAGCTGATGGCCGAAGCCCAGGCGACGGGCCGCGAGTTCTACGCCAACGGAGGCAGCGCCGTCGCCGCCCCCGACGGGTCATGGTTGCTGGAGCCGGTGCTGGGTCAGGAGGGGCTGTTCACCGCCGAACTGGACCATGCGCTGGTGCGCCGCGAACGGCAGAATTTCGATCTGGCCGGGCACTATTCCCGCCCGGACGTGACTGAACTGCGCGTGGACCGTCGGCGCCAGAGCACCGTGCGGTTTAGCGACGGGGACTGAACGGGATTAAGGCTGTTTCCCGTGCTCTGTCGCCCTGTTCTGGTGTCGCTTTCTGGCTGAGCTGGTCGCCCGCTCGACTTACACTGCTGAGCTTGAATTCATCTAAACATAACAATGAAATGAAACGTCAGACGCTTCTACTATGTGTCTGTGCTGCTTTTACATAACCCGCACATCGCCCCGAACACCAACTAGATAAGGAGCATCCAATGCCGCGCACTTCACCACTTGTGTTCAGCGCGTTTCTCGCTGGCTCTGGGCTAGCCGTTGTGCTGGGCGGCCAAGAGACTCGTACTCCCCGGCCTGCCCAATCTACCGTCCAAGTGAAATCGCTCACTCTCGAACAATCTTCGTTACGAGTGCGTCAGGGTGTCGTCTACGACGGGTACAACCGCGTGGTGAGCCCATCGTGCTATGCCACTTTCGGACTCACCAAGAGTGAAGTTCGCACCATGTTCGATGTCAAGATTGTCCCAATGCATTTCACCAAAGACCGTCCTTCGGACTCCGCACCAGTCATTGCCTCTGTACGCCGAGGCAAACTCTATGACGAACGGCGCAAAGCGGTCCCTGTGGTGTGCTACGCCATCTTCGGGTTCAGCCCCAAGACCGTGGATGCCATGCCGGACACCGACCTCACCTCGTCACCCTCTCTCGAACTGAAGTGAGGATGCACACGCCCAGTAGACGAAGACACCCGCGTCAACAGTGTGGTCGAAACGGCTTACCCGCAAGGTCACGATCCCGTTATCGTCTTGATGGCCTTGCGCCGCTCACCAGATACCGGTGTCGTGACCAACAGAGAGCGCAGGTAGCCCCGGCTCAAGCAGTATCTCGCCACTCCTTCATTTCCACTTCGCCAGCCGCCGCCCCCTGCCCTGCAACTTCTTGAAGTGCTTGCCACTGCGCTTCATGCCGTGGTCGGGCCGCACGCCGTCGGCGATCAGGTGCAGCCACTGGCTGACGTAGTAGCCCAGCACCACCGGCAGCACGAACTTGACATTGATCGGCTGTGGTAAGCGGGGCAGCCCCAGTGCGGGCCAGAAGTAGTGCAGCAGCCCGAAGACCATCAGCAGGATCAGGCCCACGTAGGCCAGGCGGGTCAGTGGCCCCAGCAGCCAGGTGTGCGACAGGCCCCGGTGCGAGAAGACCATGCCGTAGGGCACCCACAGCACGCCCAGCAGGCCCCAGTGGCGCTTGCTGTCGACTTTGCCCTCGGCCAGATCGAGGTCGGGCGACAGCAAAAAGGTGCCTGCCGCGTAGGCCAGCGTGAAGCTGGCGGCCTGGGCCGGGGTAATCAGAATCAGCTTCTGAGTCGTGGCGGCCAGTCCGGCGGCGGCCACGGCGCTGTAGACGGCGATGTTGATGAGGTTGTGAACGCGGCCACTCGGCATGGCGGTATTGTGCCGCACGCACGGGGGCAGGGTGTTCACCCGCCGTCAGCCCAGAGGCGTCATGCTGTACGCAGATGAACCGCGCCTCCCTCACCCCTTACCTGACCGTGACGCTCCTGAGCTTCCTGACCGCCTGCACCCAGCTCGCCGTGCCTAGCCTGGGCAACGCCGATGTGAACGCCGCCTACGCCCGCAGCGTGGTCTACCAGGCTCCGTTTAGCGGCACCTGGAGCCTGGGCGGCCTGCCCGCCTGGATCAGCGCCTCGCCCGGCAGCGGCGTCGGCGATGTCAGGGTGACCTTCACGCTCAACCGGGCGCTGGCGGCGCCGGAGCAGGCCGACCAGCCGACCCTCAGCGCCCCGGTGACGCTCAACTGGAAAACCGCTGGTGGTGCCAGCGGCGGCGCGGCGGTCCTGAACGTGTCGGCCTCGCTGTACCGCCTGAGCGGCCAGGTCGTCCAGAGCGCCGCTGTGCAGGCCCCGGCGGTGCTGGCCAACGTGCTGACCAGCCGCCCGGTGCAGACCAACGGCGAGCTGCTCTCACGCGGCGTCATCGTCAAGTACCGGAGCGCCGCAGCCCTGCAACGTGCCGCCCTGGCGCTGGCCGGTGGGGCCTCCGGGCGGCTGATTCAGGGCCAGTCGCTGACGGGCCTGAGTCTGAGCGCCCGCTCCGGCCTGAGCCTGACGTTGCAGACCTCCGACCAGGACGCCGCCCTGAGAGCCCTGCGCGGCGATCCAGACGTGGAGTACGCCGTACCGAACGCGCTGCTGCGTGCTCAGTCGGTGCAGGCCCACAGCACCATACAGGCCACACCACCGCTCCAGGCGCCCTTCGAGCCTGCCGACGAGTACGCGCCGCTCCAGTACGTCTACCGGCTGGTCGGCTACGGCGCGGTCTGGCGCCAGATGCAGAACGCGCCGTACACCCGGCCCGTCACGGTGGCGGTCATCGACAGCGGCGTGCGCTTTGACCATCCTGACCTGGCCGGGCGGCTGTGGAAGCCAGGGGAGGGCGCCCTGGACCTGATTACCAGCGACAAATTCGGCCCCGACACCGACCCCACCGACCCCGGCACCGTGGGAGAGGAGGGCAGCCACGGCACCCACGTCAGCGGCCTGATCGCGGCCAACACCGGCAGTTTTCCCGCGCCCTGCGCCACTTGCAGCAGCAGCGGCGTGGTCGGGGCCGCGCTCACGGCGCCCGTCACCGTGCTGCCGATTCGGGCCATCGACGCCTCCGGCGACGCCTCCGAATCGGATGTGGCGCTGGCTATTCGCTACGCGGCTGGCCTGGCGGTGACGGTCCGGGGGGTGAGCTACACCAGCGCCCATCCGGCACAGGTCATCAACCTGTCGCTGGGCGGGGCGATCAGTGCCAGCAGCGCCCAGCCGCTGTGTGAGGCCGTCGCGGCGGCCAGTGCGGCGGGGGCGCTGGTGGTGGCGGCGGCGGGCAACGGCGGCGGCGGCCAGCCGTACTACCCGGCGGCCTGTCCCGGCGCTCTCAGCGTGGCGGCGGTGCGCCCCAGCGCGGCGGGCCTGCCCATTCACGCCGAGTACAGCCAGCACTACGCCGGGGTGGGTATCGCGGCCTACGGCGGCGCCGATCCGAGAAACCCGACCTTCAACATGAAGCTCTCGCTCGGCGGCGTGGCGCAGCCCGACTCGGTGTTCTCGACCTCCTGGGATTACAAAACCAATCAGCCCAGCTATCAGTTTCTGTCGGGCACCTCGCAGGCCGCGCCGCAGGTGGCCGCGCTGGCGGCGCTGCTACTGAGCAGGGGCACGGTGGCCACGGCGGCGCAGGCCCTGGCCCGGATGCAGGCCACCGCCACCGATCTGGGGCCTGCCGGAGTCGACCCCGATACCGGTTCTGGCCTCATCAACGCGGCGGCGGCGCTCTCGGCCCCCGCCGTCTCGGACAGCCGCACGCTGAGCATCCTGGGGAGCGCCGCCAGCTTCCGGCCTGCTCTGAGCACCACCGGACAGTTCAGCGCCTTCCTGCCGGACGGCAACTTTCAGGTGATCGCGGGCCAGGACGGCAACGGCAACGGTCTGGGCGGCGAAGCGGGCGAGAGCGGCGTCCAGCTCAGCGCGGCGCTGGGGCCAGACACGCCGGAAGTGGACCTGGGCGTCCTCCAGATCTTGCCGCGCTGAGCGGCCCGTGGAGCGTACTGGCCAGTCCAGGCCGCTTCAGGCTGGACAGACCTCACGGCGCTGGCCCGCCGATTGTCAGAAACGGAGAAGAGGGTGAACATTACCTTCTTCTCAACGCTCGCTGTTTTTCAACGCCCGGTCATTTCCGGTCTCCCCGGCTGCTCCGTGCGGTGGGTGACCTCCGTGCTTAGGGTGAGCGTCATGGTCCGGTCTGTGCCGCTGGCCCGACTGACCATCCCGCCTGCTTCAACGTCTGATCGCCCGTATCTGCCCGCCCACATCTGCCCGCCCACATCCAATCGCCGAGCTGCCGTGCCAGAGGAGGCCCGCCGTGTACTCACCCCACTTCACCCGAATTCGCCCGACCAAGCGCCTGACGATGCTGGGCGCCGCGCTGCTCGCCGCCGTGCTGGCCACTCCGGCCCAGGCGACCAAACTCGCGCAGCTCCAGTCCAGCGGGACGTTCCGGCTGGCCTTCGCCACCGCCCAGGCGCCGCTGATCTATAAGGACGGCAACGGCTTCAGCGGCTTTGTCATCGAACTGATGGGCGTGCTCAGCAAGCAGATGAAGGTGGACAAGGTGAGCTGGAAGCAGGCCGCCTCGCCTCAGTCGCTGGTCCAGAACCTTCAGAGCAGCAGCTACGACGCCATCATCGACTCCAGGTTGCCCAAACCGCTGGGCGGCGTGAACGTCAGTCAGCCGCTGGCCTGCACGGGCGGCGTGATTCTGAGCAAACCCGGTGGCCCGGAATATGAAAACGAACTCAAAGACAAGCGCATCGGCGTGGTGACCGGCAGCGATTACTTCTTTTTTGTGCGCAACCTGAGCGTCCCCAAGAAGATTCAGGTCTACGCCGACGATACCCAGGCGCTGCTGGGCTTTCTGGGCGGCACCGTCGATGTGCTGGTCACCGACCGCTACGCCGCCCTGAAGATGCTCAGAAGCGCCGGAGACAAAAAGCTTCAGGTCGGCCCGCTGCTGTGGTCGCAAGACCTGCGGGTCGTGATGGGCGGCAACCTCAACGGCAACGTGATGGTCGACAGCAGCGAGGTGCTGGGCAACCTCAACATCAACCTGAAAAAGATGCTCGACGACGGCAGCTACGCGGCCCTGAGCAAAAAGTACTTCAGTCAGGACGTGCGCTGCGACACCCAGCGCTGATACGAACTCTGCTCAATTCCTTAACATTCGCAAAAGCGGCCAGGCCCGGTAGATGCCGTTCTGGTCAAGAAGCACCGGATGTTAATCCATACCGAGAAGCCCGTACTTTCTTCCACTTCTGTTCGCCGGACGAATCAGTTACTGCTTAACTGATTCATCGGAGTCTCTATGAGGCGAGCAGCGGCCCGCGCACGTTCAGGTCTCTCCCTCCGGCTGCGCTACACTGCTGGGCGCTGTGCCGGAGTGGGCCGGGCTGGTTTTGCGCCGCCGCCCCCCTGCGCTGAGGAGAGAACATGTCACTGTCAATCGGAATCGTCGGGCTGCCCAACGTCGGCAAATCAACGCTGTTCAACGCCATCACCCGCGCCGGGGCGCTGGCCGCCAATTACCCCTTCGCCACCATCGAGCCGAACGTGGGCCGGGTCAGCGTGCCCGACCTTCGCCTGAGCGCCCTGAGCCGGGTGTTTACCAAGGGCGAGCGGGTACCGCCGATCATCCCGACCTTCGTGGAGTTCGTGGACATCGCCGGGCTGGTGAGGGGCGCCTCTCAGGGCGAGGGTCTGGGCAACCAGTTTCTGGCCAACATTCGCGAGGTGGACGCGATTGCCCATGTGGTGCGCTGCTTTGAGGACGGCAACGTCATTCACGTGTCCAATAAGGTCGATCCGCTGGACGACGTGGACACCATCAACACCGAGCTGGTGCTGGCCGACCTGGCGGGCCTGGAGAAACGCGCCGCCAACCTGTCCAAGAAAGCCAAGGGCGGCGACAAGGACGCCCGCGAGCAACTGGAGGTGGCCGAGGCCATTCTCAAGGTGCTCGCCGAGGGCCAGCCTGCCCGCAGCGCCGTGCTGCCGGGGCCGGTGCCCAAGGACTTCGGGCTGATTACCATCAAGCCGGTCATCTACGTCGCCAACGTCGGTGAGGACGACTTGGCGGGCGAGGACAACGTGCATGTGCGCTCACTGCGGGCCTACGCCGCCGCCGAGGGCACTCACATGGTCAAGATCAGCGCCCAGATCGAGGGTGAACTCGCCGAGATGGACGAGGCCGACGCCCGCGCCTTTCTGCACGACCTCGGCGTGGAGGAAAGCGGCCTGGACCAACTGGTGAAAGTCGGCTACGAGACGCTGGGTCTGATTACCTTCATCACCTCCGGCGAAAAGGAAGTCCGCGCCTGGACCATCCACCGGGGCGAAAAGGCCCCCGAAGCCGCCGGGGCGATCCACTCGGACCTGGAGCGCGGCTTTATCCGGGCCGAGGTCATCGAGTGGGAAAAGATGGTCGAGGCAAGTGGCTGGGTCGGCGCCAAGAGTAAGGGCTGGGTGCGCACCGAGGGCAAGGAATACGTGATGAAAGACGGCGACATTATGAACGTGCTGCACAATATGTAGGTTGGGCACCGAACCGTTACTTCAAGCTGGACCACGGGCGGCTGACGCCTTCTCGGCCCTCCACTTTGAAACAGCTCAGCTCTGAAACAGCCGCGTCTCCAGCCCGGCCTGCTCGCTCGCCGCGATATCGAGCAGCGGGGAGAAGCCGCCCAGATCACCTGGCCCGGCGACCAGCGCCCGCTCGATGCACGCTCCAGCCGCCGCCTCAGCCAACCTGGCCGCCCGCTGCGCCTCCAGGCCGCCGAGTTTCATCAACTTGGTGGCTGAGGCGACTCGTCCCAGCAGCCAGGCGCTGACGTAGCCTTCCAGCGCGGCCCGGCGCCCCACGCCCAGCGCCGCCGCGACGGCTCCGAAGGTGGTGGCCTGATGCCGGGTCGGCGGCAGGGCGGCCAGCTCCTGCGGCCACAGGTGCAGTGCGGCGCGGCGCAGGTTGGCCCCGGTGCGCAGGCTGGCTTCACGCGGCCCCCGCACCAGCTTGAGGTCGCTCAGCAGGTCGTCCAGCTCGGTCAGCTCAGGCGCACTCGCCCCCCAGGCCAGTGCACAGGCAGGCGCGTCCTGCTGGCCCCAGCCGTGCGTGAGCTGCCCACACAGGAGGGCGCTCAGATCGGCAGCCGTGCGGACCTGGCCCCGCTGGGTCAGCGTTTCCAGGCCGTCGCTGAAGGCGTAGGCGCCGCTGGGAAAAGCCGAGTCGGCGAGTTGCAGCAGTCGGAGGAGCGAGTACTGGGTACTCAGTACTTTCCCCTCAGTACTTTCTTTACTCATGTTCCCAGGTACTGCGCCCGTGGAAGGGCCGGGTCTGGCGGGTAAACGCCGCGCCCAGCCGCGTCAGCAGCAGTTCGATAGGCGCGTCCCAGAGGACCAAGAACTCATGGCCGTCTTCGACGAAATCACGGTGCAGATTCCCGACGGCGTGGGCCACTCTAGCCGCTTCAGCCAGGCTGCGCGGCGTCACGGCGGCCACGTCCTCCGGGGCGGCGGCGACGAGGTAGGCCACGCCGCCCCTGAGTTCCAGCAGCGTGCCAGGCGTCAAATACGTGCCGGTGGGGAAGGCCAGTCTAAGCTCGGCGCCGTCCGGGGCGGTCAGGCGGCGGCGCACCCGGCGGCGGTCCAGCGCACTCATCGGGACGTGGACGGTGGACTGGGCGGCG
>NZ_JANYGJ010000034.1 GCF_025362455.1 Deinococcus sp. | reverse complement strand
CAACGAGTTGAATGGTAGCGCCGAGGTGTTCAAGGTGCTGCCCGCGACCCGGTTCATGAACTTCAGCGAGGTGGGCAAGGTGTTCGGCGGCACCACCCGGCTGCGGCAAGCGCTGGATGAGTTGCCGAGGCTGATTTATGCGTGAAGTTGGCGGGGGCAGCGCCCAACACCCGCCGAGAGTGGTCAGGTCTGTGCGTTACTGTCGGCGTAAGGCTCTAGGCCTGGACGACGGAGGCTGAGTCGTGTCAGCTCCCACTGTCGTTTTTCATGGCGTCTCGGACCGCTCGCTCACCCTGCTGGAAACAGATAAGGTCAAGTTGCTGGTGCCGTTTATGACCGGCACCCGTAGCGCAGCGCAAGCGGGGAAACTCTGCGGCATCTCAGCCAAACGCATGCTGTACTGGGTGAATAAGTTTCTGGAACATGGCCTGGTCATGCAGATGGGGCATGAACCCTCAACCCACGCCGCCCTCTACCGCGCGGTCAGCTCATCATTCATAGTCAAAGACCTCGACGTCTATTTTATCGAGCAGCACATCGAGCAACAGTTTGATCCCCTGTGGGACACCTTTAAGGCTGGCCTGAAGCAGGTGGCCAAGCAGGAATCGGTCACCTGGGATCTTCACATTTCGCTCGATGAGCAGGCCACCGTGGTGCGGCGGTTTGTGCCGTCCGAAACGCCTGTTGACCATCCCCTGAAGACGAATGTTAGGGAGGTCAACACCTGGGCGTACCTGCCGCTTCGTCGGCAAGAGGTCAAGAACCTGCGCCGGGAGCTCGACGAACTGCTCGAAAAGTACGTCCGTCTGGCGCAGGAGGCCCACAGCGAGGAGGTTTCGGTTATGTTGCTGCACCTCGGCATGATCCCCAGCGACGGCATTGAGTAATCGCTCGCCGAGGGGACGACTTACGGTCGCGTTCGCGCCAACCAGACGGCACAACATACCCCAGCGTCAGGCTAGACCCGGCTCACGGCCTGGTCAAACAAGGTCAACCGCCTCTGGTAACGGTAATCACAGTCCCAGGGTACGGTACAGGTCGGTTATCGACGATCCAATCCAGTGGACGCTCAAAGGCGAGTGAGACCTGCGGTGCCGTGGGGCCAACAGAACTGACCGAAGTGAAAAATGCCAGTGCAGCACCCAGGGTCAGGGCCGATAGCGAAACCAGAATACGCGGATTGATCATCTAAGTCTCCTCAAGTCTGTCTGAGCATGTAAGTAAGAACTACTGGAAGGGTAAGCGGAGCGGTCCCATGCGCACAATCCTTGCATTTTGCTCCTGATTGGTGTAGAGCGCTGAGGCAGACGATGGACTGCTGTCGGGTGCTGCACTTCTCCGAGGAGAACTGGTGCAAGTCCCTGTCAGGATCTGGCGGTTCGCTCCACGAATCTCGGTGGTGAATGGTGGAAGTGCTGCGAGAGCTTCGCGCCGTTTGGGCAGCGCCCTTTAGCACCCAAACGAGCCGGAATCAAGGGGGGCAAGGGGAGCAGCGACCACTCAGGATGCAGTGTGTTCCAATCTGCTCCCGGCGCTTGATGACATTGACGCGCCCTATGCACCGGCTGCCTCCCCATTTACCCCATGCTTATACCATCGAGGAGTTCGCCATGCGCCGATTGATCGTGTTTCTCTCTGCCCTCTCGCTCGGAATCGCCAGTGTCGCCGCTGCCAAGGCTGTCGTTGTCAAAACCTATATAGAACCCAATCTTCAGATAGACGGAGGAATGCCTCATCCCGGCAGTACTGGTGACATCGTTGTCACCGCCAAGAGAGGAGACCCGCCACGCATAGGGATGCCTTGGGGTAGTTGGGGCAGTGGTGGCAGCGGCGGTACTGGCGGCGGTGGCGTTGACAACTCCCAACCGGACGTACCGCATCCAAGCGTCACCGAACCGAACGTCCCGTATCCACCAAGCAACTACTATGAAAATTCATGGCCGGACAAAGTCGTCGTCGATGGGCAGACTTACGACGTGATCCGCACAATCCGGTGCAACTGCGTGGTCTCCGAAATACTGCCACTGCCCTAACGGTAAACCCAGCTCCGCCACCCGCCCACTTGTTGCCCAGACCTTCAAGGAGTTCACGATGCGCCGATTGATCTTGCTTCTGTCTGCCCTCTCGCTAGGAATCGCCAGCTTTGCCGCTGCTGCACGAGACGACATTATAGTAACCGCCAAGCCCGCAGCCCAAAACGGTCGAGAATATTCACTCCAGGGTTTCGGTGGCGGCCAGGTTAGTGGTAACGAGAGTGGTAGCGATAGCGGCGACGACGTTGCCGATTCCCACCCGAGCGTCCCGTATCCCTACACTTACCAGGAAATTTCGTGGCCCGCACAAATCGTCGTTGCTGGAAAGACTTACGACGTGATCCGCACAGTTCGGTGTAACTGCGTCATTCCCTGACCGCTGCCTTAACGGTAAAACCAGCTCCGCTCCCCATCGCCTGATTGCCCAAACCTTCAAGGAGTTCACCATGCGCCGATTGATCCTGCTTTTGTCTGCCCTCTCTCTCGGAATCGCCAGTGTCGCCGCTGCCGATGACGGCGATATCGTTGTCACCGCCAAGAGGGGAAATCACTCGACGGACATAGAAGTGTCTTGGGGCGGTGGTGGTGGCGGTGGTGGCAGTGGTGGCAGTGGCGGCGGTGGCGGCGGTGGCAGATCTACCCCAATAACCATCACGACCTCAACCAACAACATTGAAGTTACATGGCCAGCGACAGTGACTGTTTCTGGGGAAACATTTGATGTCACTCGGGTTATTCGGTGTACCTGCCAGCGGCTCACGATTGACCGTTCAGATCTCCCCTGAGTCGCCAACTGTGACCATGAGTTAGGCCCCTCATCTGCCGCACCGCCCAGGAATAGTGCCGATGCGTCGATTGTGTACATGCGCTCCTACTTGGCTGAGCTGGACTGCTCTTGACCGGGCGGTCCAGCCGTCTTGTGTGGCACGGCGTAGATCTCGACAGGGTGAAGTTGCCGACTCTCGATACTCGCGCCTGGAGCAGGCCCTGCTCAATCGACTGGCGCGAATGTCCCGGTAGCAGTAGTCAAAGACTTTCTGCTGAGTGGCGTTCGTGACTCTGGAGCGCTGAGAAAGTCGAAGCAGTTGGTCTGTAGCGAGCCTGTGCCTTCTGTCAGTGGACCGCGCCCACTCTGCGCCTCATTTGGGACCATGTCCGGCCCAGATGCGGCAGACTGATGACCGATGACCTCCACCCGCACCTCCAAAGCCAAACCTGAACAATCTACCGCCCAGCGCCTGTCGAGCGTGGTCAAATCTGTGCGCGACAGTATGCGTAAGGACAAGGGCCTGAGCGGCGACGCCGACCGCCTCCCCATGCTGACCTGGCTGATGTTCCTGAAGTTCCTCGACGACCTGGAGGAAACCGCCCAGGCCGAGGCCGAGTTCGGGGGCCGCACCTACCGCCCGGTGATCGCCGCGCCGTACCGCTGGCGCGACTGGGCACGCAGCACCCTGACCGGCGATGACCTGCTAGCCTTCGTCAACCAGGACACTTTCCGGATTTCCGAGACGGACGAGATGCCGGGCTTGCTGACCACCCTGCGCGGCCTGCAAGGCGAGGGGCAGCGTGACCGGCGCACGGTGGTCGCCGAAATCTTCAAGGGCGTGCAGAACCGGATGCAGAGCGGCTACCTGCTCAAGGAGGTGGTGCAGAAGCTCGACGCCCTGGATTTTACCAGCAGTGACGAGAGCCACACCCTGGGGGCGCTCTACGAAGGGATGCTGCGCGAGATGCGCGACGCCGCCGGGGACGCGGGCGAGTTCTACACCCCACGCGCCGTGGTGCGCTTCATGGTCAGGGCGCTGGACCCACGCTTAGGCGAAACCCTGCTGGACCCCGCCTGCGGCACGGGCGGC
>NZ_JANYGJ010000253.1 GCF_025362455.1 Deinococcus sp. | reverse complement strand
ACGGCGACGCGCACCCCGGAAGTCTAGCGGCTGGAGAGGGACGTGGGTTCGGGGAAGTGGGGGGTGGGAACAGACCCTTCATCTTTGCCCACTTCCTACTTCCCACTCCCCATTTCCGCTCTGTAGACCCGGCTGGGGTAGTAATACTCCTCCAGCAGCGACTTGATGAGCGCTGCGACCGCCGCGCCCAGCAGCAGCGCCCGCCCCGGCGAGAGCAGTGGTCCCAGTGACTCGCCAGGGTCAGCCCCCGCACCGGGCTGGACAGCCGCCAGGCCGCCGCCAGGAGCAACAGCCAGACGACCAGCCGGACGTAGGGCTGCGTCGAACGCAGGGTGCTGCTTGGTCGGGGACCAGATGGGGGGAGGTGGGTCATGGTGAGAGACTTCCTGGCCCGGCCCACGAAAGTCAAGGTACGGCGTCGCCTCGTTAACACCTGACGGTTAGGAACGCCTGACGGTTAGGCGCGTCCCAGCTTCAGTACCCGTACAGCTTCTGCGACTCGGCGGAGCGCACCGCGATACGGCTGCCCCTGTCGAGCTTGACGTTGGTCGCGTAGCTGCCTTTGAGCGCCCCGGTTTTGATCGGGTAGGCTTTGTCGAGATCGGTGCCGACCACCTTGAACTCGCTCAGTTTGAAGGTGGGGCTCTCGGCGAAGAGGGTGTAGAAGGTTTTGGTTTTCAGCAGCGCCTCGGCGGAGGCGAAGTAGGGCGTTTTGCTCCAGGCGCAGGATTGACCACCGCTTCCCAGCCTGGTGCAGCGCCCGCCGGTCTTCTCAGGGCTGGCCAGCATCTTGACCATGAAACTGGTGGCGGTCTCGGCCTGGCTGACAGAGGCGAGCAACAGAATTCCTACACTCAACATGCGGTTCATGGCGCCAATGGTAACGGCTTTCTCGTCGATGTGAGATGAAGCGCCGTCCTCAGTGCCGTCCCCAGCGCCGTCCTTAGTGCCGAGTCGTCACGCCCCAGAGGCCCGCAAAATTGACGAACTGTGTGCCGCCCAGCTCCGGCGTATACACCGCGCTGATCGAGCCGTCGAGGTACAGCGCGTCCGGGCAGCCCAGCGCGTCGCGGAAGAAGGTGGCGAAGCTGTAGAAGTTGACCGGCGCGGCGCTGATGGCGAATTTCACGACCTGATTCTGGCCTGGGCCGCCCCTGCACACGCCCACGCCGCTGCGAATCTTGAAGCTGGCGCTGCTGGCGCCAAATTCCGGGTGAATCTTGCCGCCGATGACCAGCATCGGGCCGCTCTGGGTGGCGTAGTCGGGGCTAACCGGGCTGCGGGCGTAGGCGCCGGTTTCCGTGACGCCCGCCTGGCTGCCCTTCGTCCAGAACACGCCGTTGGGTTTCAATGCAAAGTTGCCGCCGCCCGGCGTGTTGGCCCGGCGCGACTGCACCAGCGGCCTGAGCACCCGCCCGGCCTCGATGTGCAGGCCCAGCGGCGCGTAGGCGGGGGTGTAGATGCCGGAGTTGGTGGCGAACTGCAAGGTCTCACCTCGCCCGGCCAGGTAGCTGCTGAGGTCGCTGAATTGCAGGAACGGCGCTTTGGTGGCCGGGTTGTTCCAGTACAGCTTGAGGGTGTCGCGGCGCAGGTCGAGGGTGTTCACGGTGTAGCTTTTGCCCTGCCAGACGGGAAAGCTGACCTGCACGGCCAGCGCGGATGGACTGAGGGTCAACGAGAGAACACACAGGGCGCGGCGCATGCGTGGTCATCATGCCGCCTGGCCGCGTGACGGGGATGAGTGCGCGTGGGCCAGGAGGTGACTGGGCAGGCTCGGTATGCCAACTTCTTGTCGCACCGCCTACGACACACCCCACTTTGCTACCCTGGACCCCATGCGCGTATCCCTCCTGACCGTCTCGGCCCTGCTTCTCGCCAGCGCCGCCCACGCCGCCTGGGTGCCGGTGGCGCCCCTGACCGACAAGCCGGTGCTCAAGTTCGACGCCCCGGAGTGGGTCACCGATCCGGCGAAGAACTACCGCGCGGTCCTCAAGACCAGCAAGGGTGACGTGACGCTCGATCTGTACCCGCAGCAGGCGCCCAAAACCGTCAACAACTTCGTGTTCCTGGCCCTGAACCACTACCACGAC
This sequence comes from Deinococcus sp., assembly GCF_025362455.1. Classification (GTDB taxonomy): domain Bacteria; phylum Deinococcota; class Deinococci; order Deinococcales; family Deinococcaceae; genus Deinococcus. The sequence continues at coordinate 3,029 of NZ_JANYGJ010000253.1, read as the reverse complement.
GCCACGCCCTTTCACCGCGTTCTGGAGGGCTTCATGGCCCAGGGCGGCGACCCTACCGGCACCGGCACGGGCGGCCCCGGCTACGATTTTTACATCGAGATCGACAACAAGCTCAATTTCGATCAGGCGGGCGTGCTGGCGATGGCCCGGACCGGCGACCCGCACGGCAACGGCAGCCAGTTTTTCATCACCCTGGCGCCCGCCGCCTTCCTGGCCGGGCAGTACACCGTCTTCGGCAAGGTCGCGGAGGGCCAGAAGGTCGTGGACGCCCTGCAAAAGATCGATCCCGGCAAGCCGGACGCGGCGCTGAAGCCCGATACGATTACGAGCGTGAGGATTGAGGTGGAGGACGGGAAGTAGGAGGTGGGAAGTGGGAACAGACAAAAGATCAACCGTTGTCGCTCTGAGGGGAGGGGCGGTAAGCTCTCCGCTTCGCTCAGGGCGACACGCTTCTCTCGTTGAGAGGCTCAAGTCTGTTCAGCACGACATCTAGAGCAGATGTCATAAAAAGACCCTTTTTATGACCGAGCGGAGCGAGTAGTGTTGACTGAGCAAGGCGCAGAATGGAGGCGCGGGGAGGCTGTTTTCCCCCGTGTAGTGTCGGAGTACTGCTCTAATCCCCGGCGTGCTATTCCCACTGCCCACACCCCACTGCCCACTTCCCACAACCCCTCAAGCGCTAGCATCCGCCCATGCCTGCTCACCCTGACCGAATCGATCTGCGAAGCGACACCGTTACGGTTCCGACCCCTGAAATGCGCCGGGCGATGGCCGAGGCGGTGGTCGGCGACGACGTGTACGCCGAAGACCCCACCGTCAACACCTTGCAAGAAGAGGTCGCCCGGCAGCTCGGATTCGAGGCGGCGCTGTTCATGCCGTCGGGGACCATGACCAACCAGGCGGCCATCGCCGCGCATACCTCGCGGGGCCAGGAAATTATCTGCGCCGAGGGCTCGCACATCTACGAATGGGAACTGGGCATGATGGCGGCCTTCTCCGGCGTGGTGCCGCGCTTCGTGCCCGCGCCGCTGGGCGTGCCCGATCCCGCGCAGATCAAACGCGCCGTGCGCCGCAGCATTCACCAGTCGCCCACCGGCCTCATCAGCCTGGAAAATACCCACAACAAGCTCGGCGGCACCGTCATTCCGCTGGACGTGATGCACGCCATTCGCGCAGTGGCCGATGAGGAGGGCCTGCCGCTGCACCTCGACGGCGCCCGCATGGCCAACGCGGCGGCGGCGCTGGGCGTGAGTCTCAGGGATGTGGCGGCTCCGTTTCAGACCGTCAGCCTGTGTCTGAGCAAAGGGCTGGGCGCCCCGGTGGGCAGCGTGCTGGCCGGAAGCCGGGCACACATCAAGCTGGCGCACCGCTACCGCAAGATGCTCGGCGGCGGCATGCGGCAGGCGGGCGTGCTGGCGGCTGCCGGACTGATCGCGCTGCAAGAAGGCCCGGCCCGCCTGGCCGCCGACCACGCCCGCGCCCGCAAGCTGGCCGAGGCGTTGATCGAGGCTGGCTACACTGTGAATCTGGAGGCCGTGCAGACCAACATCGTCTACGCGACCATTCCGGAGGCCCAGCGCCGGGTAGACGTCTGGGCCGCCCAGGGGCTGCTCGCCAACGCCCTGGACACCGACAGCGTGCGTTTCGTGACCCACTACCAGATCGACGACGAGATGCTGGAGCGGGCCGTGGGGATCGTGCGTGTGGGGAATTCGGTTTCGGCCTGAGAGCTGCCCCTGAGAGCTTGGCCGCACTCACGCCCCGGCTCACGGGCTAATCTGGGCTCATGTCTGATGTGCCGCCGCTGAAAACGCCGTTGATGGCCCAGGAACTGCTGGGTCAGTCCGCGCCCCCGCCCGCCGAGGTTCAGCCGTCTGCCCCGCACCTCAGCGTCTCGCAGGGCGGCTGGACGGCGGCCAGTCTGCTGCTGCTGCAAAACGTGGTCTCGGCGGTGGCCTTGCAGGGCTTCAAGCTGCCGCTGGGCACCTCGCTGCTGTTGTCGTTCATCAGCACCGTGCTGGTGTTCCGGCTCATTATGCCCGGCACCTTCCGGCTGCTGCTCTCCGATACCCGCTGGACGACCCGCCCGAATATCGGCGTGGCGCTGGGGGCCTTCGCGCTGAGTTTCGCGGCCTCGCGCTCCATTCTCATCTTCGTGCTGAGCCTCTGGCCACAGGGCTCGCAGAACATCCCGCAGTTTCAGTCGAGCGGCTTCGATCTGTGGGTGCTGCTGCTGGTGGCGGGCGTGCTGATCCCTATCGCCGAGGAGATCGCCTTCCGGGGAACGCTGATGCGCGGACTGGAATGGGCACGCGGCCCGCTGGTCGCCGCCGTGATGAGCAGCCTGATTTTCGCTTTTGCGCACGGGGCTCCGGCGCAGGTGGCCGCCATCTTGCCGCTGGCCTGGGTGCTGGCGCGGGTGGTGCAGTACTCCGGCAGCCTGTGGAACAGCGTGATTATCCACGTCCTGAACAACTCGCTGGCCGTCGGGCTGGGGGCCTTGCTCCAGGGCAAGACCTTCGGTGCCCTGAGCGGCGACGTGGCCGGGATGAAAATTCCGCTGGGGCTGGGGCTGGCCGGGCTGCTGATGGGCGTCACGGCGCTCATCGTCGCCTCGTTCTGGCTGACCCCACGCACCTCACCCCGGTCTGAAGGCGGCAGCATCTGGACGGTCAGCACCGTGTTGCTGGTCGTGCTGGTGCTGGCTGTGGTGGCGCTGGCCAGCTTGCCGCTGCTGTTTCCAGGCTTGCTGAAAGGCGTATGAGCTGGCCTTGCCTGGCAACCCAACCCTGCCTGGCAACCCAACCCTGCCTGGCAACTCAGCCGGGCGTGTGCGCGTACTTGATGAAGCCGACGGCACCACTTCACTCTGCCCACCCTGCGAGGTATCCATGACCAACCTGTCCAAATCTACTGGCAGTGCGCCGGTCCTCACCGATCTGCTGACCCAGCCGACCCGTTTTTTCACGGCATTGCGGACCTTGCCGCCCAGCCCGGCGCGGTATCTGTGGGTGGTGGCGGTGACGGGC
>NZ_JANYGJ010000109.1 GCF_025362455.1 Deinococcus sp. | reverse complement strand
TCTCCTGCGGAGCTTTGCAAGTCCGCCTGGGCACGCCTGCCCGCTCCGCTCGGTAAACCTAAAGCTTGACAAGGAAATACTTAGAGCAGTACTCCGAATTACGCCACGGGGAAAACAACCTCCCCGCGCCTCCATTCTGCGCCTTGCTCAGTCAAAACTACTCGCTCCGCTCGGTCATAAAAAGGGTCTTTTTATGACATCTGCTCTAGTGGCGCAGCGTGCCCTCGCGCACGGCGCCGAGTCTGGTCATGGCCCGCAGACTGCGCTCGTTGCGCTCGTCCACCTTGAAGTGAACGCGGCCCGCGCCCAGCACCTCAAACGCCCGCGTCAGCAAGAGCAGCTTGGCCTCCGGGTTGGCCGCCGTGCCGAAGTAGGGCGGCGTCAGCATCGTTCCGATTTCCAGCCAGCCGTCGGTGGGCCGGACCTCGCTGTAGCTGATGCGCCCCGCCACCTGACCGCTGAGCAGCACGGCGAAGTTGGCGCGGCGGGCTATCGCCGGGGCGTGGGCCGCGCTGAGGGCTTCCAGGCGCACCAGGCGGCCCACCAGGCTGGGTGTCTGTGTCCAGCGCAACAACTCGTCGGCGGGCAACTCGGCGGCGGGCACGACCTCAGCTTACCCTGGGCAGCTCACTCTGGGCAGCTCACTTTTGGCGCCGGATATAAGCAGAACGGCTGCCGGGCCATGCCAGAATGCGCCTCATGCCTGCCCCCACCCCGCCCACCGCTCCCGCCGGTCCGGTCAACCCCTGGCAGCGCATCTGGACCGCTCCGGGGCTGACCCTGACCAACATGCTCCAGTTCGGTCAGGGTGACGCCTGGGCCATGCCGCTGCTGTTCGCCGGGGGGCTGCTGCCATTTCTGGCGCCGCAGGTCCGCGAGCTGCTGGCGCTGCGGTTGCCACCCGGAACTAACGTGCTGAACGTCGCCCTGGTCGTGGGCGCGGTGGTGGGGGCCTTGCAGGCGCTGGTGTGGCCGCTGGGTCTGCTGGGCGCCGGGCGGGTGCTGGGCGGCGCAGGCACGCTGCGCGGTGTCCGCCTGGCCGCCGCCTGGAGCAGCCTGCCCCTGCTGCTCTCCTACGTGCTGGCCCCGCTCGGCGCCGACAGCGCTTCCGCCCTGGCCGCGCTGTACGGCGCCCTGAGCCTGGTGCTGACCGGCTGGAGCCTGCTGCTTTTGGTGCAGTCGTTGGCGGTGGCCCAGCGCCTGAGCCCTGGCCGGGCGGTGGGCAGCGTGCTCCTCGGTTTTCTGCTGTTCGCGTCGGCTCTGTTTGCAACCTGTTTCGTGGCGGCGCTGGTGCTGGTGCTCCTGGGTGTCACGCCGGAGCAGATGCCCAGGCTGCCCTGAGTGTTCGTGTCGGACTTGCTGCTGGCGGTTGGGTTGCGTTGCCTGGGCTTTGGCACGTTGCCACTGCGTCTGCCCGCTCCGTTCATGACGAGTGCTTGCAGAGGGCTTGCACAGGGAAGTGAGCGCCGCTCATGCCCCTCCATCTTTCCCCACTCCCAACCTCCCCACAACCCGCCTGCCCCACAAGCCACAAGCCACGCGCCACAAGCCCCCCCCTTCAGTCCCTCAACTGCCGCAGCAACCAGAACCCGAAGGCGTCGATGCCCAGCATCCAGGCCAGGGTGCTCAGGCCGTGCCAGTCGCCGTGTCCCAGGGCGAAGATCAGGCTGATGACGGCGCCGACGTTGAACAGGGCCAGCATGGCGATCAACAGGCCCAGGCTGCGGTTGTTCACGGGTTCGGCTCCCAGGCCGCTCGGACGCTCAGATCGGGGTCGGCGCGGAGGTCGCAGTTAGGCGGCGTCATATGAAACAAGTCTAACAAGTTAAACGAGTCTAATGAAGTAAGTCTAAAGCTTGATGAGCCCGGAGCAGGTGAGGGGTGAGCGCTCCGGCGAAAGGCGCCGTCATCTGCGCGTGACCTGCATCCGTCAGACTATGGGCATGTCTGTCGTCCGCCTGATCGCCCTGGCCCTGCTGCTGTTGCCGCTGACTGGCTGCGCCCTGCTCACCGGCAACGGAGTGCTGCCGGAACGCGGCCCCCTTACCCTGACGCTCCGCGCCGGTCCGGTGGGCACGGACACCTCAGCCGCCAAGCTGCTGCGCACGGGGCTGGTGCCGCCCGAAAAGCTGGTCAGTATTCCTGAAGCGCTCAGGCTGGCGCCGGAGGGCAGCGTGCTGGTCGCCTGCTGGCGCGATGTTCAGGCCGTCAATTTCTGGGGGCTGTGCTCGCATGTGGCCCGTCAACTGGAGCCGGGCGTCATGGCCGATCAGCCGGGGCTGACCAAGCTGGCCGGGCGCCGCCCCACCGCCTCGCTGCTGTCCCGCTACGCCGTCATCGTGCTCGACGTGGGCGTGCGGCCCGCGCAGTTCGCGGCGCTGGAAGCCGAGGTCGACCGCCTGGGGCCGCAGCTCTACAGCTTCAGCGGCGCCCCCGGCACCAGCTACTGTTCGGATTACCAAAACGAGTTGCAGCGTGCCCTGAAGTTGCCGGACGTGATTCCCTTCGACCCGGCCTGGAACGCCCTGCTGCCCGGCGACGCCCTCAAGATGCCGAGCGCCAGGCTGCTGTACGTGGGTCTGAACGAGGCGTCGAAGTAGGAGGTGGAGCGGCGGTTCTAGCGTTGCCTTTTCCGGTTTGTGGCGAATGCTCTAGGGTAGGCCCATGATCGACCGCTACCTGACCCCCGATATGAAGACCTTATGGAGCGAGGCCAACAAGTACCGCGCCTGGCTCCGGGTCGAGTTGAGCGCCATGCAGGCCCAGGCGCAGCTCGGCGAGGTGCCCGCCGCCGCCCACGCCGACCTGGTGGAGCGCTCCGGCGCCGATCCGCTCGACGAGGCCTTTGCCGAACGGGTGGCCGAGATCGAGGCGCTCACCCGGCACGACATCGTGGCCTTTACCACCGCGCTGAGCGAGCGCTACGGCGACTCGGCGCGCTTCGTGCATCACGGCCTGACCAGCACCGATGTGGTGGACACTGCCCAGAACCTGCTGCTGAACGAGGCGCTGGGCACCGTCATGGCCGACGCGGCGGCGCTGCGGGAGGTCTGCCGCGCCCAGGCGGTGAGCTACAAGCACACGCCGACCATTGGCCGCACCCACGGCATCCACGCCGAGCCGATGACCTTCGGGCTGAAATTCCTGAACTGGATGGCCACCCTGGACCGCGATCTGGAGCGCCTGGGCGCGGCCATAAAGCGGGTGCGGGTGGTGATGCTCTCCGGGTCGGTGGGCACCTACGCGCACGTCAGCCCCGAAGTCGAGGTCAGGGTGGCCGCCGCCTGGGGCTGGGAAGTCGCGCCGGTCACCAATCAGACGCTGGCCCGCGACCGCCACGCCGAGGTGCTCTCAGCCCTGGCCATCTACGGCACCACCCTGGAGAAGATTTCAGTCGAGATTCGCCACCTGCAACGCTCCGAGGTCCGCGAGGCGATGGAGCCGTTTAGCAAGGGCCAGAAGGGCAGCAGCTCGATGCCGCACAAGAAAAACCCGATCCTGACCGAGAACGTCACCGGCATGGCCCGGCTGCTGCGCGGCTACCTGGTGACCGGCCTGGAAAACGTGGCCCTCTGGCACGAGCGCGACATCAGCCATTCCAGCGCCGAGCGGGTCATCTTGCCCGACGCGACCAGCATCGCCAGCTACGCCACCCGCCGCCTGACCGGCGTGCTCCGTGACCTGGTGGTCTACCCGGAGCGGATGCTGGCCAACCTGCACAGCCTGGGCGGCCTGGTGTTCAGCCAGCGCGTGCTGCACCTGCTGATCGACGAGAAAGGTATGGCGCGGGAAGACGCCTACGCCGTCGTGCAGCGCCACAGCCTGCGGGCCTGGGAAACCGGTGAGGGCCTGCGCGAGCTGCTGGCTGCCGATCCGGAAAACCCGCTCAGCAGCGCCGAACTCGACTCGGCCTTCGATCTGGCCTGGTATCTGCGCCACGTGGACGACGTGTACCGGCGCTTCGGGTTGTAGCCGGGCAGAGCGGCAATCCAGCCTTCGGGCGTTGCCGGGCCGCTCGCCACACTATCCTGCGTTTATGCACCTTCTGGGCTTATGCACATTCTGGTGACGGGCGCCACCGGTTTCCTGGGCGGCGCGGCGGCGCGGGAGCTGCTGCGCTGCGGCCACCGGATCACCGGCACCGGGCGCAACCCCGAACTGGGCGCGGCGCTGGAAAGGGACGGCGTGCGCTTCCAGGCTGCCGATCTGAGGAGTGGCCCGGCAGACCTGCTGACCGGCACAGACGCCGTGCTGCACTGCGCGGCCCGCTCGACGCTGTGGGGTTCCTGGGCGGAGTTTCGCGCCGACAACATCGAGGTCAGCGCTCAGCTTGCCCGCGCCTGTGCCCGGCAGGGCGTGCGGCTGGTGCATATCAGCACGCCCAGCGTCTACAACGCCACGGGCCTGAGCGATCAGGTGCCGGAATCGGCCACTGAATCGGCAAGCTTTGGGCGGCACTTCGACAGCCGCTACGCCCGCAGCAAATTTCTGGCCGAGCTGGAGGTCCGGCTGGCGCTGCCGGGCACTGCCGTGTTGCGCCCACGCGGCATCTACGGCCCCGGCGACACCAGCATCATGCCCCGGCTGGCGCGGGCCTTGCGGGCCGGGCGGCTGCCCAGGCTGAGCCGCAGCGAGGTCTACACCGAGCTGACCGACGTGCGCAACGTCATCCAGGCGGCCCGGCGGGCGCTGGAAGGCCAGGCGAGCGGCGTGTTCAATGTCACCGACGGCGTGAGCATTCCCATCTGGGCCACGCTGGACCGCCTGGCCGACGCGCTGGGGGTGGCCCGCCCGACGCGCCTCGTGCCCGCCAAGCTGCTCGAAGGCGCCGCCGCGCTGCTCGAAGGCATTTACCGCCTGCGCCCCGGCCAGCCCGAACCGCCCGTGACCGCCAGCGCCGTCCGGTTGCTGACCCGGCCCATGACGCTCGATCTGCGCCGCGCCCGCAGCCAGTTGGGTTATCAGCCGACCATTCATCCGCGAGACGGGCTGGACGCCGTATTCGCGGCCCTGAAATGACGGCTGCACGTTCTGAACAAACTGCCGTGCGGGTCGTTCCCCTGGCGGCGGGCGAGTGCCTGAACGTCGCGGCGCTGACCGAGCGCGGCGCGGCCTGGCGGGTGCGGGCTTACCCAGCGGGCTTTGCGCTGCTGCTCCACCCCAGGCGCGGCCCGCTGCTGCTGGACACCGGCTACAGCCCAGGCGTGGTGGCCCTGATGCGCCGCTGGCCGGGGCTGCTCTACGGCCTGGTCACGCCCGTGCGGCTGGCCCCGGCTCAGACGGCGCTGGCGCAGCTCGCCCGGCTGGGCATCGTGGCCGCTGACGTCGGGCACGTTATCGTCTCGCACCTGCACGCCGATCACGTCGGGGCGCTGCGGGACTTTCCAGCCGCGACGTTCCATCTCGATCAGGCCGCCTCGGCGCCGCTGCTGAGATTGCGCGGCCTCAGCGCCGTGCGGCGGGCCTTTTTGCCGGAATTGCTGCCGCCAGATTTTACCTCCAGAAGCCGGGCGCTGGACTTTCGGGCGGCGCCGCCCGGTTTTGGACCGTTCGAGGAAGTGGCCGACGTGTTCGGTGACGCCAGCATCTTCGCCCTGAAGGTGCCCGGCCACGCGCCCGGTATGCTGGCGCTGGTCGTCAGAACCGAGCTGGGCGCCGAGCTGACCGGCGATGGCCGGGGACTGACCCTGCTCGCCAGCGACGCGGCCTGGAGCGCCGGAGCGCTGCGGCGCGGCGGCGAGGTGCATCCGCTGGCCCGCCTGGCCTTCTGGGACGCCGGGGAGGAGCGTTCGAGCCGCCGGAAGCTGCGCCGCTGGCTGGAGGCTCATCCGCTGGCCCGCGTGATCGTCAGCCATGATGTTCCGGAAGCAGCCATGCCTGAGCCGGAATCGCCTGAACCGGAACGACCCGGTGTTTGAGCGCCTGAGCGTCTTGCGCCACGCGCTCGGCGAGAGCCGCCTGATGTTCACGGACCGCGCCGCGCTGGAGCGCCACCAGGGGCGGCTGGCGGCCCGGCATCTGCGCTGGGTGGCGGCCCACAGCGCCGATGTGGCCCGGCGACTGCGTGAGGCGAAGCTGACACCCGGCGAGTGGCGACACCTGCCCCCCACCGACAAGGCGGGAATGATGGAGCACTTCGCTCAGCTCAACACCGTGGGGCTCACGCTCGCTCAGGTGCTGGCGGTGGCCCGCCGCGCCGAGGACACCCGCGATTTTTCGCCCACCATCCGCACCCGTTCAGGCGAGGTCACGGTGGGGCTGTCGAGCGGCACCAGCGGCGCCCAGGGGGCGTTTCTGGTCAGCCGGGCCGAGCGGCTGGCCTGGGCCGGGGTGACGTTGCGCCATCTGCTGCCGAACTGGCCGGGGGGGTTGCTGACCCGGCAGCGCGTCGCCTTCGTGCTGAGGGCCGAGGGTCAGCTTTACCGCAGCGTGGCCAGCTCGCGGCTGCACTTCCGGTTTCTGGATCTGCTGCGCCCGCTGCCGGAGCTGGCCGCCGAACTCAGCTCGTACAACCCGACGCTGCTGATCGGCCCACCGAGCGTGCTGCGTGCCCTGCTGGACGCCGGAGCGCTGGCCTCGCCCGTACAGGTGGTCAGCGTGGCGGAGGTGCTCGAAGACGCCGATAAGCTGGCACTGAGCACCGGATTCGGTCCCGTGGTGCAGGTCTACCAGGCCACCGAGGGCCTGCTGGGGCTGCCCTGCGCCCACGGCCAGCTTCATCTCAACGAGGCGCACGTCCACTTCGACTTCGAGGACGTGGGCGGCGGGTACGTCCGGCCCGTGCTGACCGATCTGCGCCGCCGCGCCCAGCCGATGATCCGTCACCGCCTAAACGACCTGTTGCGGCTGGGAGACGCCTGCCCGTGTGGCCTGGCGGCGCGGCGCATCGAGTCGGTGGCCGGGCGCCAGGACGAGGCGCTGAGTCTGCCGTCTGTGTCGGGAGGGCGCGTCACGGTCTGGCCGGATTTCGTGCGGGGGGCGCTGAACCGGGTGGCCGGGCTGCGCGAGTACCGGGCCGAGCAGACCGCCGAGCGCACGGTGCAGCTTCAGCTCGAACCCGACGCCCCGGCGATCAGGGCGACGGCGACGGAGGCGGTGCAGGCGGCTTTGCAACGGCTTGGCGTGACCGAAACCGAGCTGAGCTGCGGCCCGCTGGAGGCTGCCGTACCGGGTGCCAAGCGCCAGCGGGTGCGCCAGCGCTGGACGCCGGACTGCTGACCAACACACTCCTGACCAACACACTCCTGACAGACTGTCATTCTCACCGCGTTTGGGTGCAGAATGAGCCATGACCCTGACCGCGCCGTTGCCGTTTCGCATCCTGTCCACGGCCCAGGCGCTGCCCCGGCGGGTGGTCACCGCCGCCGAGGTCGCCGCGCTGTGCGGTGTGGACCCGCATATAGCCTTAACCCGTAGCGGCGTGCAGCAGCGGCACTGGCTCAGTGAAGGTGAAACGGCCCTGGCACTGGGCGCTCAGGCGGCCCGGCAGGTGGTGGCCCAGGCCGGACTGAGCTTGAGCGACATCGACGTGCTGCTCAACGCCAGCGGCAGTCAGCTCCAGCCGATTCCCGACGGCGCCGCGCTGCTCGCCCGCGAGTTGGGTCTGAGCGGCCTGAGCGCCTACAGCCTCCACGGCACCTGCCTGAGCTTTTTGCTGGCCGTGCGTCACGCCGCGCTGCTGATCGCCAGTGCTCAGGCCCGGCATGTCCTGATCGTCAGCACCGAGTCGGGCAGTCTGGGCCTGAATTTCGCTCAGGCCGAGAGCAGCCTGCTGATCGGTGACGGCGCCGCCGCCGCGCTGCTGGGGCCAGCCCAGACTGGTTCAGTGCGGCAGTCCGGCCAGGGCCTGCACGCCGCCCGCTTCGAGACCTATCCGGAGGGCGCCGAGCACACCCGCATCCGCGCCGGGGGCAGCCTGCTCAACAACCGCAGCCCTGGGGTCACCGACGTGGATTATCTGTTCGACATGCAGGGACTGGGCGTGCTCAAACTGGCCAGCCGGGTCGTGCCGGGCTTTCTGGAACGCCTGCGCCCCGGCCTCAGCACAGGTCTGCCGGGCATCGACCGGGTGGTGCCGCACCAGGCCAGTCAGGCGGGTCTCTCACTGATGAGCCGCTACGGCTGGCCGGAAGACAAAATCGAGGTGACCCTGCCGTATCTGGGCAACGTCATCGCTGCCAGTCTGCCGCTGACCTTGCACCAGGCGCTCAGCGAGGGGCGAGCCAGGCCGGGCGACACCGTGCTGCTGGTCGGCACCGGGGCCGGGCTGACGGCGGGCGGGCTGATCGTCAGACTCTGACGTGGGCGGGTCTGCGTCTTTGCTGGGCTGGATGGGCGGGTTGGCGGTTGGGTTGCTTGGGCCTCAGCTCGTTGCCAATGCGCCTGGGCACGCCACTCCTCCCCCTGGGGACGCCTGCCCGCTGGCCGCTCCGTTCACGACGACAGTCCGTTCTGCCTGATAAGACCTTTCACCTCTCGTAATGAGCTGACGTGTCGATAGAACCCTGGAGGGAGTTAGCGCTGCGCTAGGCATGGTACTTCCCAGCTCGTCCCACACGCACTATTCTTCGCCGCATTCTCTACATTGTTGCCGCTTTCGTGGGGTGCCCCTGCTCCGCACCTGCCCATAACGGACTGCGCTGGAATATGCTGATCGACTTCAGCGAAAAACAGCGTCTGAGCGCACGTTGTCGGCCCCTCTACCTCTGGGAGAGGGAGGGAGCCGCGAAGCGGCGGAAGGGTGAGGGCAAGTGGGAGAAGCTCATGCCCTCCCTCCCTTCCCACAGACCACGCGCCACGCGCCTTCCTTCCATGAGTAACGTTTCAGGCCCTCTTCGCGCACTCGCCGCCCTAGACTGCACTCCGATGAGTCGCCTGCCGCCTGCCCGACACCTCAAGCGGGCGTACTTGATTGCGGGGGCCTCGTTTTTCGCCGTCAAGGGCGTGATTTTGCTGGTCAATGCGCTGACGTTTCCGCGTCTGAAGGCGCAGGCGTTGCCACCTCGGCGCCCCCGCGTCTCGCTGCTGATTCCGGCCCGTGACGAGGCGGCAAACCTGGCGCGGACGCTGCCCGGTATGCTGGCCCAGGGCGCCGACGAACTGCTGATTCTCGACGACGGCAGCACCGACGGCACCGCCGAGGTGGCCCGTGAGCTGGGCGCCACGGTCATCACGGGCGAAGTCCTACCCGACGGCTGGTACGGTAAACCCTGGGCCTGTCAGCAACTGGGGCGGGCGGCGGGCGGCGACATCCTGGTGTTCACCGACGCCGATGTCCTGTGGCATCCCGGTGCGCTGGGCGCCGTGCTGCACGAATTAGAAGAGAAGAGGGCCGATCTGCTGAGCGTGCTGCCCCGGCCTGAACAACTGAGTCTGGGCGCCCGTTTTCTGACGCCGCTGGTCGACGCGGTGGTGCTGTGCTACCTGCCCTACCCGATGGTGAGCTGGCCCCAACCCAGCCTGAGCACCGGCAACGGCCAACTGATGGCCTTTCGCCGCGCCGCCTTCGAGCGGGCGGGCGGCTACAGCGGCGTGCGCAACCAGATTCTGGAAGACACCCAGTTTGCCCGCCGTCTCAAGAAGCAGGGCGGGCGCCTGACCCTGGCGCTGGGATCGGGCAGCGTCGGCGTGACCATGTACGGCAATTACCCGCAGTCGGTGGCCGGTTTCGGCAAGAATTCGCTGGCCATCCACCTGCACTCGCGGCCCCTGCTCATCCTCTCGATGGTCTGGCACCTGCTGTTCTACACCCTGCCCTGGCTGATTCCGGCGCCGCTGTGGCTGCGAGTGGCCGGGCTGCTGGAGCGCACGCTGGTCAATCTGGTCACAGGGCGCCGCCGACCCGCAGACCTGGCCGAAGGGCTGCTCTCACCGATCACGCCGCTGCTGGCGCTGCCCGCCTACCGCCGCGCCCTGGGCAGGGAGGTGAGCTGGAAGGGCCGGACGTACCCGCAGAAATAGCCAGAAATAGCAGTGCTGAGAAGTAAACTGGCTTATGAGCCTGGGAGAACTGTATCTGAACGATGTGCGCAATCGGATGCGCGGTGTCCGGGCGCTGGGTGAGGCGGCCCTGGCGCAACTGCCGGAAGCTGACTGGAGCACAGTCCTGTCTGTTGACGGCAATTCTGTCGCCATCCTGATTCAGCACCTGAGCGGCAACATGCACTCGCGCTGGGGCGAACTGCAACGCGGCTACCGTGAGGGGCTGGACGGTGAAACGAAGGGCCGTAACCGTGACACCGAATTCGAGGACCGCACTATGAGCGCCGTCGAGCTGATGACCGTCTGGAACGCGGGCTGGACTGTTTTTTTAGGCGCACTCGACCATGCTGTGCCCGCCGATCTGACCCGGACCCTGACCATCCGGGGCGAGGCGCATACCGTGCTGGAGGCGGTTCAGCGGCAGGTGGCGCACTACAGCGGGCACGTCTACCAGCTTATTTTCCTGGTGCGGACCCTGCGCGGCGCGGGGTGGCACACCCTGTCGATTGCGCGGGGCAGCTCAGCGGCCTTCAACGAGAAGATGCGTCAGCGCTGAGCAGTCCGGGGTTGACCTTCCGGAACAGACCTTCCGGAACAGACCTCGCTCTGGCCCGGTCTGGACGCTGTTGAGCGCCTGCTCCAGCGACTCCACGATCTCGGCCAGGTCGACGGCGAAGTGAGCGCCCTGACCCTGCTCAGCGGCGGCCTTCCAGTTGTCGTAGCCGGATTCGTAATCGGGGAGGTCAGCGTGCTCATCGTCCAGCACGCTCAGGCAGCGGCGCAGGGCTGTTTCGCTGACGGGGGTGTGGCCCAGTGAGGTCGAGAATCCTTCACGGGCGTGCGGGTTTTTCAGGGCCAGGCCGTCCAGGGCGACGTGGACGACGCTTTCGCCGCGCCAGTCCTCCAGCTTGAGGATCATTAGAGCAGATGTCATAAAAAGACCCTTTTTATGACCGAGCGGAGCGAGTAGTTTTAACTGAGCAGGACGCAGAATGGAGGCGCGGGGAGGCTGTTTTCCCCATGGCGTAATTCGGAGTACTGCTCTAGGCGTGAGCTTTCCTCGCCGGAGCGGGTGCGGTACTGCCAGCGCTGGCCGGGAACGAGTCGAGTGGTCACCTTGGACATCAGACCCAGAGTGTAGCGGCCCGGCCTGGATAATGCCTGGATACTATGGGGTAGCCGGGCCGATACAGACAGCCGGAATGTCTGGCCGCTCCAGGCGTAGTAGCGTAGCGGCATGACCACTGCCGCCCCTCGTCCGGTCCACCCCGACGGCATGCCCGACACCTTCGACGTGGTGGTGCAGCCTGCCTCCGAGTTGCGCGGCAGCCTGCGTGCCCAGCCGAGCAAGAACTACACCACCCGCTACCTGCTGGCGGCGGCCTTGTCGGAGGGCGAGGTGCGCGTGATCGGCGTGGCGACCAGCGAGGACGCGGGCGCCATGCTGCGCTGCCTGGCCGACTGGGGCGCGGGCGTGGAACTTATTGGTGAGGACGCCGTGATCCGGGGCTTCGGGGCGCGTCCCAGAGCGGGCGTGACGCTCAACCCCGGCAACGCGGGCGCGGTGGCCCGCTTCCTGATGGGCGTCTCGGTGCTGACCGAGGGCACCACCTTCCTCACCGACTACCCCGACTCGCTGGGTAAGCGGCCCCAGGGCGATCTGCTGGAAGCCCTGGAGCGGCTGGGCGCCCGCGTGAGCAGCGACGCCGGACGGCTGCCCATCAGCATCAGCGGGCCAGTGCGGGGCGGCACCGTTGACAATAAACTGGAAGTCAGCGCCGGGAAGTCGAGCCAGTACGCCTCGGCGCTGATGTTCCTGGCGCCGCTGCTGCCCGGTGGGCTGGAACTCCGGCTGAGCGGCGACATCAAAAGTCGCGCCCCGCTGCGCCAGACGCTGGACACGCTGGCGGCGTTTGGCGTGAAGGCCACGGCCAGCGCGGACCTGAGCCGCATCGACATTCCCGGCGCTCAGACCTACTCGGCGGGCCGGGTCACGGTGCCGGGCGACTACCCCGGCTCGGCGGCGATATTGGCGGCGGCGGCCCTATTGCCCGGCGAGGTCCGGCTCAGCAACCTGCGCGAACACGACCTCCAGGGTGAGCGGGAGGCGGTCAGCGTGCTGCGCCAGATGGGCGCCGACATACAGCGGGCCGGAGACGTGCTGACCGTGCGCGGCGGACGGCCCCTGAACGCCGTGACCCGCGACGGCGACGGCTTTACCGACGCGGTGCAGGCGCTGAGTGCCGCCGCCGCCAGCGCTTCGGGGACGACCACCTGGGAGAATGTGCTGACCCTGCGCCTCAAGGAGTGTGACCGCATCTCGGACACCCGCCGCGAGCTGGAAAAACTCGGCCTGTACGTCACCGAGACGGGTGACAGCCTGAGCATCAGCGGAGCGCCCAGTATCGCGGGCGGCGTCACGGTGGACGGGCAGGGCGACCACCGCATGATTATGCTGCTGACCCTGATCGGGATGCGGGCGCAGTCCCCGATTCGGATTACCGGCGCCCACCATATCCGCAAGAGCTACCCGCAGTTTTTCCGCCACCTGGAAACGCTGGGCGCGAGCTTCGAGTACGTCCCCACCGAACCGTAAAACCGAACAGTAAAAGGGCCGTCGAGACAAGGCGCTCGTTTTCCATGCAGTCGAACGGGATTCAGTACAGTAATCGGGTTGTTGTGAGTGTAGTCGAGGACCGTGGAGCTAAACGGCGAGATCCTAGAACAGTACTCCGAATTACGCCACGGGGAAAACAGCCTCCCCGCGCCTCCATTCTGCGTCCTGCTCAGTTAAAACTACTCGCTCCGCTCGGTCATAAAAAGGGTCTTTTTATGACATCTGCTCT
>NZ_JANYGJ010000108.1 GCF_025362455.1 Deinococcus sp. | reverse complement strand
TTGAGGTTCGCCACCGCCGCCGCCAGGCTGACCGGGTGCCCGCTGTAGGTCAGGCCGCCCGCCAGAAAATGCGTCTCAAAATACTCGGCGATGGCGTCACTGACGACCACGGCGCCCAGGGGCATGTACCCGCTGGTCAGGCCCTTGGCGCAGGTCACGATGTCGGGTTTGATGCCGTAATGTTGCGTGGCGAGCCATTTACCGGTGCGCCCGAAACCGCTCATCACCTCGTCGTCGATAATCAGAATGCCGTACTTGTCGCACAGGGCACGCAGCTTGGGGTAATAATCGTCGGGCGGCACCAGCAGGCCGTTGCTGCCGGTAATGCCCTCGACCATGATGGCGGCGATGTTCTGCGGCCCCTCCATCTGGATGATCTCCTCGATGTGCGAGACGCATTCACGCTTGCAGGAGTTGGGCTCTTTGCCAAACGGGCAGCGGTAACAGTACGGATCGAAGGCCCGCACGATGCCCGGCACGCCCGGCTCGACCGGCCAGCGGCGCGGGTCGCCGGAGGCGGTCATCGAGCCCATGGTGGCGCCGTGGTAGGAACGGTAACGGGTGATGATCTTGTCGCGTCCGGTGTACAGGCGGGCCATCTTCATGGCGTTCTCGTTGGCCTCGCTGCCGCCCAGGGTGAAGAAACTTTTACCGAGGCCGGTGACCTCGCGCAGCTTCTTGCCCAGCGTGGCGCGGACATCGGTGGCGAAGGCGGGACCGGCGAAGCACATGATGTCCACCTGCGCCTTGATGGCCTCCAGCACGGCGGGGTGCTGATGGCCCACGTTGAGGTTGATCAGTTGGCTGGAAAAATCGAGCCAGGTGTTGCCGTCACCGTCGTAGAAGTGGCTGCCCTTGCCTCCGGTCATGTGAATCGGGTTGGTGGCGTTCTGCACGCTCCACGAGAACAGGGTGTGCTCGCGGTTCTCGTGAACGATCTGCGAACTGCCTTGGTGCGCGTCTGGCATGGCTGAGCCTCCTGAGTGAGTGCGGGGTTGGCTCACCCAGTGTAGGTTCCGCCGCGTTCAGGGCGCAAGAGACAGTGTGTCCAGTGAGGAAGGTGTCCAGTGGGGCGCCTCAGCCCCCTTTCAGCGTTCCGGGCCTGATCTCGCCGACCTCACTCCGGTTGAGTTCCAGCGCCAGATGCAGCGCGACCTGGCGGCGGTGATCGCTCAGGTCGCCCAGCATGCCGGTGAGCTGCTCCAGGCGGTAATACACGCTCTGACGCCTCACGCCCAGCCGCCGGGCCGACTCCGCCACGTTGAAATTGGTGTGCAGCAGCGCCTCCAGCGTGCCGATCAGGGCGGCCCGTGGGCGGGCAGGCAACGCCAGCAGCGGCCCCAGTTGCGCTTCCAGAAAGGCCAGGCTGCGCCCCGTTTCGGCCAGCGCGTCGAGCAATGGCGCCAGCGAGGGCTCGGCGGCGGCGGCAGGCGGGCGCAGAATCCGGGCGTGGGCGGCGCGGGTGAGCTGCGCGAAACTGACCTCCTGGCGAAAGACGATCAGCGGGAAATCGTAGAGGCGGGCGGCGCCCAGCAGCGCCGGGGGCACATCCGGCAGGTCGCGCACCAGTTCGAGGACCAGGCCGTGAGCGCCGCCCCCTCGCAGTGAGCGCAGGTAGCGGCCTTGCTCGGCAGCCGTGGCGTGGGCCAGCGCCGTACCGGTGCTGATAATCAGCTCGCCGCCCGACAGGAAGCGGGCCGCGTCCATGATCTCGCTCACGTGCGTCCAGGTGACCGGCTGGGCGAGCTGAGAGTGCCCGGACAGCACCTGCGCCCCCGCGAAAGCCGGAAGGGTCAGGAGTTCGGAGAGGGTGGGGAGCATGGGGAGACCTCCTCAGCTCATTATTAGCGGATTTGGCTGAAGCCGACCTGCGCGGCTCATGCTCCAACGCAAACCGGACGAACGCCTGCGTCTGCCGAGAATCAGGGGGCGGGGCAGGTCCGTAGTGTCTCAAAACGAAGCTCCACTTTCAGTGTGACGAAGCCGACATACTCCCTGCCACACAGTAGACTCCAAGCACACTGTGAACGCCCGGTAAAGGTGACTCGTATGGACGCCGCCCAACTTAACCGCTCCCGCCTTGTCGGCCTGATGATGGTCGTCATCGGCTTTTCGCTGGCGCGTCAGGTCTGGACCGTCTACACCCTCGGCGGGGCACGCAACGAGGTGGGCGAGGTGGTCTTCCGGGTGGTGCCGCTGCTGCTGGCAGTGCTGCTGGTGGGCCTG
Source organism: Deinococcus sp. (assembly GCF_025362455.1). Taxonomy (GTDB): domain Bacteria; phylum Deinococcota; class Deinococci; order Deinococcales; family Deinococcaceae; genus Deinococcus. Next base: position 32,480 of record NZ_JANYGJ010000108.1, on the reverse strand, counting down.
GTCACCCGGCAACACTCCGGGCGTCTGCGAAAGGCGATGGCCTGGATCACGGCGTCGCTGGTCTGCTTCACGCTGGCGATGGTGATGGTCAGCCTGTTTCAGTTTGTGCTGAACATCAGCCCCTTTCCCTCACCTGCCGATTTCTTCAGTACCCTCTCGATGCCGCTGCTGGTCATCGGCTTCGCCCGGTTGCCGCACGCCCGCTACCGCCTGCACGAGCGCCTGCGCCTGGGCCTGGACGCCAGCATCATCGTGAGCGTCATCGCCGGATACGGCTGGTTTTTCGTGCTGGCCCCGGCGATCCTGGGGCATCTGTCGCGGGGCAGCATCGGCCTGCCGCTGATCCTGGCGATGACCTACCCGATCTACGACCTGGCGGTGTTGTCCGGCATGCTGATCGTCGCGGTGCAGTGGAGGCGCAGCAAGGCGGGCGCCGACATCGCGCTGCTGCTGGCGGCGGTCTGCTGCTGGCTGCTGGCCGACGGGTATTTCCTGGCCCGCTGTTTTATCGACGGCCTGCCGGTCACGCATCCGCTGGAAGCAGGCTGGGTCTGGGGCGCCACCCTGATCGCCCTGGTCGCCCTGCGGAGCCTGAGCTGGCCGGGTGTTGGGCTAAACGTCGCCGGGCTGGACTCTCCTGGGCTGGACTCTCCTGGGCTGGACGCTCCTGGGCTGAACTCTTCTCGGCTGGACGTGACTGGGCTGGACGTGACTGACCCGGACTCATCTGACCCGGCGCAGCCCGAACGCTCACTCAGCGCCACGGCGACGTCCTGGGGCGCCGCCGACCTGCCGACCCGCTACGGCGCGTACCTGGCGCTGCCCGCCGTGCTGCTGCTGGTCTGGTTCGGGCGCTCGGCGGCGCCGCTGCAATCGGTGGGCACCCAGGTGGTGTCCGCGCTGGTGGTCGCGCTGGTGATCGCCCGGCAGATCGTGTTGTCGCTCGATCTCCAGCGGCTCAACCGCGAGTTGCAGGGGCTGTCTGCCGCCCTGGAATTCCGGGTCGGCGAAAGAACCCAGGAACTCCAGCTCAGCCGGGACCGCGAGCACCAACGCACCCGTGTGCTGGAGATGATCGTGCGCGACGAGGCCCTCAGCCTGATTCGCCGCGAGGCCGCGCAGCTCGGCTCCGAAGCCGCCCGCAGCCTGGAGCAGCTCGCCGCCGAGCGCCGCGAACTGCTCGACCGGCTCGAAGTTCAGGCCACCTGCGACGCCCTGACCGGCCTGCCCAACCGGACCCAGTGCCTCCAGACGCTCAGGGCGGCGCTGAGTACAGCGCTGGGGGCGTCCGGGCGCCCGCCTCTGGCCGTGGCCGTGCTGTTTGTCGATCTCAACCGCTTCAAGGACATCAACGACACGCTGGGGCATCCGGTGGGCGATCAGGTGCTGTGCGAGGTGGTCGGGCGCTTTCAGAGCAGCATTCCGCAGGGCGCCCTGCTGGCCCGGCTGGGCGGCGACGAGTTCATGGTGGTGCTGGGCGACCTGGACCCTGGCCGCGCTTTCGCCACGACCGAGCGGATCGGGCGCGAACTGCTGAGCACCCTCGGCCCGGCCATCCGGGTCGGTGAGGCCGAGGTGTTCGTGGGCGCCAGCATCGGCGTGAGTTTCGCTCCGCAAGACGCTCAGGACGCCGTGACCCTGCAACGCTACGCCGACGCCGCCATGTACCGCGCCAAACAGGGTGGCCTGGGCTACTGCGCCTTCACGCCGGACCTCAACGCCAGCGCGGCCAAGCGCCTGGAGACCGAGCGCCTCCTGCGCCGCGCCCTGGAGGGCGACCCGGCGAGGTCGTTTCATCTGGTGTATCAGCCGATCATCGAGCTTGGTGCTGATCCACTCGGTGCTGGCCGGATCGTGGCGGTCGAGGCGCTGCTGAGGTGGTCTGATCCGGAGCGCCCGCTGTCGCCTGCCGAGTTCATTCCGGTGGCCGAAAACAGCGGCCTGATCGTGGCGCTGGGCCGCTGGGTGCTGGGTGCGGCCTGCGCCCAGAACGCCGAGTGGCAACGCGCCGGACTCCTGGTCCGGGTCAATGTCAACGTCTCGACCATCCAGTTCAAGTGCCCCGATTTCGTCGAGGTCGTGCAGGCGGCGCTGGCGGGCAGCGGTCTGGACCCCCGGAGCCTGAGCCTGGAGCTGCTGGAAAACGTGCTGGTCAGCCGTTTCGACGAGATCGACTCACGCATCACGCAACTGCGGGCCACCGGGGTCCAGCTCGCCCTGGACGACTTCGGCTCCGGCTATTCGAGCCTGTCGTACCTGGGCCGCCTGACCTTCGACACGCTCAAAATCGACCGCTCGTTCACCGCCGCGCTGGACACACAACGCGGCAGCCGCCCGCTGATCGCCTCGGTGCTCTCGATTGCCCAGGCTTTCGGCATGGACGCCGTGGCCGAGGGCGTGGAGACACCCGCTCAGCTCGCCGCCCTCCGGGCGCTGGGCTGCCGCAGAATTCAGGGCTATCTGTTCGCCAGGCCGCTGCCCGCCCACGAGATCGAGCCCCTGCTCCGGCGCGGGCTGGTGGGGCCGGAGTCGGTATAACCGGCAAAGCCGCTCAGCGCAGAATCCAACGGACCGCTCTGTCCGTCAGCTTGTCGAGCGCCTGCACACTCAGCCGCAGGTGCGCCTCGTCGGTGTCCTCGGTCTTGTTGTGGCTGATGCCGCGCAGGCTCTGCACGAACAGCATCGCGGTGGGAATACCCGCCCGCGACATTTCCGCCGCGTCGTGCAGCGGGCCGCTGGGCAGGCGGTGACTGTGCGAGGTCACGTCCAGAATGCTGGCCTCCACGGCGTCGATCAGTTCCGAGTGAAACGGCAGTGGCCCGATGTTCCACAGATCACCGAACTCCACCGTGCAGCCGCCCTCCTCGGCGAAGCGCTCGGCAGCGTCCTGGGCGCCCTGCCACAGATCGGCCAGGCCCTGCGCGTTCAGGTGCCGCTGGTCGAGCAACACCTCACAGGTCTCGACCACGCTGGTGACGATGCCGGGCAGGGTTTTGACGCTGCCGATGGTGCAGACCCCGCCGCAGCGCTCGGCGATGACGTAGATCTCCTGCGCCAGCCGGGCCGCCGCCAGCAGCGCGTCGCGGCGCACCTTCATCGGCGTGGCGCCCGCGTGGGCCGCCTGCCCGTGAAAGGTGACGCTGTGCCGCTCGACGCCGTAGGTGCCCAGCACCGCGCCCAGCGGCAGCTTCAGATTCTCCAGCACCGGCCCCTGCTCGATGTGGAGTTCGATGTAGGCCGCCGCCTTTGCCAGTTGCGACTTCGCCTGCGGGGCGTCGGCCAGGATGACCCCGACCCCGCCCAGCGCCGCGCCCAGGCTGATCCCGCCCTTGTCACGGAGCTGGGCGAGCGCATGCACGTCGATGTTGCCGCTGGCGGCGCTCGACCCATAGAGGCTGCGGCCAAAGCGGGCGCCCTCCTCGTCGGCCCAGTCGACCAGCCGGACGGTCACGGGCGGCTTCCCGGCGTACTGATCGCTGAGGCGGCGCAGCACTTCCAGCCCGGCCAGCACGTTCAGCGAGCCGTCGAGCCAGCCGCCGTTGGGCACGCTGTCCAGGTGGCCGCCGATCAGCAGTTCACGCTCGGATTCGCCCTTCAGGGTGGCCCACAGGTTGCCCGCCGGATCGGTGATGACCTCCACCGGCAATTCGAGCAGTTTTTCCTTGAGAAACGTGCGGGCTTCGAGCCATTTGTCGGTGAAGGCCACGCGCTGAGCGCCGTGCTCGTCGCCGGTCAGGCTGCGCAGGGCTTTCAGTTCGTCGATGGTGCGCTGCGGATCGAGCGACATGGTTCCTCCTGTTAGGGGCGGTGGCGTGTGTTAGTGGCGGTGGCGTGGGGGGCAAGCAAACGTGGACCGCACCCATGATAGGACGGTCCACGCTGAGGACTCACTTCGGAGTTTACTTCGGAATCGCCACGCTGGACACGGTGAACGGCAGCTCCGGGCTCAGACCGGGGCCTTGCTTGTCGAACTGAGAATTCACCACCAGCAGGCGGCCAGCATTCAGGGCGATGGTGGTCGGGTAGCGCAGGCTGGCGTCGGTGAAGGCCGTGCCCAGCATGCCGCTGCCGTAGTCTGCCGACATCGTGACGGGCACGATCAGCGTGGCGCTGTTGCGGACCACGTACAGCGTCTGCCCACTCAACAGGATGCCGTCGCCGCTCATCACGGTGCCGCCGCCCAGATTGATCTCGCTCACCGACTTGTCGGCCACGGTGATGCGGAACAGCTTGCCGGTGTTCGACTGCACCACGATCAGGTACTTGCCGTCTGCCGTAGCTGCAATTCCGTTCAGGTTAAAGCCCTGCTGGTACGTGAGCGCCGTGCCGGTGAAGTCCAGCCAGGGGGTCAGCTCACCCACGCCGCTGACCGTGCGGGCCACCCGGAAGAGGATGGGTCGGTTGGAATCGGTGAAGTAGGCCCCCTCGGCGGTGAGCGCCACGTCGTTGATGAAGGTGCCACCAGCGGGGACGGCGGGCGTCTCGAAGGACTTGAGCAGCGCCTTGGTGGCCGTATCGTAGACGAACATCTTGCCGCTGGCGCCGCCCGCCACGAACAGCCGCCCGCCCTCGTCCACCTTCATGCCGATGGCGGAGGGCCGCTCGGCCACCGGGGGCAACAGGATTTCGGTGTCCTTGTTGCCCAGCGTCCCTTTGAAAATGGTGCCGTCGGTGGTGCTGCCGACGTAGAAATTCTGGCTTCCGGCGCGGTAGGCGACGCCTTCGGGAAAGACCGCCGCGCCGGGCAGCGCGTAACTGGTGACTTCGGGCGTGGTCATGGGGGAGCAGGCCGCCAGGAGGCCGGTCAGTAGCACTGCCGTCAGAAGTCTTTTCATCGTTCCATGCTAGGCGGGCGGCGTGAGGCGCAGTGCTGGACTTGTTACATCAGGTTTTACCCAGGTGGTGAATCAGGGCGGAGGAGGGTTCGGCGCCGCGCACTCACAGCGGCGTGGCGGTTTTGGGCGCCGCCGGAGCGGGCTTGCCTGGTGTGGGCTGACCTGGAACGGATTTGATGTGGGAAGGATTGATCGGCAGCGGACGCACGGCGCTCACGCCCGACGCCCGGACGCTGTTGCCGGTCCCGCTGAGACTCTGGGCGATGCGGCCTCCGCGCAGCGCAGCGCCGTAGGTCACGGCGTTGAAGCTGCCGCGCACGTTGACCTGGCCCAGCCGCTCCACGCTGACGCTGTTGCGGCTGCCCGTGAGGCTTACCAGCGGGCAGTTGCCCAGCAGCCTGACGCGCTCGCCCTCGCCCCGGAGAGTGACGCTCCTGCCGTTGCAGTTCATGGTCCGGCTGAGCGGGGTGACGCGGACGCCGCCGGGCCGGGCCGGAGTTGGGGTTGGCGCCGTGACGCGGACGCCGTTGTTGTCGATGCGGATGTTCGGCACGTCGGTCTGTCCCGGCGCCGGGGTGACGCTGATGCCGTCCGGGCCGATGGTGATGCTCTGGGCCTGGGCTGGGCCGCACAGCAGCCAGGCGCCGAGCAGCAGCGGGAGGAGTGCAGTCTTCATGCAGGGCTTCATCTCCGGAGTCTAGCGAGGCGGGGTGAGTGGCCGACTTGAGCGTTTCTTGGTGCGGGCCGAGACGGTAGCGGCCAGCCTCCGCAACGAAGACTGGCCGCACAGTTCAATTCTACTTCTTGTCAATTCTACTTCTTGGTCGCCGCCTCCCAGACGCTGTAATCGACGGCGCCCGCCGCCGGGTCGGCCTTGAGCAGCCCCACACCTTTGAGTAGCGCCACGTTGGATTTGTACGCAGCAGGATCGAGGTAACCCGCTTTGCCCTGGAGGGTCGCCCCGGCGTTGTAGAGCTTGGCGACCTCGGCCATCTGCCAGGTCTGGTGCGCCTTGGCGTCGGCGCGGGTGCCCGATCCCTTGCAGGTGTTGCCGCACAGCGGCAGCACGATGTTGACCGCCTCGGCCTGATTTTTCACGGCGTAGTTCCAGCCTTTGAGGCTGGCCCGCACCAGCCGCGCGGCGATTTCCTTACCGCTCAGGCCGCTGCCTTTGAAGTCCTTATCGTCGAGCGTTTTCTGCGACGTGAACATCAGGTCTTCGAGCAGGTTGATGCCGTAGTCCGACGCCCTGAAGATGCGGAGTTTGTCGAGGCTGTAGCCCAGCCCGGCGATCTGATCGACCTCGTTGTAGGTCATGGCCGACACCAGATCCACCTTGTCGGGGAAAACAATACTGGGGTCGAAGGGGTAGGTGACGGCCTGGACGCTGGGGCTGGCGACGGTGCTGTCGAGGCTGGTGGTCAGGTTGTACTTTTTCAGCAGCGCGATGGCCGGATACTCGTTGCCGCTGGGCCACACCCCTACCCGCTTGCCCTTGAAGTCGGCGGGTTTGGCGATGTTGCTGGCCTTGAGCGACACCAGCGTGAAGCCGCTCTTCTGGAAAATCTGGGCGATGTGGACCACCGGGAGGCCCTGCTGGCGAGCAGTCAGCAGGTCGGTGATCCAGGTCGTGCCGAAGTCGGCGGCCCCGGTGGCGACGGTCTGAATGGGCGACTGGTCGCCGATGGGCAGCAGGGTCACGTCCAGCCCCTCGGCCTTGAAGTACCCCTTGGCCTGCGCCACGAAAAAGCCCGCGAACTGCGCCTGCGGAAACCATTTGAGCTGGAGGCGAATCGGCGTGAGCTTCGTCTGGGCCTGAACAGTGGGCAGGGCGGCGGCGGCGAGCAGGGCGGACAGCAGCGCGAATTTCCTCATGTGGAACCTCCGGGTTGGAAGTGGGGAAGCGAATTGAAGTCTAACGTCGTCCTGGCAGTATCCGCCGTTCGATCAGCGAGATCACCAGGTAGAAGCTAATACCCAGCACCGAGGCGACCACGATGGCGGCCCAGACGACGTCCAGCCCGAACTTGCCGACCTCGATCTGGATGCGGAAGCCCAGCCCGCGCCCCTCGGTGCCGAAAAACTCGGCCACGATGGCGTTGATGAGCGAGAGCGGCGCCGCCACCCGCAGGGCCGTGAACACGAACGGCAGCGCCGAGGGCCAGCGCACGTCGCGGAAGGTCTGCGCCGCCGAGGCCGCGTAGCTGTGCATCAGGTCGAGGTGCATGCTTTGGGCGCTGTGCAAACCGCGCACGGCGTTGATGAGCACCGGGAACAGGACGGTGACGGCCACGATGATGGTCTTGGACGCCACGCCCAGCCCCACCGCCTTGATGACCACCGGGGCCAGCGCCACGATGGGCACGCTGGAGAGCAGCGCCGCGTAGGGCAGCAGTCCGCGTTCGAGAAAACGCAGCCGCACCGACAGCAGCGCCAGCCCCAGCCCCAGCAGCGTGCCGATGACGAAGCCCAGCAGCGCCTCGTAGACGAAGGTGGTCAGCGCGTCTCGCCACAGCACAGTGCGGGCGGCCCACAGCGCTTCCAGAACCTTGCTGGGCGTGGGAATCAGGCCGGTAGGCACGGCGTAGGCGCGCAGGGCGGCTTCGGCGGCCAGCACGAGCAGAATCAGCGTGGCGGCGGCGGGCACGGTGCGGGCCGGGTGGCCTTCTCCCTGGGCACTCTGACGGATACCGACGGCGCCGAGGAGCAGCAGAGCAGTGATGCCGACGAGCCACAGCCCCGGCTGCGCTGGTCCAAGTTGAGCAGGAGCCTCCTGGCGGGCCAGCAGCAGGCTCAGGCCCGCGAGGCCCAGCCCCGACAGACCCAGGGCGCCCCAGGCACCAGCCAGGCGCGGGACGGGGCGCTCCAGACTCACGCGACTGGTCGCCACCTCGTCACCGCCCGTTCCAGCAGCCCGATCAATGCCACCAGCGCGATGCCCAGCGCCGCGCCGTAGACCATGATGACCCACAGCGCCACGGTGTCCGAGGCCCGCGAGTTCTCGGCCAGCATCTTGCCCAGACCCGAAAACGAGATGGTGCTGATCTCGGCCACGATGCTGCCGACCAGCGCCGCCGTCGCCGCGACTTTCAGCGAGGTGAACAGGTACGGCAAGCTGGCCGGAAGTTGCAGCAGCAGGAAGGTTTGTGGTCCGGAGGCCCGGTACGTCTGCATCAGGTCGCGTTGGAGGGGATCGGGGCTGCGCAGGCCCTGCGCCATGCCGATGGTGACCGGAAAGAAGGCGATGTAGGCGGCGATCAGCGCTTTGGGCAGGAACCCCTGCACGCCCGCCTGGCCGAGAAGGACCGCCAGCATCGGGGCCAGCGCCACCACCGGCACCGTCTGGGAGGCGACCAGCCAGGGCAGCGTGGCCCGCTCGAAGCTGCGGCTGCGGACCAGCAGGGTCGCTAAAGCCAGCCCGACCACCACGGCCAGCCCCAGCCCCAACAGGGTTTCGCCGCCCGTCACCAGCGCGTTGTACGGCGCGGCAGTCGCCGAAAATGGCTGGGCACTCAGGCTCCGCATCCCCACCCAGAACTGCCCCGGCGCCGGAATGACCGGGTTGCGAAGCTGGGTGGCGCAGGCTAACGCTGTCTTGCAGCCCAAATCCGCGCCGCTATCGAGCGCTTTCTGGGCTGCGCCCTGATTGGCAAACAGCATCACCGGCCAGTAGATCAGCGCGGCGAAGACGGCGACGGCCAGCATCGGCAACAGGTTGGACGGACGGCGAACGCGGCGCGGAGTCGAGGCAGGAAGCGTCGTCATGCCTTGCACCCTTCCCTGTCCGTTCCCACTTCCCACAACCCACTTCCCACTTCCCCCCTCACTCATGCCCCCGCCGCAACAGTTCCCGGATCTCGGTGGCGTACTGAAAAAACCTCGGATCTTCGCGGCTCTCCTCGCCACGCGGCTGCGGCAGATCGATATTCACGATGCCCTCGATCTTGCCGGGGCGGGCGGTCATGACGACCACGCGGCTGCTCAGAAAAACCGCCTCGCTGATCGAGTGGGTCACGAACACTACCGTCTTGCCCGTCTCGCGCCACAGCCGCAGCAATTCCAGATTGAGGTTCTCGCGGGTGATCTCGTCGAGCGCCCCGAACGGCTCGTCCATGAACAGCAGCGCCGGACCTGGGGCCAGGGCGCGGGCGATGCTGACGCGCTGCTGCATGCCGCCCGACAGTTGCCAGGGATACGAGCGCTCGAACTTCTCCAGGCCGACCAGCCGCAGCATCTCGCGGGCGCGGGCGGCGCGGCTGTCTTTGGGCGTGTTCATCACGTCAAGCGGCAGCCGGACGTTGCCCAGAACATTACGCCACTCCATCAGCGCGGGCGCCTGAAACACGTAGCCGTAGCTGCGGGCTTCACGGGCCTGGCGGGGCGTGCCGCCGTTGACGGTCAGTTGCCCGCTGGTCGGTGAAATCAGGTCGGCCATCAGTCGCAGCAACGTGGTTTTGCCGCAGCCCGACGGCCCGATCAGGCTGATGAACTCGCCGGGCATGATCTCCAGATTGGCGTCTTGCAGCGCGACGGTCTGGCCGCCGGGCACGGGGAAAATCATGCCGAGGTCGCGAACGGAGACGATGGGCGGGCCGCTGTGCGGCGGAGAGTGGGAAGTGGGAAGTAGGGAGTGGGTCACGGCATACCTCTGGGGTCGGGGAAAGGCTGGATCAACGTCTGAGGAGCTGGCCGCGTCCGGGGGTGCCGACGAACTGACCGTTTTCGGCGGCAACCTCGCCGCGCACGGTGACGATTATCGGACGACCATCCAGCTCGAAGCCCTCGAAGCCGCTGTAGTCGGTGTTCATGGAGCTGGTCGCGGCAGAAATCATGCCCCGGTAACTCGGATCATAGACCACCAGGTCGGCGTCGGAGCCCACCGAGACGGTGCCCTTGCGCGGATACAGGCCGAACAGTTGCGCCGCTCTGGTGCTGGCGGCGTCCACGAAGCGCTCCAGGCTCAGGCGGCCCCGGCTCACCCCATAGGTATACAGAAGGTTCACCCGGTCCTCGATGGCGGGAATGCCGTTGGGAATCAGCGTGAAATTGCCGTCGCCCATGTGTTTCTGGGCCACGTCGAAGGGGCAGTGGTCGGTGGCGACGGTATCGATCTGGCCGAGTTCCAGCGCCTCCCACAGCGGCCTGTGGTTGCGTTTGTCACGCAGCGGGGGCGACATGACATGCTTGGCGCCCTCCACGCCGGGGCGCTCGGCATAGGTCTTGTCGAGGAGCAGGTGCGGAATCACCACCTCCACGCTGAGGTCCACGCCGCGTTCTTTGGCCTCCAGGGCGGCGTCCAGGGCACGGGCGTTGGACAGGTGGACCACATAACCGCGTGCGCCGGTCAGCTCCAGAAAGGTGGCGAAGTGGGCGGTGCCCCCTTGCTCCACGGCTTCGGGGCGGCTAGGCTCATGCCACTCCGGGCCGGTCTTGCCCTCGCTGATCAGTTTGCGCTGGAGTTCCGAGACCAGATCGGCATTTTCACAGTGCGCGGTGACGATCACGCCGAGTTCCTTGGCCAGTTTCAGCGTCTGATACAGTGCATGGTCGTCGATGCCAAACGCACCCTTGTAGGCCAGGAACACCTTGAAGGACTTCATGCCCTGGCCGACCAACTCGCGCAACGTGGCTTCCGTCCCCTCGTCCCAGCGGGTCACGCCGAGGTGAAAGCTGTAGTCGCAGGCACTGTGGCCCTCGGCGAGCCCTGACCAGGTGGCCCAGCCGTCCGCCAGTTCTTCCGAGCCCGCCGGAGCCAGCATCTCGATATAGGTCGTGGTGCCGCCGATCAGCGCCGCCTGGGAGCCGGTGGCGTGGGTGTCCCTGGCGAAGGTGCCCATGAACGGCAGGTGAATATGCACATGCGGGTCGATGAAACCGGGGAAAACATATTTGCCGCTGGCGTCGATGACGCGGGCACCCGCCGGAGCGCTCAGCCCCTCGCCGATCTGGGTGATCTTCTCGCCCTCGACGAGTACATCGGCCTTGTAGCGCTGGCCGTCGGAGACGATTTCACCGTGCTGGATGAGGAGGGTCATGGATGAGGCTCCTTCGGCGCCGGAGCGGGGCCAAATTGACGTTTGCGCCATAAAAATGGGGAAATGCGAATCCGTTCTTCCAATGTTCCGTCCCATTCGGTAGCCACATGATGCTGCCTTAGAATTTCGATTGCTTCCCTAGCAATAGTTAGGCTCGCCTCATCGCGCTTAGCATCATCATCCTCGTAGGCTCCGAACGCGAGCATCAGGCCAAGACCCATGACCCCACGCTCAACATCCTGACCGTGATAGAAAATGGCTCCGCGAGGCGGAGGGGTCATCTCATAAGCCGCCTGATTCGCGTCTTCCCAACCATGTGACATGGTGTAGCCAGCATTTTGGAGGGCGACGATACCGCTCGTGTTCAACTCCTTGAACGCATCGTCAATCGCGTCATTCGAAGTGAATTCTAGCCACTGAGCCTCTTCCTTACGCTGCTCAGCGAACAACTGCACGGTCAGAGCTTGCAACTCAGCTTGCAGCTCTGGCTTCGGTTCATCAAACGATCCTTCAAGATCTTCTTTGATGTTATCATTCAATTCTTCTTGAGAGGAAAACCCGCCCTTCACTTGCGTCACAACTTTTTCGGTTATGTACTGAATAATTTCTCGTTCATCCATGCCGAATCTCCCGTAACGCTCACTCAGTGAATCTCGATCCCCACGTCTTCCCGGTACGCTTCCATCGCGCCCCACTGCTGGGTGACGGCAGGTTGACGCGCACTCAACTCATCCCAGGTGACGCTCTCGCGGCCACTCGGCACGCTGACCATCGTGATGCAGTGATCCACCGGGCAGACGTTGGCGCACAGGGCGCAGCCCACGCAGTCGGCCTCGCGGACCACCGGCATGGGGCGGGTATCGGCCACCGCTTTGCCGTTCACGCGGGGATCGAAGCCGGGGTCCACCCGCAGGCCGCCCGGCGTGGTCAGGTCGATGCACTGGTGGGCCGTGTCGTTGCAGGCGACGTAACACAGGTTGCACTGAATACACTTGTCGGGGTCGATGCGGGCGACGGCCTGGTAACTCAGATCGAGCTGCCCGAAGGTGCTGAGTTGCGGCAGGCTTCTGCCCACCACGTCCCCCACGCTGGCGAAGCCTTTGTCGTCCATCCAGTTGCTCAGGCCGTCGATCATGTCCTCCACGATGCGGTAGCCGTAGTGCATGGCCGCCGTGCAGACCTGGACCGCCCCGGCGCCCAGCAGCAGGAATTCGGCGGCGTCGCGCCAGGTGACGATGCCGCCCATGCCGCAGATCGGCACACCGGAGCGCAACACCTCGGCGTCGGTCATCAGCTCGCTGAGCATGTTCAGGGCAATCGGTTTGACGGCTGGCCCCGCGTAGCCGCCGTGCGTGCCGCGCCCACCGATGTTGGGCGTGATCTGGAGGGTGTCCAGGTCCACGCTCATAACGCTGTTGATGGTATTGATGAGGCTCAGCGCGTGCGCCCCGCCCTTCAGCGCCGCGTGGGCCGGGTCCACGATATGCGTGACGTTGGGCGTCAGCTTGACGATCACCAGCAACTTGGTGACCGACGTGACCCAGTAGGTGTTCAGCTCGCACATCTCCGGCACCTGACCCACCGCCGCGCCCATGCCGCGCTCGGACATGCCCTGGGGGCAGCCGTAGTTCAGCTCGATGCCGTCGGCGCCGGTATCCTCGATCCGCATGACGATCTCGCGCCAGGCAAGAGGGTCGGCGTCCACCATCGCCGAGACGATCAGGGCGCGGTCCGGAAACAGCCGCTTGACCTCGGCGATCTCGCGCAGGTTGACCTCGATGGGCCGGTCCGAGATCAGCTCGACGTTGTTGATGGCCAGCAGCCGCTGCCCGCCGATGCTCAGGCCGCCGTAGCGATTCGAGATGTTCAGGACCGGCGGCCCGATGGTCTTCCAGACCGCCCCGCCCCAGCCGTGCTCGAAGGCCCGGATGACCTGGGCGCCCGTATTTGTCGGCGGCGCCGAGGCCAGCCAGAAGGGATTGGGGGCACGGATTCCGGCGAAATTGATGGAGAGGTCAGCCATGGTGTGTCTCCAGCGGGGGGGTAGGGAGTGGGAAGTGGGAAGTGGGGCAAAAGCGTGGAGCAAAGGCTAGAGCCGGGCGAAACGCCAACGCGGTCAAGAGGTCTGGGGAGTTCCCACTTCCCACTTCCCACCTCCCACTTCCCCAGCGCCCAGCGCGGCATGTATGCCCGCCGCCGCGATCTTGCCGTCCTGCACGGCCATGACGGTGCTGGCACTGCCGCGTAGCCGCACGCCGTCGCCACCGGCCCAGACGCGGGGGAGGGAGGTTTGCAGGTCGTGGTTCACCTTGATGTAGCCGCCTTCCAGCTCCAGACCCAGCAGCTTCGCCAAATCGGGTTTCTCCTGACCGATGGCGCTGATGACCTGATCGCAATCGAGGATGAATTCGCTGCCCGGCACCGGCTGCGGGCGGGGTCTGCCGGAGGCGTCGGGGGCGCCCAGGGCCATCTTCACGCACTTGAGGCCAGTCACTTTTCCGCCGTGACTCACTACTTCAACCGGCTGCGTTAAAAAAGTAAAGGCGATGCCCTCATGGAGCGCGAATTCGTACTCGTGGCGGTAAGCGGTCATCTCAGCTTCGGTGCGGCGGTAAACAACCAGCACCTCGGCCCCGGCGCGGCGGGCCATCGTGGCGGCGTCGATGGCGGTGTTGCCCGCGCCGATGACGACGGTTTTTAGGCTATACAGCAGCGTTTCGGGGTGCAGCTTGGCCTGCTCGATGAAGTCCAGCCCGTCGATCAAGTGCTCCTCGCCGGGAACGCCCATAGCTGGAACCGCACCGAGACCCAGAGCCAGAAACACCGCGTCGTGGTCATGCAGCAGAATATCCAGATCAGCTTTGCCGGTCAGCTCGCGCCCGGTCTGCACGTCCACACCCAGGTCAATCAGAGCCTGCACCTCGCGCTGGGCGATCTCGATGGGCTCGCGCAGGCTGACGATGCCGTAGGTGCTGAGTCCACCGGCCTGCTCACGCTTCTCCAGCAGCGTGACGGCGTGCCCGGCCTTGGCGAGTTCGGCGGCGGCGCTGATGCCCGCTGGGCCGGAACCGACCACCGCGACGCTTTTACCCGTCGGCGTGCCCGGCTGAAACAGTTGCACGCCGCGCTCCTGCACGTGGTCCACGGCGTAGCGTTGCAGGCGGCCAATCTGAATCGGCGTGTGGTCCTTGCCGAGTACGCAGGCACCCTCGCACAACTCCTGCACCGGGCAGACGCGGGCACAGGTGCCGCCCAGGAAGTTGGCTTCCAGAATCGTGCGGGCACTGCCGCGCAGGTTGCCGGTGCCGATCTTGCGAATAAATGTCGGAATGTCGATGTGCGTCGGGCAGGCTTGCAGGCAGGGCGCGTCGTAGCAGTAGAGGCAGCGGTTGGCCTCCACGGCGGCCTCATGGGCGCTCATGGGCGGCAGGAGTTCCTGCCAGGTACTGCCACTGGATGACTGAGTGGGGGCTGATAAATCGGGCGCGGATGGATGCTCGAATGCCGTCATGACTGACCTCGCAGGGGTGTTCAAACGTCCGAAGCGGGAGGTCGGTTCATGCCCTCACGGGAGCCGAATTAACCGATGTGAATAATCTTAAGGGAACGTGTGTATATCGTCAAGCTGGGCGGATGCATTTGAATGCAGGGCAGGCCGGATCAGTTTCGTCCAGAAGGCAGTCCAGAAATGGATACAGGCAAGGTGACAGCCCGTCGTGGGGCAACCTCTATTGAATAAGTATTCACAGGTGCCCTGATGGTTATGCAGGACGAACACCCGCTCCGGCTCGCGCCAGGCAGCGTTTCAGGTCACACTAGTGGGGCAGCCTTATGCAGAGTCACGGATTCGACGCGCCGTCCGCCAGCGCGGCCCACCACCGGCAGCGCCCGCGCCCGGTCCAGATACGCCGCCAGCGCCTGCGGGTCGGCCCACAGCGCCGGATCGGGAATGCGGGCGAGCAGGCCGTCACGGTAGACACTCTCGGCCTGTAACTCCGGCAAATGGACATACCCGATGTGACACTCGCAGCTCGCCCGGCTGCATAAGCGCGGGGCCAGCAGCTCGCGCACGTCCGAAGCGTAGATGTTGCCAATGGGCCGCTCGATGAAGTGGCAGCGCCGCGCCGTGCCGTCGCCGTCCACGCTGATGACGCTCTCCCCTGCCGCGCAATCGCGGCCCCGCGTCCGGTAGCGGCGGGTGTTGACCTCGAAGAGTGGGTCCACGCGGCTGATGCGCTCCAGGTCTTCGGCGCTGTAATAGCCGTCCCCGACCTTGAAGGCGTTGACCCACAGGTAGACGTGCTCCGGCAGCTCGGCGCGCAAGGCTTCGATGGCGCCGAGGTGACTCTTCTTCCCCACCACGCCGACGCTGTAGCGCACGCCGTAGCCGTCCAGCTCGGCGCATTTGTCCAGAAATTTCTGCTGCTCGGTCTCGCCAGGGTGGTAGGTGGCCCACAGGGCGATCTTGGAACGCTCGGCGCCCTCCAGCCAGTTCAACTTGCCCGACAGATTGGTCTGAATGGCAAGCTGCCGGACGTGTGGCATGGTGCTCAGACGGCTCAGCGCGGCCTGGTAGCGACTGCGGACCAGCGCCTCACCCCAGGGGGTGAACAACACCGACACCTCGAAGCGTTGGAGCCATACCCAATCGGTGAAGCGGGTCAGGGCGTCGGCGTCGGCCTGGTGCTCGGCGGGCGTCTCGGTGTGCTTGGCGAAGGGGCAGTACCCACAGGCGTAATTACAGCTCGCCAGCGGCCCCCGGTAGAGGACAGAGAGATGGTTCATTCGTCTTCCAGCGGGAAAAACAGTTCCTCGCCGCTCAGCCAGGCGTTCCAGAAGGCGTCCAGCGTGTCGTATTGCCAGAACGTCGCCTCCAGCGGTGAGCCGTCGATGTCAACGGCGTCAAGGTCGACGATACCGACACGGCCCGTTGGCACAGTGGTCACCGAATAGACGGTGCAGCCCCAGTAGACGAAGGGCAGAAGGTCCGGCACGCCTGGTTCGCTCCAGGCCAGGGCTCGCTCCACCACTTTTTCAGCAGAGACCAGGCCGTAGCCGGGGCCAAAGCCACCATTCCCGATTTCAGCATACAGGCAGCGCAGAAGGAGCGGAAACCCGTGTTCCAGTCGGTCTTCCAGCTCAATGAGCGTTCCGGCACTCAACACGGGCGCCGCATGCTGAGGACTGAACTCGCCGTTGTCAGTCGCCCTCTTCGGGTCGTGGGCACGCTCCAATGTCGCTGCCAGCAACTCACTCAGCGCCATGCGTACTCCTCGCTGAGTCGCACCATGACGGGCGAGTACAACCACGGTCCCAGCGCGTCGGACTGCTCCAGCCCGGCGGGGGTCAGGCGCAGGATTCCCGACTGCTGGAAGGCCAGCCCGGCGGCTTCAAGTTCGGCCAGTTGGGGAAAATCGCCGTGCGGGTCGCTGCCGAACGCCTGGCGGTACATGCCAACATCCAGCCCGACGATGTTCAGCATCGATTGCAGCACGAAGCGCCGACGCTGCTCGTCCGTGTTCAGGCGAATGCCGTGTGAGACATATCCGAAGCGTTCGGCGGGCCGGGCCACGAAATCCTGAATGATCTCGCGCACGCCCACGGCGCCCACCGCGTACTCGCTGGAATAGTGCAGCGCCTGTGTGTACGACCGCGCCCCGCAGCCCAGGCCGACCATGCCGCCCGTCTTGCAGGTGTACTCCGGCTCGACCGCAATCGGCTGGGAGGCGAGCTGGAAGCAGCGCATCGAGGTCTGGAGGTAGCCGCTGGCGAGCAGAAAGTCGCGGCCCAGGCGGTAGAGTTCCAGCCGTTCGTCGTCCCAGGTGCGGCCCAGGCGGCCTATACCGGTCAGCGGGCGCACGTAGAGCGGATAGAGAAACAGCTCCTCCGGTGCCCAGGTCAGCGCTGTTTTCAACGATTCGAGCCAGGTCTCCGGCGTCTGGTGCGCCAGGCCGTAGATCAGGTCGATGCTGAGCACCGGCAACCCGGCGGCGCGGATGGCGTCCAGGGCAGTGACGACCTGCTTATGCTGCTGGGCGCGGCCCACGCTGTGAACTTCGGACTCGGTGAAGCTCTGGACGCCGATGCTGACGCGCTCTACGCCCCGTTCGCGCAGAAGCTCAAGGCGTTCGGGCGTCGCCGTGGCGGGCGAGGTTTCCACGCTGGTCGGCAGGCGAGCCGCCGAGGCACCGAAGGAGCGCTCCAGCAGATCGAAGACCCGTTCCAGGTCGCCCACTTCCAGGTAGGTCGGGGTGCCGCCGCCGATGGCCATGCGGGAAAAAGTGGCGTCTCCGAGGGCGTCCGCGACGACTTCGGCCTGGCGTTCGGTAGCGTCCAGGTAGCCCTGTTCCAGACTGACCGGGGCGTTAACCGTCGTGAACAGGTTGCAAAATCCGCAGCGCATCTCGCAAAAGGGGATGTGGAGGTAGAGGAACAGCGACGACTTATCTTCCCCGGCCCAGACCTCGCGCAGCGGCAGCGGCGACTCGAAGGCCCGGTAAGCGGTCTTGTGCGGATAGCCGTAGGTGTAGCCCTGGTACGGCCCGCCGCTCAGCAGGTCCGGCAAGGTACTGGATACCGGGAGGGAAGTCACAACTGACCGCTCAACATGAACTCAGCATACGGCACGGTCCAGACGAGTGGATGGGCGACGCGGTGGCCCCGGTAGCCGCCCTCCCCGAAACAGGTGCCGTGGTCGGCGCAGACGATACAGAGCGTGTCGCCGCGTGATCTCAGGGCCGAGGTCAGCACCGGCAGCGCCGCGTCCACCGAGGCCAGCGCCGCTTGCTGGGTGAGCGGAGAATCACGGCGCTCACCGGACACGTAGAAATGGGTGGGCGTGTGGGTCGCGGCCACATTGAGCAGCAGAAACACCTTTTGCCCGTCAGGGACGGCCTCCAACCGGCTTGCCGCCATCCGCATCTGGACCGGGGCACAATCCGGATTCTTCACGCCGCTGGCAGGCGTCCAGTGGGCTTCCTGAAAGAGACCGGGCAGGACGTTGCCAAGCTCGGTTTTCCGGTTGAAAAACCCGACGCCGCCCAGGCAGAGCGTGTGGTAGCCGCGTGCCGCCAGCGCCGCAGGCAGGGTCGCCTCGCCGAAGGTGAAGGTCTGCGACGAGGTGCTGGTGCTGCCCTCGAATTCAGCGGCGAACAGCCTCGAATGACGTCCTGGCCGGGCCGGAGTGGGCAGAAAGCCGGACAGGAAGGCGTGGTGCGCGGCGTAGGTGAAGCTGCCGGGGCTGTGGCGCTCTTCCCAGACGCCGCCGGGCAGCAGGGCGGCGAGGTTGGGGATGTCACCGCCGTTCAGGGCTGAGCAGGCCACGTCGTAGCGCAGGCTGTCGAGGGTTATCAGCGCAAGGTTGACCCGCCCGATCAGCTCACGGGCGTTGAGCATTGATTTCCCCTTGCAACGCGAGGAGTTCGGCAGCGTAGGTGTCGTGTCCGCCGAATTCCACGCCCCGGTGATAATCCCCGAAGGCGTTGACCTCCAGCACGGCCAACGCCTTCGCCCTGGGCGTCACCAGCACGTCCACTCCCGCATATAAGGCACCGGGAAAGGCCGCCAGTGCCGACTCGGCCAGTTGTTGGACATCGGCCCAGCGCTTCTCCCCCAGCGACCGTTTGAACGCCTCGATGTCGCCGCGTTTGTTGCCCAGGTGCAGATTGGTGACCGGCCCCGACGAGGAGCGCAGCAGGGTGTGTTGCGCCCGTCCGCCGATAACGACCACCCGCAGATCGGA
Organism: Deinococcus sp.; assembly: GCF_025362455.1. Lineage (GTDB taxonomy): Bacteria > Deinococcota > Deinococci > Deinococcales > Deinococcaceae > Deinococcus. The sequence goes on along the minus strand of NZ_JANYGJ010000108.1, from coordinate 13,869 downwards.
GGTCAGACCGTCCACGCTGATCTTGGGTAGCCACTGCTCGACGTGCAGGCGGTGAGTCGCCAGGTCGTCGATCAGGGCGACGATTTCAGACCTGGTGGTGAGATTGACCAGGCGGCGTGAGTTGTAGAGCCGTCCCTCGATGCGACGCGCCGTCGTCCGGGCGATGATCTGGCCGCCGACCTGATTGCGTGCGTTCCACCGGAGGGCCACCACGCCTGAGCCGCTGGAGCCGTAGGCGGGCTTGACGAACAGGCGGGTCCAGCCGCGTTCGTTGGCCTGCGCCATCAGCTCGTCGAAGGAGTGGATTTCGGGCAGGGCCGGAGCCACGCTCACACCTGCGGCGCTCAGCCGGGCGTGGGTCTCCGGCTTGCTGAACATGCTCAGGATGTGCTCGCTGCGCTGCATCCGGTGGTGCGGCGCGGCCTGGGCGAGCTGGGCGTCCAGCACGGCCAGCACCTCGGAAAAGCCCGCGTACCAGGCCCGCAGCGGCGCCAGTTCGCCCGCCGCCAGGTCAACGGATGCGCCGCCGCCGCGCTCGATCAGGTGCAGCTCGGTGGGAACGTCCTCTCCAGGCGACTCGAAGCGCACGACGCTGCCGGGCCGGACCAGCTCAGCCAGGTGGGCGCGGCCCTCCAGCACGTCCAGATACGAAACCACCCGTGCCGAGGGCCAGCCAAGACGCTCCAGGCTGGCCTGAAACGCCAGTGCGCGGCGACCCTGCGGCGGAGCGATCAACAAAATATCGGGCAACAGGATGTCAGGCAGGCTTTCGGAGGCCAGCCTCACTCGCCCAGGGCCACGAACCGCCACTCGTCGTCCGGGTCCTGGGCGTCGCCGAGGTCCACGAAGTCGCCCAGCGCCCGGAGCTGGACCAGCAGCCCTTCACTCAGAAAATGGTGGCTCAGGTCGAGTTTTTTCAGCCGCCTGACGCTCTGGCTGCCGAGCAGGGCCGCGCCGCCCTCGTCGGTCAGCACGCCCATCGACAGGTCGAGCACCTCCAGGCGCTCCAGCACGGGCGCGTGCGCGAACATCTGGGCGATGGCGTCCTGGTAGTCGCTGTTCTTGACGCCCAGGTAGTTCAGTTTGGGAAAACGCTCAGCGCTTAGCAGCGGCGTGAGGTCGTCCGGCGCACTGGTGGCGCCGTAGTTGTCGGTGCCCAGGTACAGCTCCAGGTGCTCCAGGTTCGGCAGCTCGGCGCTGAGCACCTCACGCACGACCTCGGCGCTCAGCCCACCGGCCTGAACGATCAGCTCGCGCAGCTCCGGCAGCCGGACGGTGCCCAGGCTCAGGCCCTCGCCGCCGCGAATACCCAGGTGGGTCAGGTGCGGGTAGGCGCTCAGCAGCGGTGAGAGGTCGCCCTGCTGAATCCAGGAAACCTCGTTTTCCTCCATCACGATGTCACCGAAGAACAGCACCCGCAGCCTCGGCAGCTTCTCGCGGGCCGCCACCAGCGCCTCGATGACCTCCCCTGGCGTCGTTTCGCTGTCGTCGCCCTGCCAGGCACCCACCACCAGCCCCTGAGTGTGCTCCACGCCGCTCTGGGCCAGGAAGGCGCGGAACAGGTCGGTCCAGCTCGGCTCGCTGTCGTAATCGGTCGAGATGCGGTGGATGGTGGTGGCCGGGTCGCCCAGCGCATGCACGAAGGGGCCACCGTAGCGCTCCTTGGCGCTTGCCTCCGGCTTGGGTGCCCAGGCTGTGACCGCAAAACCGCCGAATTCCGTCAGGTGTTCGCTGTTGGTCATGGCTCAGTGTACCCAGCCGAACGCTACCCTTCTACCTATGACCCGGCCCCTGCCCGACGAGTACACGCCCTTCGCCGCCCGTTACGTGGATCTGGTGCCGGAGGATGACCTGCTGGGCGCCATGCGGGCGCAGCAGGCCGTCACCCGCGCCGCCGTCCTGGCCTACGCCGGGCGGCCCGACTTCCGCTACGCGCCGGGCAAATGGAGCATTCGGCAGGTGATGGGCCACATGGCCGACGCCGAGCAGGTCTTCGGCTTCCGGGCGCTGTGGGTCGCCAGAAGCGACGTTTCTCCGCTGCCCGGCTACGATCAGGACGCCTGGATGGCCGCCAGCGATTTCAGTACTCAGCCGCTGGAAACGCTGCTAAACGGTTTCGAGGCGGCCCGGCGCTCGAATCTGCTGATGCTGGGCGGGCTGGACGCGGCGACCTGGACCCGGCGCGGCCTGGTCGACGACCACGCCTTCAGCGTGCGCTCACTCGCCCGGATGCTGCTGGGCCACGAACGGGCACATCTGGACGTGCTGCGGGAGCGCTACGTCTGAACACGACTGGCAAGACGCTGCTGCGGCGCGTCCACACCCTCATCACCATGCAGGGCGAACGCCTTGCCCCCGCCGAGCCGCTGCGTGACGCCGCCGTGCTGATCGAGGGCGGGCGCATCGCCTGGCTGGGACCGGACCGGGACGTGACGCCGCAGACGCTCAGCGGCGCCGAGGTCCGCGACCTGAGCGGCCAGGTGGTGCTGCCGGGCCTGGTCAACACCCACCATCACCTGTACCAGAACCTGACCCGCTGCCTGGCCCCCGACGCCGGATTGTTCGAGTGGCTGCGAACCCTCTACCCGGTCTGGCTGCGCCTGAGCCCCGAAGCGGCTTACCTCAGCGCCCGGCTGGGCCTGGCCGAGCTGGCCCTGAGCGGCTGCACCATGACCAGCGATCACCTGTACCTGTATCCCAACGGCGTGCGGCTGGACGACACCATCCGCGCCGCCCAGGACGCCGGGCTGCGCTTTCACGCCACGCGCGGCAGCATGAGCCTGGGCGAGTCACAGGGTGGTCTGCCGCCGGACCGGGCGGTGGAACGTGAGGCTGACATCCTGGCCGACTGCGCGCGGCTGATCGCCGAGTACCACGACCCGGCACCCCTGGCGATGGTGCGGGTGGCCCTGGCGCCCTGTTCGCCGTTCTCGGTCAGCGCCGAGCTGATGCGCGAAAGTGCAGCCCTGGCCCGCGCCAGCGGCGTGATGCTCCACACCCATCTGGCCGAAACGGCGGACGAGGACGCCTACTGCCTCTCGCGCTTCGGCCTGCGCCCACTGGACTACGCCGAGTCGCTGGGCTGGACCGGGCCGGACGTCTGGTTCGCGCACGGCGTCCATTTCAGCCCGGACGACGTGCGTCGGCTGGGCCACTGCGGCTGCGGGGTGGCGCACTGCCCCAGCAGCAACATGCGGCTCGCCAGCGGCGTCGCCCCGACTCGCAAACTGCTGGAAGCCGGGGTCAGGGTCGCCCTGGGCGTGGACGGCAGCGCCAGCAACGACGGCGCCCACCTGCTCGCCGAGGCCCGCCAGGCGCTGCTGGTCTCACGGGTCCGGGGCCAGGTGGATGACCAGCTCAGCGCCTACGACGCCCTCTGGCTGGCGACGCGGGGCGGGGCGGCGGTGCTGAACCGCCCCGACACCGGGCAGCTCGCCCCCGGTCTGGCCGCCGACCTGATCGCGGTGGACCTCGGCGACGTCGGCTACTCCGGCGCCCGGCACGATCCGCGTTCGGCCCTGACGCTGTGCGGCCCCACCCGCGTCAGCCTGAATATGGTGGCCGGGCGAATTATCGTGGACGGAGGGCGCCTGGTCGGCGTGGACCTGAGGGAACTCTCGGAGCGGCACGACGCCCTCAGCCGCCGCATGATTCTGGGGTGAGCCTATTTTGCCGGATACAGCGAGCGCCGGGCCGCCGTGTACGCCTTGAGGCTGGCGTCCATATCCTGCGCGGCCACCGCCTCGCCGATCTGGGGCCGGGTGGCCTGCATGGCGGCGTTCAGATCGGGGTGCAGCCCGCCCACCGGCATCGCCAGGATAGCCGCGCCGTGCGCCGGGCCGGGCCGGGCCTGGGTGGTCCGGACCTCCAGACCAGTCGCGCCGCCGACCATGCCCAGCCACAGCTCACTGCGGGCGCCGCCGCCGGTCGACAGCAGCGTACTCAGCGGCGCCAGCGGGCCGATCACGGCGTAGGCGTGCGCCAGGGCAGCGGCGGCGCCCTCCATGACCGCCCGGACCAGGTGGGCGCGGCCATGCGCCAGGCTCAGGCCGGTGAACGAGGCGCGGGCGTGCGGGTCCATGATCGGGCTGCGTTCGCCCGCCAGGTACGGCAGGAAGGTGACGCCCTCGGCGCCGGGGGCCACCTGGGCGGCCTCATCGATCAGCGTTTCGATGCTGGTCTCCGGCGCCAGCCTGTCGCGCAGCCAGTTCAGCGAGCCCGCCGCCGCCAGCGTCACACCCAGCAAATTGAAGCCGCCGTCGGCATGGGCGAACAGGTGAACGCGGCCTTCGGGGTCGGGTGTCGGCGTGGTCAGCGGCGCGAAGATGACGCCGGAGGTGCCCAGGCTCAGGCTGCCGACTTGCGGCTGGGCACTGCTCAGGCCGGTGCTGCTCAGACCGAGCGCGATGGCGGCGGCGGCGTTGTCTCCCCCACCCGCCACCACAGGCAGTCCGTCTGGCAGATCGAGTTCACGCGCCCAGTGCGGCGTCAGCGTCCCGACCTGATCTACCGAGGCGATCAGGGGCGGAAATAAGGCCGGGTCCAGGCCGAGTTCGCGCAGGATGCCCCCGTCCCACTCGCCGCGTGCCAGGTTCAGCGCCCCCACCCCGGAGGCGTCGGACGGCTCGGCGACCATCTGGCCGGTGAAGGCGTAGCCGAGGTAATCCTTGGGGATCAGGGCGTGGCGCAATCTGGAAAACAGTTCACTTTCCTCGGCCTGCATCCACAGAATCTTGGGGAGCTGGAAGCCGGTCACGGCGCGGTTGCCGGTGCGGGCCACCAGCTCGGCGCGTGGAATGCGGGCCTCGATCAGCTCGACCTGGGCGGCGGTGCGCTGGTCGTTCCACAGCAGGGCCGGGCGCAGCACCTCGCCCTGGGCGTCCAGCGGCACCAGGCCGTGCATCTGACCGCTGAGGCCCAGCGCCTTCGGCACGGCGCCGAGGCGCTCAAGCTGGGCGCTGATGTCGCGCAGGGCGGTGCGGGCGCCCTGAAGCCAGTCCGCCGGGCGCTGCTCGGTCCAGCCGGGGCGGGGGGTCAGCAGGTCGTAGCCAGCGTTCGCCTCGGCCACCACACGCCCGCTGGCGTCGAGCGCGACGGCCTTCAGGCCGCTGGTGCCCACATCCAGACCCAGTGTTACCTCACTCTTCATACTCGGCCTCCCGCCAGCAGCCCCAGTGGGTGCCTGTTCATGTCTTTGTAGAGCAGGTATTTGGTCGGGGTCTTGCCCAGCGCCCCGTACCACTGCGGGCAGTGGGCGCCCATCCAGATCACGTCGCCCGCCGCCACCGGATAATAGACGTCCTGAAGCTTGTACAGGCCCTGGCCCTCCAGCATCAGCAGGCCGTGTTCCATGTAGTGAATTTCGGTGTAGGGCAGCGTGGCGCCGGGCGAAAACGACATGGTACTCATCATGAAATCAAAGCGGAGGTCGTCTGGGAGCAGTTTGCGGGCGATCAGGTCGGGGTCGCCCTCGAAGGCGTCACCGGGAAGCTGACGTTCGTTGCCCCACCACACGGGCGGAAGATCAGCACCGGATACAGCCTGATACGGCTTCTCGAAGACGGCCAGGTGCGCCTCGGCGGCGCTACTGAGGTGATACCTGGTGCCTACGGGCAGATAGACGTAATCGGACGGCCCCAGAGTGCGCACCTCATCAGCCAGATTGACCTCCAGCTCGCCCTCCAGCACGAAGACGAAGCGCTGGACACCGGGGGGCGGCGGCGTGGCAGCGCCCCCGGCGGGCATCTGCACCGAAAACTGCATGAAGCGGGCGCCGAGCCCGATCACCGGGGAAAGGTGGATGACGACGGCGCTGCCCGGCCACCCAATCAGCGAGGTGCGAACGAAGGTGTCGGGCGTGAACACGGCGTGCGAGGCGTGCAGGGCGCTGCGGGTCTGATCGAGATGTTTCAAGTGGCTCCTGAGCTGGCTGGTGGGGCTGGGGTCAGCAGTTGACCGCGCACGGCGTCGTTGAATCTACCGTCCTGGTAGACCATCCGGCCCCGCGACCAGGTTGCCTTCACCTGACCCCGAAAGTGAGTACCAACATACGGGTTCTGGCGCCAGCGGTCACGCAGATCGGCGTGGTCGAGCGTGAATTGCCGCTCCAGATCGACCAGCACGAAATCGGCGTCGGCACCCACCTGGAACCCCGCCTTCTGCGGCAGCCGGAAGCGCCGGGCCGGGTTCAGGGCGCTCAGAGCGGCGATCTGCTCCAGGGGCAGGCCGTGACCAAAGTGCCCAGCACTCAGCATGACATTCAGAGTCGATTGTGCTCCGCTGACACCGCCCCACACGGCAAAAAAATCCAGGCCGGTCTTCAGGTCGGGCGGCGCGGGCGAGTGGTCCGAGCCCACCGTGTCGATCTGCCCGGCGTTCAGGGCGGCCCACAGTTCATCCTGAACCGCCTTTGGGCGCAGCGGCGGCGCACATTTGAGCGGCGCCCCGACGGCCTCCATGTCGGCGTCCGTAAAGTGCAGGTAATGCGGGCAGGTTTCGCAGGTCACGTCCACACCACGCGCGCGGGCCTGCACGACGAGCCTCACGGCGGCGCCGCTGCTGAGGTGGACCAGATGCAGCGGCGCGTGCAATTCCTCGGCGTAGAGCAGGGCACGCTGCACGGCCTCCAGTTCGGCCAGCACCGGGCGGGTGTTCAGGTAATCGCGGACGCTGTAGCCGCCCCGCCGACTGGCCCGGTCAGCCCGCCGCCTGGCCTGGTCAACAAAGTGGCGGGTCAGCGGCTGGCTCTCGGCGTGCAGGGCCAGCGGCAACCCCAGCCGCCTGGCCGAGCGCAGCCCCTCGTAGAGCGTGGCGTCGTCCACGGCGGGGAATTCGTCCAGGCCGCTGTCGCTCATGAACGCCTTGAAGCCGATGACCCCGGCTCCGGCCAGTTCGTCCATCCGGTCCAGATTCAGCGGGGTCAGGCCGCCCCACAGCCCGAAGTCGAGCAGCGACCCAGCGGCGGCCAGCTCACGCTTGGCCTCGAAGCTGGCGCGGTCCAGCAGCGGCGGCGAGGAGTTGAGCGGCATGTCGAAAAAACTGGTCGCGCCGCCCGCCGCCAGCGCCCGCGTGCCGGTCTGAAATCCCTCCCAGTCGCTGCGGCCCGGCTCGTTGAGGTGGACGTGGGTATCGAGCACACCGGGGAGGACGTGCAGGCCGCTGGCATTCAGTTCGCGCCGGGCCGGGCTGAGAATCTCGTCGGCCAGTTCGCTGATCCGTCCGCCACTGACGGCGAAATCGGCGCGGCGGGGGCCTGCGGCGGTGACGAGCACGCCGCCGCGCACGATCAGCTCAGGCGTCACGGGTCGCCTCACGCCTCGCCAGCAGCTCCACAAAGCGCAGGCCCAGCCGCAGTACCGCGTCTGCGTCCCCTTCGAGCACCGCCTCGTCCGGATGGTGGCTCAGGCCGCCCGGCGAGCGCAAAAACAGCATCGCAGCGGGCATCCGGCGGGCCAGGATCATGGCGTCGTGGCCCGCGCCGCTGACCAGTTCGGCGTGCGGCAAGCCCAGCTCAGCCGCCGCCTGATGCAGCAGCGTGCGCAGTCCGGGGTCCATCGGCGTGGCCGACTCCGAGAGCAGGGGCTCGGCGCCGAAGGCGACCTGGCGCTGGCTGGCGACCTCGGCGGCGTAGGCCAGCAGATGTGCCTGGGCGGCCTGCCGGACCTCATCCTCGACGTGGCGCAAATCGAGCGAGCAGGTCACAGAGCCGGGAATGACGTTGGCGGCCCCAGGCGCCACCTTCAGCGACCCGACGGTGGCGACCAGGCCGGGCGTGCGGCGGGCGTGCGCCTCGGCCTCCACCAGCAGGTGAGCGGCAGCGGCCAGCGCGTCGCGGCGCAGCGTCATGGGCGTGGTGCCCGCGTGCGAGGCGCGGCCCACGAAGTCCAGGCTCAGGCGGCTCTGTCCCACGATGGCCGAGACGACGCCCAGCCCCTGCCCCGCCGCCTCCAGCACCGGCCCCTGCTCGATGTGCAGCTCCAGGTAACCGAGGCTGCGGCCCTGGATCTCGGCCCCTGGCAGATCGGTAGGGTCGAGCCCGAACGCCTGGACGGCGCCGCGCACCGTCTGGCCCTCACGATCTGTCAGGTCCAGCAGTTCCTGTGCCGTGCCCAGCAGCGCCCGGCTGCCGATGAAGGGCACGCCGAAGCGCACGCCCTCCTCCTCCGAGAAGCCGACGATTTCCAGCGAGAAGGGCAGCGGCGCCTGCTGGACCCCTCCGACCAGCGCGTAGGCCATGACCACGCCCAGCACGCCGTCATAGGCCCCGGCGTTCGGCACGGTGTCGAGGTGCGAGCCAAGGTAAAAGGTAGGGGCGCCGGGCAGCGCACTCTCCAGCCGCGAGCGCAGGTTTCCGGCGGCGTCGATGCGGGTGACCAGGCCCAGCTCGTCGGCCCAGCCGGTCAGGAAGGCGTGAACGTCGCGCATAGGCGGGCTCAGGAAGGTCCGGTGAATCTGGCCCGGCGTGGACGTGAAGTTGGCGATGGCCGCGCAGGCGCCGAGCACCGTGCGGCTGAGTTCGGAGACTGAAGTATCGGGCGGCAGAGTGGTCAAGGTCGCTTCTCCAGCACATCGGCCTGGGCCAGCGCCTGTGCGGCGCGGGGAAAATACGCCGCGCAGCCCGGTGCCAGCACCAGTTCGTCGAGCAGGCGGGACTCCGGGGCGGCGTCGGGGCGCTGGGCGCGGCGCTCCTCAAGGTAGCGCTCCGGCGTGAAGGGCTCCCCGGTGCTCAGCCCGGCACGGCAGCTCAGCCACTGCCACAGTTGGGCGCGGGCCAGTTCAGCGGTGGCCGTGTCTTCGGTAGTGGCCGTGTCTTCGGTAGTGGCGGGGTCTTCGGTAGTCGCGGGGTCTTCGGTGCTCCTCTTCCGGACGATCACGCCCCGTCCGGCGTACCAGGCGGCGAACACGTCTAGCGCAAGGCCGATGGCGTCCTGAACGTCGTGCAGGGGCAGAGTCTCGGAAGCTGGCAAGGCCAGCAGCCGTTCGAGCGTGCGCTGGGGCGCCTCCGGGGGCAGCGGCGCGGCCTGAACGCCCGCGAATCCGGCCTCCACCGCGCCGAGCAGGGCAGGTGATCCGGCCCAGGCGGCGGTGAAGCCCTGCTGGGCCTCGCGGCGCTTGTCGGCCTGCACGCGGTTCAGGGCGACTTGCGGGTTTGCCGGGTCGATTGATAGGGCCGCGCTGCCGCCGATGGCCTGGGCGCCGCGCCGCTGGGCAACCCGCAGCAGGGTTTCGGCGTAGGCCCGCATCGAGTCCTGATCCATGCTCAGCTCGGCGCGGGTCGGCAGCGGACGCAGTCCAGACTGTCGCCCCAGTGTTTTGACCCCCACTGTTTTAACCCCCAGCGTTTTGACCCCCAGCGTTTTAACAAGGCTGAACACGTAATCCCAGCGGCCCGCGTTGAGCCCGTAGGCCCGCCGCCGCAGCGTGTAGAGCAGTTCGTCGGCGCCCAGCAGGCCCGGCCAGGTCTCGATCTGGAGGCAGACCGGCACCGAGTCGGGCGGCCAGCCGAGACGGCGCTCGATCAGGCTCAGGGCGTCGTCCCAGAACTGCGCCTGGGCCACCGTCTCCAGCTTGGGAAGGTAGGTGGGCAGCGGGCGTTCAGGCCGGGCCGAGAGCACCGCCGCCAGATCGCACAGCGCGGCAACGGCGGGGCCACCACCCGTCTCAGGAGCACTCAGGTGCGGCTCAGCAGCGTAGAGGGCGCGGGGCCTCAGCAGCAGCGCCTGTCCATTGCGGGCGACGGCGGCGATCAGCTCCGGCAACGCCGCATACGCCGCCTGGACGTTGGCGAGGCTGGGCGCGAAGGTGTCGTCGAAATCGAGCACTAGGGCGCGGGCACCCGACGCCAGCGCCGCCTGAACGGCCTGGGGGTCGCTGGCCTCCACGATCAGCTCGGCGCGGCGACCTGGGAGTTCGGTGGGCGGCGCAGCGGCCTGGTAGTCTGGAATGAACCGACTGGGAAACTCAGTGGGTGTTGGATTCAGACCGTCGTTCAGCTCCTCCCAGCGCGAATACAGCTCACGGTGCAACGCGGCGAGCAGCGCCGCAGCGCCGGACGCGAGCACCAGTTCAGTGTTCGGCGGCCTGGTCAACAGGTCACTTCCTCGACACGGTATTCCCTCAAAATCGGCGCCTCCGCTTCAGAACACCAAGTTACTCCTTGCAAGTTACTCTTTGACACCGCCCGCCGTGGTGCCGCCGACGAAATAGCTCTGGAAGCCGTAAAACAGCGCCACGATGGGCAGCGAACCGAGCGTGGCGGCGGCGGCGAAGATGCCCCATTTGGTGTTGAACTGGCCCGACGTGAAATTCTTGAGCAGCAGCCCCACCGTCCACTGCTCCACGCCGGTCAGCAGCAGGTTGGCCAGGATGAACTCGGCGTAGGTGCCGATGAACTGGTTCAGGAAAATGAACGCCAGCATCGAACCCGACAGCGGCAGCACGACCCGGATAAAGGCCGTCCAGCGGGTCGCGCCGTCGACCAGGGCGGCTTCCTCCAGGCTTTCGGGCAGCGACTCGACGTAGCCTTTGTAGATCCAGGTGTTGAAGGCGATGGCGCCGCCGGAGTAGGCCAGGATCAGGCCGGTAAACGAGTTGAGCAGCCCCAGGCCGTACATCAGCGCGTAGACCGCCACCAGGCCCAGGAATACCGGAAACATCTGCACGAAAATGAAAAACAGCAGCGTCTGGAAGCGGCCCGGAAAGCGCAGCCGGGCCATGGCGTACCCGGCGGTGGTCGACAGCACGATGGCCAGGACGCCGGTCAGGCCCGACACCAGCAGGGTGTTGCGCACCGAGAGCAGGAATTTGGACTCGGTGCCCGCGCCGGTAAACTGCGCCGGGCCGATGAAAATCACCAGCACGGCCAGCGCGGCGACCAGCAGCCGGGTGGCCCAGCGCTGAACCGGCGTGGTGTCCTCACTGGCCTTGCGGACGCGCCGCACCACCGCCGTGAAGATCAGCACCGTGGTGGCCGCGCCCGCCAGCACCGCCAGCGCGATCTCCCAGCCGGGAATGTTCACGCCGTCGAACAGCTTGGCGAAATTCTCGGCGCTCAAGGCACTGAAGCTCGGCAAGATACCGGAGCGGCCCAGCACCGTGGGCAACTGGAAATTCGGAAAGGCGTAGAGGCTGTTGCGCGGATCGAAGGCCGCCAGCACCACGAAAAACAGAGGATAGAGCGCAACCAGCACCACCAGGATCAGAAACAGATGGGTGAGCTGATCGCCCAGCACCGCCAGGTACCTGACGCGTTTGCCGCTGCGGCGCTCACCGAGCTTCTGGCCCAGCAGACTGGTCAGCGCCAGCACGCCGGAGGCCACCGCCACGAAGCCTAGAAAGTAGGCCCAGCCGTTCTTGACGCGGTAGATGGTGAGGCTCGGTGGGCGCCCGGCCATGTCGCGGGCCAGCAGATAGATCAACGCCCCGAAGGCGATCACGACGATGGCCGTCACCAGCCAGGGCGCGGCGCGGCGCAATGGTCCAGCCTCGCGGTGAACGTAGACCTCTGGAGCCTGAACGTCGCGCTGGGTAGTCACCTCCGGGCCTCCTCGAAGACCCCGGCGACCTTGAAGTTCACCAGGCTGATGGCCAGCGTCAGCACGAAAATAATCAGCGCGATGGCGCTGGCCAGGGCGTAGTTCTGGCCGCCGTTGGAGCCGAAGGCGGTATTAAAGCCCCAGCTCAGCAAAATGTCGGTGGCGCCCGCCGTGCTGGTGCGCCCGGCCACCGGCGGCCCGCCCTGGGTCAGCAGGTAGATGATGCCGAAGTTGTTGAAGTTGAAGGCGAAGCCCGACAGCAAGATCGGCGTGAAGCTCCCTCGCAGCAGTGGCAGGGTGATCGACTTGATCTGCTCCCAGCGGCTGGCCCCGTCGATGCTGGCGGCCTCATATAAATCGTCGCTGATGGTCGACAGGGCGCTGATGGTGGCGGTCATCATGTACGGAAAGCCCAGCCACAAATTGACGAACAGCACCGAGACCTTGGCCCACAGCGGATCGCCCAGCCAGGGCACTGCCGCCAGGCCCAGCAGCCCCAACGCCTTGTTGACCACCCCATACGGCTGGTTGAGCAGCGCCACCCACATCTGCACCGAAATGACGGTGGGAATCGCCCAGGGCAAAAACAGCAGCGTGCGGTAGACGTTGCGCCCCTTCAGGCGCGGGTTGTACAGCAAGATACCCAGAACCAGCCCGGCCACCGCGTTGACGGTGATGGTCAGGAAGGCGAAGGTCACGGTCCAGAGAAACACCGGCACCAGTTCTATGCTGGCCCGCGCGAAGATCGAGCGGAAGTTGCTCAGCCCGACGTTGCGCACCCGGTTGGGCCGGGTCGCGTCGCTGACGACGAAGCTGGGCGCAACCGGCGCCGCCAGGGTCAGGGTCTGGCCGCTGAGGCTGGCGATGCTGGCGATGACCGGCACCGAGCCCTCTGCGTCGTACAGGACCACACTCTCGCCCGCGCAGATCGGGTTCAGGCAGTCGAGGTACTGCGACAGCGTTTTCGGCACCGTTCCTGCGTCGTCCGGCAGGGCGCCCGGAAAACTCAGTTTGGCGCGGTCCGTCGAGAGCGTCACGCCGGTTTTGAGCGCGGTGTTGCCGACGCCCAGGTTGCGGGCGTTGTAGTCGGTGAAGGCGTAGTTGACCGTCAGCACGATGGGCAGCGCCGTGAAGGCCAGCAAGAACACCAGGGCGGGCAGCAGGTAGCTCCAGCTCCCTAGCCAGGGCAGCGCCCGCAACGCCGCGCCCATGAAGACCAGCAGCAGCGGCACGAACAGCAGCAAAATCAGGTACGGCGGCGCCTTGGGAAACACTCCGGCCACGGCGCCGCTCAGCAGCCAGGCGACCAGCGCCGCGCCGCCCATCACCAGCGCCAGGGCCACAATGGCGATCAATACGCCGCGCGTGCCCTCCGGGGCTCTCAGGCGTCTGGCCCGCGCCGAGTGGGCGGCGTCTTGCTCTCGTTGCATCGGTACGGTCATGTCGGTGTGGCCTCCTGAAGTTCTGTTTGCGGCAAACGTTCGAGGTGAACACAGCAGCAGCCGGGCGGACGGTCGACGGCGCGGCAACTTCCATGTGGTGACGTTCTATCTGGTGACGGTATTTTGTCTTCAAAGTTTAACCTGGTCAGCCGCCGTGCTCGCCACCCAAACAGGTTGATGACCTGGCCTTAAGAGACGGTGAACCCGGCCTCACCGTGAAGGTCGGCGCTTTATTGCGGTGCGGCGAGACCTGCCCACCATCACCACATCCGCCCTTTAATCTGGCCTTTACCTCGCATGCTAGGGTGACGCATGCGCCCATACCTGTTGCCCGCCGCCGTTCTATTCCTCGGCTTCGCTTCGGCTGCCAATGTGCCGCACGGCAAGGCCATCTATCAGACGAACTGCGCGGGCTGTCACGGCGCCAAAGCTCAGGGCAACATCGGTCCCACGCTGGTCGGCGAGGTGGCAGGCTGGGCACCGGCGCTGTTTCAGCGGGCACTCCTCAAAAGCCTGGACGACAAAGGCGCCATGCTCAAGGCGCCCATGCCGCAGTGGGGCAAGATCGGGTTCAAGGGCGACAAGGGCAAAGCGCCCACCACCGCCGAGTTGCAAGACCTCCAGGCCTACCTCAAGACCTTCAAATAACCGGCGGAGCCCCGTAAGCCAGCTTTCCGAACTCAGGGGGCTGGTTTTTTGCTGCTGGCTTGCTGGCTTCACGGCTTGACAGGCCCCGAAGCGGCTCCGTAGCATGCGGAGCAGTTGCTTAGAGCAGTACTCCGAATTACACCACGGGGAAAACAGCCTCCCCGCGCCTCCATTCTGCGTCCTGCTCAGTCAAAACTACTCGCTCCGCTCGGTCATAAAAAGACCCTTTTTATGACATCTGCTCT
>NZ_JANYGJ010000195.1 GCF_025362455.1 Deinococcus sp. | reverse complement strand
CGCCGACGTGATGAAGATGAAGGACGCCAAGACCGTCGAGGGCTCCTCGGTGATGATCGCCGTGATGGGCAAGAACGTCATGATCGACAAGGCCAAGGTCACCAAGGCCGACATCAAGGCGTCCAACGGCGTGATCCACGTCATCGACACCGTGTTGATGCCCGCCAAGTAAACCAGGTTCGACCACCGACATTCAACCATGAGGGCCATGCCAGCGAGCGTCGCGGCGTGGCCCTTCCTCTGTTCCCTGGCGCTGGCCCGCCCATGCCCGTCCAGACAGGCCACAGCCGTCCGCGCCGGGTCGTGGCATGCTGCTTAGCGGTCGTGGACCATTCCACGCCGCCGAACACAGTGCTCAGGCACGGTATCCAAGCCCGGCCAGGAGGCCACCCCATCCGGCTGACCGTCTGAATCAGCCACTGCTTTGACCCATGTGAAATTACCGGCAATCGCTTGCCCGACTGCAAGAATCCTGTATGGCCCGGCGCGGCATACTGAGAGTGACAGTAAATCGGCCACATCAAAATACTTAGTACCCGATCAGGTCCGATACGGCGCCTCTACTTCATACCGAAGCGGTGATCTTATATTGCCACCGCCCTACCCACTCAAGGAGCACTCTGCATGCACGAGAAAGTCATCAGCCCGGCCAGTTTTTCAAGGGCGCTCACACACCTGGTCGGCATCGGCACCCTGTCGCCCAGCGACGCCGTGAATTTCCGGTACGGGCGCGTGCCCGGTGACTTTCTTCTGCCCCTGCCCCACGGCGGCGTGCTGTGCCACAGCTCCAGAGGCTATATGGTACGTGGCCCGGCCAGGAGTTTTCAGGCCGATCTGGTATGGACGCTGGCGTAAGCGAAGGGAATGACTGGTGCGCCACAGCCCTCATGACGATTAGCTTAACCCGGTCTAAATGTAATTTATCTCAAACTTAGCTTATTCTCACGGCATGAAAAGAACAACTATTCGCTGTTGCATTGAAAAAGTGGTGCGACACGCGTGAGTGTCAACACCACCCTTCCGAAAGCAGTCAACCCTAACATTTTGCGAGTTGCTTGCAAAAATCCCTAAACTCACTCAAACTGCCCCAGCACCTCTTCCAGTCTCGTTTTCTGCGCTCCGAAGTCCTCCACGCGGCGCTTTTCTTCTTCGATCACCTCGGCGGGGGCGCGGGCCACGAAGTTTTCGCTGCTGAGCTTGCCCTGGGCCTGGGCGATCTGCTTGCCGAGTTCCAGCAGGCGCTTGCGCTGTTTGCCCAGCCAGTCGGCGATGTCCACCGTGCCCTCGATGGCGGCGCGGACGATCACCCCGGCGTCCACGGCGCTGAGTGTGCGGCCTTCCAGGCTGTCCACCAGCGTCACGCGGGCGACGCCCTCCACCACGCGGGCGTTGGCGCGGACCAGTTCGGCGGCTTCACCGTCTACCTGCACGCTCAGGCGGTCCTGCGGCGAGAGGCCGAGTTCGTTTTTGACACTGCGGGCGGCACTCACGGCGGCGCGGAGCCGGGTGAACGCCTCGCTGGCCTCCTGGTCGTGCAGCGCCACGTTGACTTCCGGCCAGGCGTGGACGGCGAGCTGACGGCGGTGGCCCAGCGCCTCGTACAGCTCGGAGGTGATGAACGGCATGAATGGGTGCAGGAGTTTCAGAATATGCTCCAGCACCAGCTTGAGCGTCGCCAGCGTGCCGGTATTGGCCGCGCTCATGGCGGGCTTGGCGGCCTCCAGATACCAGTCGCAGTACTCGTCCCAGGTAAAGGCGTAGATGGCCCGGATGGCGGCGCCCAGGTCGTAGGCGTCCAGGTGCCCGGTGACTTCCGCCGTGACCGCGTTCAGGCGGCTGATGATCCAGCGGTCGGCCAGCGTGAGCTTGGACTTGTCGGCCACCAGATGCGAGAGCAGATCGCGGCTGCGGGGACTGGCGCCCTGCGGCATCTCGGCGGCGGCCTGAATGTAGGCGCTCAGCGGGTCAGCAGGATCGAGGTCCGGCGCCACCTCGGACAGCCGCATCCGCACGAAGCGGGCCGCGTTCCACAGCTTGTTGGCGAAGTTGCGGCCCTGCTCGAAGCGGCGCGGATCGTGCTTGATGTCCTGCCCACCGGTACTCAGGAAGGCGAAGGCGAAGCGCGAGGCGTCCACCCCGTACTCGCCGAAGAGTTCCAGCGGGTCGATACCGTTGCCCTTGCTCTTGGACATCTTCTGGCCCTTGGCGTCGAGGTACAGGCCGTGCAGCATGACGGTCTCGAAGGGGGCGCGGTTCGTCAGGTGGTAGGCGGCCATCTGCATCCGGGCCACCCAGAAGAACAGAATGTCGTAGCCGGTGACCAGCACCTGCGTCGGGTAAAACTTGAGCAGGTCTTCCGAACTCTCGTCGGGCCAGCCGAGGGTGGAGAACGGCCACAGGTTGCTCGAAAACCAGGTGTCGAACACGTCGGGGTCGCGCCGCAGGCTCAGGTGGGCGTACTGGGGGTCTTTGTCGCAGTCGAGGTCGGGATTCTCGGCGGAGGGCACGTAGATGTGGCCGTCCCCGTCATACCAGGCCGGAATCTGATGGCCCCACCAGAGCTGGCGGCTGATGTTCCAGTCGCGGATATTCTCCAGCCAGTCGCGGTTGACCTTGGTATAGCGCTCCGGCGTGATGCGGAGCTCACCTTTGTCGAGCCCTTCGAGCACCTGCGCCGCCATCGGCCCCACGTTGACGAACCACTGGAGGCTGACGATGGGTTCGACAGGCACCTTGGTCCGCTCGGATAAACCGATGGCCGTGTCGTGGTCCTTCTCTTCGATCAGGTCGCCGCTCTCAATCAGCGCGGCCACCACGGCCTTGCGGGCGGCGAAGCGTTCCAGGCCCCGGAAGGCGTCGGGCACCAGGTCACTCGTCAGCTTGCCGTTCAAATCGATCACGCTGGGCCGGGCCAGGTTATGCCGCTCACCGATCTCGAAGTCGGTGGGGTCGTGGGCCGGAGTGATTTTGAGGGCGCCCACGCCGAAGTCACGCTCCACGGCGACGTCGGCGATGACCGGAATGAAGCGGTCCGTCAGCGGAATGCGTGCCCGTTGCCCGATCAGGTGGGCGAAGCGCTCGTCTTCCGGATGCACGGCGATGGCCTGGTCGGCGAAGATGGTCTCCGGACGCACGGTGGCGATCAGGATTTCACCGGCCCCGCCGTTGCTGGCCGCCGCCTGGGCATCTTCGAGCTTGTAGCTCAAAGTTGACATCTTGCCCTTGCGGACTTCCCGGTCGATTTCCAGCTCACTGAGGGTGGTCTGCGCCTCCACGTCCCAGTTGACGATGCGCTCGCCCCGGTAGGCCAGGCCCTCGTGGTACAGCCTCACGAACTGATGGCGCACGGCCCGCGACAGGCCCTCGTCCATGGTGAAGCGTTCACGGGTCCAGTCGGCGCTGACGCCCAGCCGCCGGAGCTGCTCCAGAATCGCGCCGCCGGACTCGGCCTTCCAGCTCCAGACCTTCTCCAGAAAGGCTTCGCGGCCCAGATCATGACGGCTGACGCCCTCCGCCCTGAGCTGCTTTTCCACGACCACCTGGGTGCTGATTCCGGCGTGGTCCATGCCCGGCAGGTACAGCGCCTCGAACCCAGCCATGCGCTTGTAGCGAATGAGGGTATCGATCAGGGTGTTGTCGAGCGCGTGGCCCAGGTGCAGGCTGCCGGTCACGTTGGGCGGCGGAATCACGATGGTAAAGGGGGGCCGAGCGCTGGTCGCGTCGGCGCGGAACGGCTCCTCGAACCACCTTCTGGCCCATCTGGGCTCGGTGGCGGCGGGATCGAAAGCCTTGGCGAGTTCGTTGGCGTCGGCAGCGGTATCGGTGGCAGTCTGGTCGGTCACGCGTTCGGTGTCAGTCATGGGCAAGCTCCTGAGAAGTGGGTAGGGCAGGCAGAATCAGGTCGAAATTCCAGTCCAGGCCGGGGCGGGACAGTAGCACCCAGCGGAATCTTCTGTGTTGATAGATGCTGGGGTGCTCGTCGGCGTCATGGTCCCAGGTTTCGGGCGGGTCGGGCGGGGCCAGCAGGTGAAAGAAGTGCCTCAGCTCGCGTTTTCGGTGCTCGGCGTTGATCCAGACGGCGCTGCCCAGATAAATCGGTGGGCCATAGCCGGTGCGTCCGGTCTCCTCAACGCATTCCCGGCTGGCGGCCTGAGCAGGTGTCTCTCCAGGTTCGACGCCGCCGGACGGCACCTGCACTCCGGAGTCGTCGGGCACGTGGTCGAAGACGAGAAGCTGGTCATGGCGGGTGACGTGACAGACGGCTTTTTCACGCAAGACGTGAGCGGCGGCGTAAGCGCGGGCCTGAATCAGATCGTCAAAGCGGCGGTGGTTCTGGGGCGGACTGAGAAGCGCCATCAGCTCATCCAGATACTCGTGTGAGCCCTGGCCCGGCGTCAGCTCATGGTCGCTGAGCGGCGCGAAACTCAGGTGAAACAGCATGTCGGTGTCTTCCCCAGCCGTAACGCGGTGGTCCCAGGCGTCCGGGGCTTCCGGTGGCGCCGTGAGCTGGAAGTAGTGCCAGACCTGCCCACGTCCAGCCCAGCCCACGCCGACCCAGAGACAGGAACCGAGATAAGCTGGCCCCACCAAGTTGGTCAGGCCGGTCTCCTCGAAGGCTTCGCGCACGGCGGCCTGGGCGGGCGTCTCGCCGCTTTCCACGCCACCTGCGGGCAACTGGACGCCCGGTTGAACCCAGCTATCGCCAGGCTGCGGCTCGTGTCGGAGGACCAGCACTTCGGCTTGATCGGCAAGGCCCCGCATCACGTAGCACACCGCCCGCTGCCGGAGACGGTGCGCCTGCGCCCAGCTCACCGCCGCTTGCATAGTTTCAAATCGAGTGCTTTCCACGCCCACCCTCCAGACACACCGCTTCAGACATACGGCTACCCAACAACGCAGCACGCCCCACCCGCCAGGCTGACTGCTCCCGAATGCGGACGAGGCGCTATGAACAGCGTTCCCGTGGTCCCACCGCGTTTCCCCAAGCTTTGCCGGGGCACTCTGAAGCGCTGTAACGGGCGCGGCCCGGAAGGCTCTACAAGGCCCACCAGGGCCGTTCTTCCCTCTCACTCGCGGGCGACGTTCTCCGGCGGCGTTCCCAGCCTCCTCTCAGTCACGGGGGGCCTTCCTGTGGGCGCTCACGCCGGGTACTCTTCCCGGTCATTGCTGCGCCGAGTATAGCGTGGCGCGGCAACCCTGCAAGGCAACAAAGGGCCTGAACCCGGAGGCGATTTCCGCCAATTCGCGCTCCTCGGTGGCGACATGAGCCAGCCGCCTGCCTCGCTTCTGGCCGTACCATGTTCGCCCGGACCCTGTGAAAGACTTCTCCAATGCACATTCGCACCCTGACTTTGGCCCTGCTGCTGCTCACGCCCGCGCCGATGGCCCTGGCTCAAACGACTGACGCGGCTCAGACTGTCACCGCGCAGACCGCGCCCGTTACGCTCCCGGCGGGCGTGACCTTCGTGGCCTCGGCAGAGGGCGTCAGCGAGTACCGCCTCGGCAACGGCCTGCGGGTGCTGCTGGCCCCCACCGCCGCCAATGCCCTGATGACCCTGCATGTCACCTACCTGGTAGGCAGCGTGAACGAGGGACTGGGCGAGGGCGGCATGGCGCACCTGCTCGAACACCTGCTTTTCAAAGGCACGCCCCAGCATCCCGACATTCCCGGCGACCTGCGCCAGCGCGGCGCCAGTGCCAACGCCACCACCACGCCCGAATATACCGACTACTACGCCACACTGAACGCCACCAAGGAGAATCTCGACTTTCTGTGTGCCTTGGAAGCCGACCGGATGGTCAACAGCCTGATTCGGCCCGAGGACCTTGCCAGCGAACTCAAGGTGGTCATCAACGAATTCGACAACGGCGAGAACAGCGCCAGTAACCTGCTCTACAAAGCCACCCAGCAGGCGGCCTTCGCGTTTCACCCGATTGGCCGCAGCGTCATCGGCAACCGCTCGGAGGTCATCAACGTTCCGGCCAGCCGCCTGAAGACCTTCTATGCCAAGTACTATCAGCCGGACAACGCCGTGGTGACGCTGGCAGGCAACATCGATCCCGGATACGCCCTGGCGAAACTTCAGGCCACCTTCGGTCAGATCGCCCGGCCTGAGCGCAGCAAACCGGGCCAGGCGCTGATCGCCGACTACACGGTGGAGCCGCCCCAGAACGGTGAAAAGAAGGTCAGTGTGCGGCGGGTGGGGGCCGCGCCTATCATCATCGACAGCTACCACAGCCCCGCCGCCAACAGCCCTGACAACGCCGCACTGAGCGTGCTCTCACTGATCCTGAGCGAGCAGCCTGACGGTCGGCTTTACAAAGCGCTGGTGGGCAGCAAACTGGCGGTAAGCGCAGGCATGAGCGTGGATTCGTACAGCGTGCCGGGCCTGAGCAGCCTGATCGTCAATCTGGCGCCGAACGGCAGCGTCGCGCTGGCGCGGGCCGCCTTGCAGGGCGTCGTCGAGCGGCTGGGCACCGCACCGATCACCGACGCCGACGTGGAGCATATCCGCACGCAGCTCGTCGCCGGATTCGACCGGCTGGCCGCTGACCCTGCCGCCACCGCCGAGAACCTGATTTCGGGGCTACCCGGCGGCGACTGGCGCAGCTTTTTCATTCAGCGTGACGCCTTGCTCAGCGTCACGGCAGCCGACGTCAACCGGGTGGCCCAGAGGTATTTCAAAGCCAGCAACCTGACTGCTGGCACGTTTTATCCGACGCCTGCGCCGCAGACGGTCACGGTTCCGGCGGCGCCGGACATCGAGGCGGCCCTGAAGACCTTCAGGCCCCGCGCCGCGCAGGCTCAGGGCGAGAACCTGGACACTGCTCCCGCCGCGCTGGAAGCCCGCGTAGAGCGCTTGACGCTGCCGGGCGGTATCAAGGCGGCGTACCTCAGCAAAGCGGTGCAGGGCAACCGGGTGCTGCTGAGCCTGAGTGTGGATATTGGCAACAGGGCGACCGAGGCGAGCGTCCGTACCCGTGACGCGGGCGGTTATGTGGCCGCCATGCTGCTGCGCGGGTCCGTGGGCCTGAGCGTGCAGCAGCTCCGCGACGCGCTCGCCAAACTGAACGCCACCCTGAACATCGGCGGCAGCTCCACGGGCCTGAGTGTGAGTCTCAGTGCGCCGCCCCAGAACGTGGCCGCCACGCTGGCGCTGGCCCGCACCGTGCTGCGCGAGCCCCTGTGGCCGCAGAGCGATTTTGACGACCTCAAACGCGGTGCCCTGACCAATCTGGAAGGCGGCAAGACCGATCCGAACTCGCTGGCTGGCGTCGCACTGAGCCGCGCCTTCATGCCTGCCGGAGCCGCACGCGGCGAACGAAGCTATTTCCGCAGCTTGGGCGAGCGCAGCGAAGACCTGAAGGCGCTGAGCCTCGCCGACGTGAAGGCCGTGTACACCGGACTGTGGGGCCTGTCAGGTTCGGCGCAACTGGCGGTCGTCGGGCCGCTGGACAAAGGCGTGGTGGAGAGCAGCGTCGCCAAGCTGCTGGACGGCTTTCAGTCTCCTGTGCCGTATGAGCGCCTGAGCGACCCGCTGGTGACCCCCGCGCCGCAGACGCTGAGCATCAGCGTGCCCGACAAGACCGGCGCAGTCCTGCTGGCCTCGCAGAATTTCGCGCTGAAAGACACCGATCCCGATTACGCGCCGCTGCTGATCGCCGTGCAGATTCTGGGCGGCGACAGTCTCTCGTCGCGGCTGGCGACCCGCATCCGGCAAAAAGAGGGGCTGAGCTACTCGTCTGAAATGAGTATCAGCGCCTCAAGCGAGCAGGCGCTGGGCAGCTTCGACGTGTCGGCCACCGCCTCGCCCGCCGACATCGACAAGGTGCAGACCGCCGTGCGCGAAGAACTCACCCGTGCCCTGGACGGCGGCTTCACGGCGCAGGAGGTGAGCCGGGTACAGGCTGCTATCCGCCAGGCCACCGCCGCCAACCGCAGCGACGACGGCAACCTGCTCAGTGCCCTGCTGGGGCAGACTTATCTGAACCGGACCTTCGCTGACAGCGCCAGGGACGACGCCCGCCTCCAGGCCGTTACGCCCGCCAGTGCGCTGGTCGCGCTGAAAAAGTATGTCGACCCGGCCAAACTGGTGATCGTCAGGGCGGGGAACTTCGGGCAGTAGTGAAGATCAACTCCCTGGCGGGGCGGCGCGCCCCCGACTTGAGCACAGCCCTGCGGTCTCAGCGCCGCTTGGCCCGTGCCAGCAGTCGGCGCTCCTGCTCGGCGAAAAAGTCGGCCAGGGCACTGACAACCGCCGGAGCGAAGTGCGAGCCGCCCAGATGCGGGCCGCTCAGGGTCAGCAATCGGCGCTCGGCAGACGGCGACTGAGTAGACTGCGACTGGGTAAACAGCGCCAACCCGTTGGCGGCGAAGGGCACGGCGCCGTCGTCCGGGCTCCCGGCGATCAGCACCGGCAGGTCCGGCTGGTCGTGAATCAGCTCCAGCGGGTCACTGCGGGGCGGCAGAGCGGTCTGGACGTTCGCCAACCCATACGCCTGGGCCACCTCGTTCTGGCGGCTGGCGTCGCCGGGGTCGCGCAGGGCGGCGTCCAGGCTGACGTGGGCGTCGAGCAGGGCCACGCCGGAGACCGGATACGGCCCGCCCAGGGCGCTGCGGAGCGCGGCCAGCCCGCCCATGCTCAGGCCAAACGCGTAGGTGCGGGTGTTCCAGGCGAAGCGGCGCACCACCTGCGCGTGGACCTGACCCAGGTAGCCCAGCGCCGCCCCCCAGGTACGCGGCCCGGCGTCGTTGCTGATCAGCACGGCGAATCCGCGTGCCAGAAAGGCGTCGCTATACAGCTTGACGAAGGGGCTGGCCGCGAAATCCGCCGCCGTGCGGCCCCGCGTGTGCGACACCACGATGAGCGGGCACGGACGGGCAGCACAGGCCAGCGGCGTGTACAGATACGACTCGCCCAGCGGATGCTCGATGCGCTGCACGCTCACAGGCGCGGGCGAAACGAGGGGCGGCGGGGGCGGAGGCAACGGCACCGGGGCAGTCTGTCAGATCGGGGCTGACCCACGCTGAGGAGCGGGCTGGACTCCCCCGTCCCATCAGCGTCCGAACAGCACATCGCTGAGCTTGGTGCCCTGCAAGACGCGGCCCAGCAGCCAAGGCAGCCCCAGACTGACGGTGGTCATCAGCGCAAACATTCCCAGGAAGGCACCCAGCCCGCCCGGAATGCCCAGATCGCCCAGCAGTTGAATACAGATGGGGTGCAGCAGATACACCGGCATACTCAGCATGCCCAGGCTGGCCAGCGCGGCGCCCAGACGCGGTACGCGGGCCAGATACAGACTGAGGGCCAGCAGCGCCACGCTCGCCAGGGTGGAATACAGCCAGTGACTCAGGCTGTAGCTCCAGCTCACCACCTCGCCTCCGCTGACCAGCGCCAGGCCCTGCGGCAGATACAGCGCCGCGCCGAGCACCAGACCGGCGAGCCACCACAGACGCCGCCGCCGCCACCATTCGGGAAATTCATCCAGCCGCGCCCCGATGCCCACCCCCACCAGCACCGGAGCCAGATACCACAGCAGCGTACTGGCCGGAAAACGGAAGTCGAACACGGCAGCGTTCAGCAGATAGGCGGCCACCTGCACGCCCAGCCCCAGCAGCAGGGCCACTCCGATACCTGGGCGCCTGCGGGCCAGCGGCAGCAGCAGCGGCAACGCCAGATACAGTTCGAGCGCCACCAGCAGGAAATACAGGTGGAAACTGGCTTTGCCGTAACCCAGGTAAAACAGCCACCTGGCCGGGTCACTGAGTTCGGCGGCGGGCCGCTCGCCGCGCCAGACGTACCAGAACACGAAGATGACCGACCACAGCAGGTACGGCCAGGCACCCCGCAGGGCGCGGCGCTTGAGATACCGGCCCAGGTCGGGGCGAGCCAGCAGCGAGTAGGTCAGCAGCGCGGCGCTGAGCATCAGGAAGGCGGGCACCACGAATTGCAGGGCGCGGTTGAGAGATTGCGTCCACAGAGCTGAGGTCGAACCTTCGGCCAGCGCCGGGAGCACACTGCCGCTGACGTGCAGCACGACCACCAGCGCCACCGCCACGCCCCGGAAGACGTCCAGACCGAGCGACGTGCTGGCCGGTCGAGTCGCCTGCGCCCCGTCAGGCACGGCCGCCTCAGAAAGGATCACCGCGTTCGTCACCTGACCATCCTCACCGCCGAAGACCTCATCCGGCCACCAGCGCTGTGAAGACCCTGCCCGCCGATTTCCCATGAAGACTGTGAATGTGGACAAGCAGCCTTTGGAGGTGAATTTGTCATCCTGAGTGAAACGAAGGGTCTCGCCGTTAAACTGTATAAGACTGATGAAAGTCCCAGTTCATTGGGCGGAAACGCCACTCAAACGTCCCCTCTGCGAGCAGGTCTGCGACTCACCCCGCTGCCTCGCAGCTCCCCTCTGGCACAGTGGTCGAGGGATCAACAACGTCCTGATAAAGTATCTAAAACCGGTTTTGTTATATGCTGGCGCCGAATTTCTGTTTGTTTCGTAGAAAGTCTCCCGAAGAATCTACCCAGTGAGGGCAGAAACCATGACGATATACTTCAGAATATCAAAACCACACAACCATACACACTCAGTTCAGCACCCGTTCTCCCTGATCGGCGAGACCTGGCGGCACCCAGGTGTTGGCCCAGTCGGCGCGGAACAGGTAGGTGGTGTCGTCACCCTCGCGGGCGTACCACAGGCGCACGCCCTCGCTGGGGCCACCACTGGTGGGCGACCAGGGACTCAGATACGCGGTTTCTCCAGCCGCCAGACGGGCCAGGGGCTGACCACCGGCAGTGCGGGTGCGCAGCCAGGCGTTGCCACTCGCCGGAGACCAGCCTGAGAGCAGCAGCGAGCGGCCCGATACGTTGAGCAGCCGGGCCGCGTCGATGCCCAGGCTCAGCTCGAAGTCGGGAACCTGGGGCGTGACGCTGCCCTGAAGGCGCCGCACGAAGGGGCTGTAGATCAGCGGTGGGCGAACATGGCGGCGCCGGGGGTACAGCACCACGCTCAGCAGCCCCGCCAGGCTCAGCAACGTCGCCACCGCCGAGAGCACCAGGCCGCCCACGTCGTTGTA
>NZ_JANYGJ010000137.1 GCF_025362455.1 Deinococcus sp. | reverse complement strand
CGTCGGCTCAACCGAGAATATGACCTGCTGCCAGAGGTGACCGAGGCATTCATACAGTTGACCTTTATTCGTATCATGATCCGGCGACTTGCTGAGTTTGAGCGGGAGAAACAGCTTGAATCAGCAGCCTAGCGGCAGCCTTACGCTTTCCAGACAGTCTCTAGGGTGCAACGCTGGACTGATACCTAGATCGCCCGCACCTCCAAGTCATGACGAGGCGCCGTAAGTGGTAGCCTGCGGGTGTTCACATTGGTTTTTTCGATGGCTGGCCTGCTGCGGGGTGAGACGTGAAGATCACGGTCAAGCAACTCGGCTACTTCATCGCGGTGGCCGAGGCAGGCTCCATCGCGGGCGCCCTGCCGGGCCTCAACGTCTCGCAGTCGGTGGTGACCGAGGCCATCCACAAGCTCGAAGGCACGCTGGGCACGGCCCTGTTCGCCCGTCACGCCCGTGGCATGGGCCTGACCCACGCGGGCCATCAGTTCCTGCGTCACGCCGAGGCGGTGATGGCCGCCCTGGACAGCGCCGAACGCTCGATTCGTGCCCGGCCCGACGCGGTGCAGGGCACGCTCAACCTGGGGGTGGGCAGCCTGGTCACGGCCTACTACCTGCCGGAGCTGCTGGCCCGTTTCGAGCGGGTCTTTCCCGGTGTGACGGTGAACGTCACCGAGGACCGCCGCCAGGACATCGAGCACCGCTTGATCGGCGGCGAACTCGATCTGGCGGTCATGAACGTGGCCTCGTATGGGGGCGGAGCCGGGCTGGACCGCCAGGCGATAGAAACCCGCACGCTAATCCGGGCGCCCTGGCTGGCCTGGCTGCCCGGCAACCATCCACTGCTCGGTTCCCAGAGCGTCAGCCTGAGCCAGTTGCGCGGTGAGCGGCTGCTGACCCTGAAAAGCGACGAGCTCGAAGACGGCACCCGCCAGATGCTGAAGCTGGGCGGCCTGCGAGCGGCGGGGTTGCGGACCTCCAGCACCGAGGCGCTGCGCAGCCTGGTGGCGCTGGGGCTGGGCGTGGCGGTGCTGCCCAGCCTGCTCTACCGCCCCTGGTCGCTGGAGGGTGACCGGCTGGCCTCGCGGCCCATTACCGAAAGTCTGCCGCCGCTGGAAGTCGGTGTGGCCTGGCGGCGCGGCAGCCCGCTCCCTTCGGTGGCCGAGCAGTTTCTGGTGGTCGTGGGTGAGCACGCCCGGACGCACGGCAGTCCGTAAACCAGTGCCATCGCTTTGGCCGATGGCTGGCATTCCCCGGCCTGACTTGTGCTGAGCTTGGCCTGACCTTAACCTGGGGAGGTCCATCCTTTGACTTACCGCCTTCCATCAGGAGGTTTCACGTGTTTCGATCTACGAATCGACAGTGGATGTTACTCGGCAGCAGCTTGTGGATGATGCTCTCACCGCTGCAAGTGGCCAGTGCGCAGAGCGGCGCCATGCTCGGCGCACTGGGCAAAGGCGAGGGCCAACTCAGCGTCATCGCCTGGGCGGGCTACCTGGAGCGCGGCGCCAGCGACAAGGCCTACGACTGGCTGACCCCCTTCGAGAAGCAGAGCGGCTGCAAGGTCAGCGTCAAGGTGGCGGGCAGCAGCGACGAGATGGTCTCGCTGATGAATCAGGGCGGCTACGATCTGGTGACGGCCAGCGGCGACGCCAGTTTGCGCCTCGTCTACGGCAACAAGGTCCAGCAGATCAACCTGGGGCTCATTCCCAGCTACGCCAAGATCAATCCCAAGTTGCAGAGCGCTCCCTGGAACACCGTGGACGGCAAGCACTACGGCGTGCCCTACCAGTGGGGGCCGAACGTGCTGATGTACAGCACCAAAGCCTTTAAAACGCCGCCGACCTCCTGGGCCGTGGTGTTCAAGGAGCAGACGCTCTCCGACGGCAAGAGCAACAAGGGTCGCATTCAGGCATATTACGGCCCGATCTATATCGCCGACGCCGCGCTGTACCTGATGAAGACGCAGCCTGCGCTGGGCATCAAGAACCCGTATGAGCTGAACGAAGTGCAGTACAAAGCTGCCCTGGAGCTGCTGCGCGGCCAGCGCAAACTGGTGCAGCGCTACTGGAACGACGCCAACGCCCAGGTCCAGGACTTCACCAACGAGGGCCTGGCCGCCAGCCCGACCTGGCCGTTTCAGGTCAACACCTTGCAGGCCAACAAGCAGCCGATCGCCAGCGTAGTTCCGGTGGAGGGCGCCACCGGCTGGGCCGACACCACCATGCTGCACGTCGATGCCAAGCATCCGAACTGCGCCTACAAGTGGCTGGAATACAGCCTGAGTCCCAGGGTCCAGGGCGACGTGGCCGCCTGGTTCGGCTCGCTGCCCGCCGTGCCCGCCGGATGTCAGGCCAGCGCCCTGCTCGGCAAGGACGGCTGCAAGACCAACAACTACGAGGCCTTCGACAAGATCTACTTCTGGAAGACCCCCGTGGCTAAATGTGCCCAGGGCGCCTGCGTGCCCTACAACCGCTGGGTGAGCGACTACATCGCCATTCAGGGGGGAAGGTAGAGAGGGAGGTGGGAAGTAGGGAGTGGGGAGTGGGTGAAGAGCAGGCTGGGGTGGTGTTGCTGACCCCTCTCCTGCGGAGCTTTACAAGTCGCCCCTTGTGGGAGAGGGGAGCTGCGCAGCAGCGGGGTGAGTCGCTAGACCTGCTTGCAGAGGGGACCACCCGGCAGCGTCCCCACCCCATGCATGACATTCTCTTTAATCCCGTGTCTGCCCAAATTTTTCCCTACTTCCCACAACCCACTCCCCACTTCCCACTCCGGTGCCCCAGATGACCGCCACACTCACCCCTCCATCAATACCCTCACTCGCCGTCGAGCTGCGCGGGCTGGTCTGCACTTTCGGCACCGTCAAGTCTGGCACCGTCAAGTCTGGCACCGTCAAGTTCGGCACCGTCAACGCCGTCGATCACGTCGATCTGGAGATCCGGGCCGGTGAGTTCTACTCGCTGCTGGGGCCGTCGGGCAGCGGCAAGACGACCTGTCTGCGCTTAATTGGCGGCTTCGAGCGGCCCACGGCGGGCCAGATTCGGCTGTTCGGGCAGGACGTGACCGGCCAGCCGCCCTATGCCCGCGACGTGAACACGGTCTTTCAGGATTACGCCCTGTTTCCGCACATGAGCGTGCTGGACAACGTGGCCTACGCCCTGACCGTGCGCGGCGTGGACAAGGCAACCCGCAACAAGCGGGCCGGGGAGCTGCTGGAACTGGTCAAGCTCTCGGCCTTCGCCTCTCGCCGCCCGGCCCAGCTCTCCGGCGGGCAGCGGCAGCGGGTGGCGCTGGCACGGGCGCTGGTCAACACGCCGAAGCTGCTGCTCCTCGACGAACCGCTGGGTGCGCTCGACCTCAAGTTGCGCGAGGCCATGCAGACCGAGCTGCGCAGCATCCAGCAGTCGCTGGGCATCACGTTTATTTATGTCACCCACGACCAGGGCGAGGTGCTGAGCATGAGTGACCGGGTGGCCGTGTTCCGTGACGGGCGCATCGAGCAGGAGGGCACGCCCCAGGATCTCTACGAGTATCCCCGCACCGCCTTCGTGGCCGATTTCGTGGGCGGCGCCAACGTGCTGCCCGGCGCACTGGTCGGGCGAGTAGGCGGGCGCTTCGCCCTGCGCCCGGAGCGGGTCGAGGTGTCGGCTGACGGCCCCGGACTGAACGCCAGCATCACCAGCGTGCACTACCTGGGCGCCCAGACCCGCCTGGAGCTGGATGCGAACGGAGTTTCGATTCACGCCCTGATTGCCAGCAGCCGGAAGTTCACGCCGGGCCAGACGGTCAACCTGCGCTGGGACGCCGCCGACCTGCGCCCGCTGGAGGACTGAGGTGGCTGCCCCCTTCCTCCCCAAGCCGTCGCTCCAGAAACCCGCTGCACACGGCCCGCTGCTGTACCGCCGCCCGGTGCTGGCGCTGCTGCTGCTGCTCGTGCCGCCGCTGCTGTGGCTGGGCGTGCTGTACCTGGGCAGCCTGCTGGGCCTGCTGGTGTACAGCCTGTATTCCATCGACGATTTCACCGGGCAGGTCGGCAACGTCCTGACGCTCGATACACTTAAATCCCTCTTCACCGCGCCCAGCAACGTGGACGTCATCGTCCGGACGGTGCTGATGGCGCTGATCGTGACGCTGGCCTGCGCGGTGATCGCCTTTCCGGTGGCCTACTTCGTCGCCTTTCACACGCGGGGGCCGCGCAAGGCGCTGTGGGTGCTGCTGATTACCTTACCGCTGTGGGCCAGCTACCTGGTGCGGGTGTATGCCTGGCGCCTCATTCTGGCGCAGGAGGGCGTCATCAGTTGGGTGACCGCCAAGCTGCACCTGAGCTGGCTGCTGGACGAGGTGTTGCGCCTGCCGGTGCTGGGCGGTCCCAGTTTGTCGAGTTCGTACCTGGGGATGTTCCTGGTGTTCGTCTACGTCTGGCTACCGTTCATGATTCTGCCGATTCAGGCGGCGCTGGAACGGGTGCCGCGCTCACTGATCCAGGCCAGCGCCGACCTGGGAGCACGTCCGGCCCAGACCTTTCGGCGGGTCATCTTGCCGCTGGCGGTGCCGGGCGTGGCGGCGGGCTCCGTGTTCACCTTCTCGCTGACCCTGGGCGACTACATCATTCCCGGTGTGGTGGGGGCGCCGGGTTTTTTCATCGGGCAGATGGTCTACACCCAGCAGGGTACGGCGGGCAACCTGCCGCTGGCGGCGGCGTTCAGCCTGGTGCCCATCGTGATCGTCGGGGTGTATCTGGCGTTGGCGAGAAAAGCGGGGGCCTTCGATGCGCTGTGATGGGAAGTGGGTTGTGGGGTGTGGGAAGGGCGGGGGAGGGATCAGCATGCGCTCTGAGCGCTCCTCCTGGGGCCTGCGGGTCGCCGCCTACCTTGGCGTGGCCTTCCTGCATATCCCCCTGCTGCTGATCATTCTCTACGCCTTCACGAGCGAGGACCGGACCTACACCTTTCCGCCGCCGGGGCTGACACTTAAATGGTTCGGCGTGGCCTTTGCCCGCCAGGACATGTGGGCCGCGCTGTGGCTGAGCGTGCGGGTGGCGACAGTGGCGACGCTGATCGCTCTGGCGCTGGGCGCCATGGTCGCCGCCGCGATGGCGCGGGCCAGGTTCAGAGGAAAAGACAGTATCAGCCTGCTCATCACGCTGCCCATCGCCCTGCCGGGCATCGTGACCGGCATCGCGCTGCTGAGCAGCATCAAGCGGGCCGGGCTGGAACCGGGGCTGGCCACCATCGTCATCGGGCACGCGACGTTCTGCATCGTGACCGTCTACAACAACGTC
The DNA here is from genome assembly GCF_025362455.1 of Deinococcus sp. GTDB lineage: Bacteria > Deinococcota > Deinococci > Deinococcales > Deinococcaceae > Deinococcus. The sequence goes on along the minus strand of NZ_JANYGJ010000137.1, from coordinate 25,253 downwards.
GTCGCCCGGCTGCGGCGTCTGAGCCCCTCGCAACTCGAAGCCAGTCAGGACCTGGGCGCCCGGCCCTTCCAGACCTTCCGCTACGTGTTGCTGCCGCATCTGGCGACGGCCCTGCTGGCGGGCGGGCTGCTGGCCTTCGCCCTGAGCTTCGACGAGGTGATCGTCACGACCTTTACCGCCGGAGCCGAGCAGACCCTGCCGATCTGGCTGTTCGGCGAGCTGTTCAAACCGCGCCAGCGCCCCGTCACCAACGTGGTCGCCATTCTGGTCATGCTGGTGACGCTGCTGCCGATTCTCCTTTCGCAGCGGCTGACCCAGGGCCACGAGGAGATGGACGGCGCCGGGAAGAGTACCTGAATGAGCACGTACCTGAAGTCCAAATCAGCCAATATCCATCCCCGACCTTCTCCCATACCGAGGTTCCTACCATGACCCAGACCGGAGCACCCCAGACCCAGACGACGCAGACCCGCGCCCAGCTCCACACGCAGCTTCTCATCGGCGGCCAGCTCGTCGCGGGGGAGGGGCAACTCCTCGACATCCTCAACCCGGCGACGGGAGAGATTATCCTGCAACTGCCCGAAGCCAGCGCCGACCAGGTGCGCGCCGCCGTGGAGGCCGCCGAGCGGGCCTTTCCCGCCTGGGCACAGACCACGCCCAAGGACCGGGGCGCCCTGCTGCTGGCCCTGGCCGACCGCATCGACGCCGAGGCCGAGACCTTCGCCCGCCTGGAGGCCGAGAACTGCGGCAAGCCGTACCCGGCGGTGCTGGCCGACGAGTTGCCCGCCATCTCGGATACCTTTCGCTACTTCGCCGGGGCGGCCCGGACCCTTCAGGGGTCCGTCGCGGGCGAGTACCTGGCCGGGCATACCAGCTTCATCCGGCGCGACCCGATCGGCGTGGTGGCCAGCATCGCGCCCTGGAACTACCCGCTGATGATGGCCGCCTGGAAGCTGGCCCCGGTCCTGGCGGCGGGCAATACGGCGGTGCTCAAGCCCAGCGAGCAGACACCATTGACCACCCTGCACCTGGCCCGCATCCTGGCCGAACTGTTTCCGGCGGGCGTGGTCAACATCGTGACCGGCGTGGGCGAGACGACCGGCGCGGCGCTGATCTCGCATCCCCGCGTGCGGATGGTCTCGCTGACCGGCGACGTGAGCACCGGGCGGCGCGTGTTGGAGGCGGCGACGGCCACCGTCAAGCGCACCCATCTGGAACTGGGCGGCAAGGCCCCGGTGCTGGTCTTCGGCGACGCCGACATCGAGGCCGCCGTCGAGGGCATCAAGGTGTTCGGCTACTACAACGCGGGCCAGGACTGCACCGCCGCCTGCCGGGTCTACGCGCAGCAGGGCATCTACGAAAAGTTCGTGGCGGCGCTGACCGAGGCGGTGGGCAGCATCAAGGTCGGCAGCCAGCACGAAAGCGGCACCGAGATGGGGCCGCTGATCAGTGCCCGGCAGCGTGACCGGGTGGCCAGTTTCGTGGAGCGTGCCCGCACCAGCAGCCATATCGAGATCACCACGGGTGGCCGGGTCCGACCCGGATCAGGCTTCTTCTACGAGCCCACCGTGGTTGCCGGTGCCCGCCAAGACGACGAGATCGTGCGCCGCGAGGTGTTCGGGCCGGTGGTCAGCGTCACGCCGTTCAGCACCACCGAGCAGGCCGTCACCTGGGCCAACGACTCCGAGTACGGCCTGGCCAGCAGCGTCTGGACCGGCGACGTGGGTACGGCCATGCAGGTCTCCAGCCAGCTCCAGTACGGCTGCACCTGGGTCAACACACATTTCATGCTGGTCAACGAAATGCCGCACGGTGGCCTGAAGAGCAGCGGCTACGGCAAGGACATGAGCTTATACGCGCTCGAAGACTACACCGTGGTGCGCCACGTGATGATCAAGCACTGAACGGGAACAGTCCAGCCAGATCAAGCAAAACGTTCTGGAGGCCAGTGACGGCACCCCAGAACGTTTGTTTTGGTTTCGGATTTTACCAGCAAGTGCGGTTCAGACGCCGAACTCTGCGGGGTCCAGGTTCACGGCGCGGGCACAGTCGCGAATCTGGACCCGCTCGGACTCGTCGAAGTGGCCGTCGGCGCCGCCGATAATCATGCCGAGCTGAATGACGGCGCGGGCCTGGTCGGGCTTGCTGCGGAGCTTGCCGATGGCCTGCACGGCTTCCAGGCGCCCGAAATCGTAGTCGGCGCTGAGTTTGTCGCAGTATTTGTCGAAGCGGGTTTTGAGATCGGCAGGCTGAAACACCTTGAGGCTGTCGTTGCTGGCGATGAATCCGGCGACCTTGCGGCGCTCGTCGGCGCTGACCGAACCGTCGGCGGCGGCGATCAGGGCACACATGCTCATGGTCGCCTCGGCGAAATCGGCGGACTTGAAGCGCCCCACCTGGTCGCTCAGTCCCTGCGAGGCGGTGGACAGACTGTTCTTGAGATTGTCGAGGAAGCTCATGCCCCTACGGTATCACCCGGCTCATGAGGAGCGGTATCTGAACAGTGATTTTGCGGCTCACCAGCCCACCGGCCCTACGGCCCACCAAACCTACAGCCGCCGGAGCGCCTCAAGCGGGCCATGTTGCAAAATGCTGGCGCGGGCGGCCAGATAGGCCCCCCGGAAGCGTTCGTCCTGGCCGACCTCACCGAAGACGGCGGCCAGGTCGAGCAGGGCGCCGGGCGCCCCGGACTCGCGGCCCACCGCGTCCAGCAGACTCACGGCACGCTGCTCCTGAAGCTTGAACCGGCCCGCCGCCGCCGCCTCCAGGTACAGGCTGTAGGCGGCGATTACCATAGCGCTGCGCCCCACCTCGCCGCCGCTGGCCAGTTGCTCGCGCACCACCGGCAACAGGAATTTGGGCAGCCGGTCGGCGCCGTCGAAGGCCAGCCGCGCCAGGGTGTCCTGAATCGCCACGCTGGAAAAGCGGGTAATCAGCTCGCGGCGGTACTCGGCCAGGTCGATACCCGGCACGGGCCGCAGGGTGGGCGTGGCCTCGCGCTCCATGTAGGCCAGCAGAAAGTCGCTGATAGCCGGGTCATGGCAGGCTTCGTGGACGTAGCTGTAGCCCGCCAGCAGGCCGGGGTAGGCCATCGCCTGGTGCGCGGCGTTGAGCAGCCGCAGCTTCATCAGCTCGTAGGGCTCTACATCGTCCACGATCTGCACGCCCACCGTCTCCAGCGCCGGGCGGCCCAGAGTGAAGTGGTCTTCGAGCACCCACTGCACGAACGACTCGGCGATCACCGGCCACTCGTCTTGAATGCCGAAATCGCGCTCCAGGTCGCGTTTCATGTCCTCGCTGGTGCCGGGCGTGATGCGGTCGACCATCGAGTTGGGAAAGGCCACCTCGGCGGCGATCCACTCGCCCAGCGCCGGGTCTTTGAGGCGGGCGAAGGCGCTGAGCACCTTGTGGGTGACGTGCCCGTTGCCCTGGATGTTGTCGCACGACATGACGGTGAACGGGGGAATGCCCCGAACGCGGCGGCGGCGCAGCCCCTCGGTCAGGTAGCCGAAGACGGTCTGCGGCACGCTGCCAGCTTGCAGGTCGTGCGCCACGCCCGGCGTGCTGGGATCGAATTCCCCGGTGGCGTCGTTCAAGCTGTAGCCGCCCTCGGTGACGGTCAGCGAGACGATGCGGGTGCCGGGGTCGGCCAGTTTCTCGATGACGGCTTCGGGGTTCTGGGGCGCGAACAGATACTCGCTGATGGCGCCGATGACGCGGGCCTGAGCCTCACCGACCGGCGGCTTGCTGACCAGGGTGTAGAGGTGGTCCTGGGCAGCCAGCACGCCCCGCATGTGAGCGTCGGAGGGCAGCAGACCCACGCCGCAGATGGCCCACTCGCCGCCCTGACCGGTACTGAGCAGCCGGTCGATGTACATGGCCTGGTGCGAGCGGTGAAAGGCCCCGACGCCGATATGGACGATGCCGGTGGTGAGTGAGCCGGGGTCGTAGCTCGGCACCGGAACCGTCCGGGCGATCTGAGGCAACGCGGCAGTATTGAGCTTTGGCATACACTGATTCTGGCAGGAAATGAAGGCGGGTGTGCCATACGGCTTGACCGGGTTGCTTAGGATGATCTCGTGGCCATCTATACGGTGAGCTGCCTACAAGGTGAGCTGCACCGTCATGCTCGCCCGCGTCCGGCTGGCCTCGATCAGAACGGCGTTGCGCTGGTCTACGCCCCGCACCCAGGCGGCGGCCTCGGCAGGCGAGCGGCCATGCGCCTCGTGGCGGCGGATCAGGCGCTCCAGGCGGACCTCTTCGGGCAGCTCCAGAAACCACACCTCGTCGAGTGTCGCCCTGGCCCGCGCCCAGCCGCCTTCCAGCAGCAGGTAATTGCCCTCGGTCAGAATCAGCGGCACCTTCGCCGGGACCATGACCGCGCTGCCAATCGACTCCTCCAGGTCGCGGTTGAACACCGGGCCGTAGACATCCTCGCCCGCTTCGCGCCCCAGCCGCTCCAGCAGGGCCGCGTAGCCGCCCATGTCGAAGGTGTCGGGGGCACCCTTGCGCTCACGGCGACCCAGGCGCGTCAGTTCCTCGTTGGCCAGGTGAAAGCCGTCCATGCCGACCAGTGCGGCGTCCGGCCCCAGCTCGGTGAGCAGCGCCGCGCAGAGGGTCGATTTGCCCGCGCCCGGCGAGCCGGTGACGCCCAGGATGCGCCGAGAGCCCGGCACGATCAGCGAGCGGGCACGCTCCACTAGCTCGGCCAGCGTGGCCTGAATGCTGATGGGTCGGTTCGGAATGGGTTGGTTCGGATCGGGGGCGGTCATCGGGCATTCCAGCAGTCGGCAGGCATACGAGATTGTGCGCCGGATGTCTGCCGGTGGTCCATCCACCCATTCAACCCATTCAACACTTACGGCAATTCGTTGCCCGCAGCGGTGCTGATGGCGTACCACTCCTCGCGCGACAGCTCGACCTCGCTGGCCTTGCAGCAGTCGAGCAGGCGCTGAAGGTTCATGGTGCCGGTGATCGGCTGCATCTTGGCCGGGTGCCGCAGCAGCCAGGCGATGGCGATGGTCGTGTTGCTGACGGCGTGGCTGGCGGCCACCTCGTCGATTTTTTTGTTCAGCTCCGGAAACTTGGCATTGTTCAGAAACACGCCCTCGAAGAAGCCGAACTGAAAGGGCGACCAGGGCTGAATGGTGACGCTGTGCAGGCGGCAGTAATCCAGAATGCCGCCGTCACGGTCTACCGCCTTGTCGGTTTCCATATTGACGTAAAAGCCCCGCGTAATCATGGTGGCGTTGGTGATGCTGAGCTGGAGCTGGTTGGCCACCAGCGGCTGCCGGACATACTTTTTCAGCAACTCGATCTGGTTGGGCGTCTGGTTTGACACCCCGAAGTGCCGCACCTTGCCTTCTGCTTCGAGCTGGTCGAAGGCGGCGGCCACCTCTTCGGGCTCCACCAGCGCGTCGGGGCGGTGCAGCAGCAGGGCGTCGAGGTAATCGGTGCGCAGCCGTTTTAAAATACCGTCCACCGAGGCCAGGATGTGCTCCCTGGAAAAGTCGAAGCTGCCTTTGCGGATGCCGCACTTGGACTGCAAGATCAGTTTCTCGCGCACGCTGCTGCTCATGCCCACGGCGCCTGAAAAGATCTCCTCGCACTCCCCGTCGCCGTAGATGTCGGCGTGGTCGAAGAAGTTGGCTCCGGCGTCAAGGGCGGTATTCACGAAGGTTTCGGCGCCCGCCCTGTCCAGCGAGTTGAGGCGCATGGCGCCGATGGCGACGACGGGTACGTCGAGGGTGCTGCTGCCGAGTTTGATGGTCCGCATGATGGGTTCTCCTGAGTGCTGAGGGGGAGGTGTCGGGGCACAGGTTTACGATTCGCCCCAGGATAGGCGCCCGGAGAGGCCTGCGGCCCTTAGCCTGACGTTATGAATTGCTGCACCCGGCGCTGCTCACTGCGGCGCTGAACCTTCCAGCTCGGCGATCAAGGCGTCGCGGCTGGCCTGGAGCCCAGCGCTGAGGCTGACCCGGTAGGTGTGCGGGTTGAGCAGCCGGAGGGTGCCTTCCGGCAGGCGGGCGAGCTGATCCCTGGCCCGCGCCTGGATGGTCGGCAGGCTCTCCGGCGCTGCCACGCGCTGCCCGACGCTCACCACCACCTCGCGGGGATCATGCCAGCTCAGCCCGTCCGGCAGGCGACTGCGGCGCAGCGGGTTGGACGGATCACTGACGCGCTGGCCTGCTTGCGGCGCCGCCTCGCTGCTCAGCGCGATCACGTCCCAGACCTGCTGCCGGGCGGCGTCCACGCCGCGCCAGACCCGTTTTCGGCCCGGCAAGCTGGTCTTGGCGGGGTCGCCGGTCAGTTTCATGCGGGGGCGTCCGCCTAACTCAGCCAGTTTGTAAACGCCGCCCAGGGCGCCGCCGCCAGGCCCGCCTCCGGTCGCCAGTTGCGTGCCCACCGCGTAGATGTCGATGCGGCCTCCCTCGCGGATCACGCTCTGGATGACCTCTTCGGACAGGTCGTTGGACGCCATGATCCTGACCTCTGGAAAGCCCGCCGCGTCCAACGTGGCCCGGACCCGGCGCGACAGGTACGCCAGGTCTCCGGAATCGAGCCGCACGGCCCGCAGTTCGTGCCCGGTAGCCCGCAGCTCACCCGCTACGGTGATGGCGTTGGGCAGGCCGCTCTCCAGGGTGTTGACGGTATCGAGCAGCAGCGTGGTGGCGTCGGGGTAGAGCTGCGCGTAGGCCCGGAAGGCGCTGAGTTCATCGGGGAAGCTCTCGACCCAGGCGTGGGCGTGGGTGCCGACCACCCTGAGCCCGTAGCGCTGCCCGGCCAGCACGTTGCTGGTGGCGCTGGCCCCGCCGATATAGGCGGCCCGCGAGGCGCTCAGGGCACCGTCCGGACCCTGGGCGCGGCGGGCACCGAACTCGATCAGCGCGGCGCCCTGCGTGACTGAAGCGCAGCGGGCGGCCTTGCTGGCGATCAGCGTCTGGAAATTCAGCGTGTTGAGCAGCGCGGTCTCGATCAGTTGCGCTTCCCACAGCGGGGCCGCGACGCTCAGCAGCGGCTCGTGCGCGAAGACCACCGAGCCTTCCGCGAAGGCCTCGACCTGCCCGGTAAAGCGCCACTTTGAAAGCGCCGCCAGGAATTCCGGCTCGAAGAGCTTCAGGCTCTCCAGGTACGCCAGCGAATCGGCGTCGAAACGCAGTTCGGTCAGGTAGTCCAGCGCGTTCTCCAGACCTGCCCAGACGGCGTAGCCACCACCGTAGGGTGGGCGCCGGAAATACAGGTCGAACACAGCGAGCTGCTTGTGCATGCCGCACGTCCAGTAGCCGTGCAGCATGGTGAGCTGGTAGAGGTCGGTCAGCAGGGGCGAGAGGTGAATCGGTACAGGGGTATCGGGAGTGGTCATCTTGCCTTTAGCATCGGGGATAAGGCGGGAGTTTGCATGCAGTTCCTGGCCTGGCGTTCATGGCAAACTTTCACCATGACCACCCAGCTTTCTGAACCAGTCGGGCCGGTTCTCAGCGCCATTCAGACCCGGATCATCGCCGAACTCGGCGTACAGCCCAGCATCGACGCTGCCGGGGAAGTGCGGCGGCGCACCGATTTTCTCAAGGCGTACCTGCGGACCACACCGGCAGGCGGCCTGGTGCTGGGCGTCTCCGGTGGCCAGGATTCCAGCCTGACCGGGCGGCTATGTGCGCTGGCGGTGGCGGAACTCAATGCCGAACTGGGCGGTCCCTACACCTTCGTCGCCGTGCGGCTGCCCTACCACGTCCAGGCCGACGAGGCCGACGCGCAACTGGCCCTGGAGTTCATCGGGGCGATGGAGACCCTGACGCTGAATATCGGCCCCGTCACCGACGCCGCCGCGACCAGCGTGCAGGAGGCACACGGGGCGCCGCTCAGCGACTTTGTGCGCGGCAACCTCAAGGCCCGGCAGCGGATGGCCCTTCAGTACGCCCTGGCCGGTCAGCGTGGCCTGCTGGTGGTGGGCACCGATCACGCCGCCGAGGCGCTCACCGGCTTCTACACCAAGTACGGCGACGGCGGCGTGGACCTGACCCCGCTGGTCGGCCTGAACAAGCGCCAGGGCCGGGCGCTGCTGGAACACCTGGGCGCCCCGGAGCGCCTGTACCTCAAGACCCCCACCGCCGACCTCGAAGACGACCGCCCCGGCCTGAGTGACGAGGTGGCGCTGGGCGTGACCTACGAGCAGATCGACGATTACCTGGAAGGAAAAGTGGTGCCGGGCGGCGCCTCGGCCATCATCGAGCGCTGGTATAGCGCGACGCGGCACAAGCGGGTGATGCCGGTCAGCCCGCTCGACGGGTGGTGGCGCTGAGGCTGGGCCAGCGCCCGATCAAGATAAACCCGGTCACGATAAAGAGGGTGGGGGCGTCCGTCAGTTGAGGTCTACTCTGATCTGGGCGGCGGTTCAATGTGTCGATTCAGCTCGTCAGGTCAACTCGTCAGCGGATTGCCCTTCTCAGGATCTACACCGTAGCGTTCCATAGCCCGGACAACGGTCTCCGGCTCCAGCTTGCCCTGGTCGCGCAGCGCCCCCAGCGCGGTTATGACGATGAAATGGGCGTCGATCTCGAAAAATTCGCGCAGCGTGGCCCGCCGGTCACTGCGCCCGAAACCGTCGGTGCCCAGCGTCAGGTAGTCGGCCTTGAGGTAGGGCCGGATCATGTCGGGCACGGCCCGCTGGTAATCGGTGGCGGCGATGATGGGTGCGTCTGAAATTGCGGAGTCCGGACTGTTCAGGCACTCGGTGACATATGGGATCTGCTGGACGCCGCCGGGATGCAGCCGGTTGCGGCGCTCAGCCTCCATGCCGCCGCGCCGCAGCTCCCCGAAACTGGTGACGCTCCAGACCTCGGACCCGACGTTCCAGTCGCTCAGGAGCAGCTCGGCGGCCCTCAGCACTTCCAGCAGGATGGTGCCGCTGCCCAGCAGGCGCACCAGTGGGCCAGGCGCTACCAGTGGGCCAGCCGCTACCAGTGGGCCAGCCGCTGCGGCGCTCGCCTGAAGCCGGTACATGCCGCGCACGATGCCCTCTTCAGCGCCCTGGGGCATGGCCGGGTGGGTGTAGTTCTGGTTCATCAGGGTGACGTAGTAGTAGCCGTCGCGGTCTTCGGCCAGCATCTCGGTCATGCCCCGGTGGATGATGACCGCCAGTTCGTAGGCGAAGGCCGGGTCGTAGGCGCGGCAGGTGGGCACCGTCGAGGCCAGCACCAGGCTGTGCCCGTCCTGATGTTGCAGGCCCTCGCCCGACAGGGTGGTGCGCCCGGCGGTTGCGCCCATCAGAAAGCCCCTGGCGCGGGCGTCGGCGGCGGCCCAGGCCAGGTCACCGACGCGCTGGAAGCCGAACATCGAGTAGAAGGTGTAAAACGGCAACATCGCCAGGCCGTGCGTGCTGTAGGCGGTGGCGGCGGCCATCCAGGACGCGAAGGCCCCGTCCTCGTTGATGCCTTCCTGCAACACCTGACCGCGCTGGTCCTCGCGGTAGTAGAGCAGTTGATCGGCGTCTTCCGGGCGGTACTGCTGACCGCCGGGCGCGTAGATGCCGAACTGCCGGAACAGGGCGTTCATGCCGAAGGTGCGGGCCTCGTCGGGAATCATCGGCACGACGCGGGGGCCGAGCGCGGCGTCCTTGAGCAGCGTGGTCAGAATCTGGTTGAAGGCCATGGTGGTCGAAACTTCGCGCTCCTGGCTGCCCTGCACCGAGCGCAGCAGCGCCTCCCGGCTGGGCAGCTCGACGCGGGCGGCGTGGCTGCGCCGAGCAGGCAGCGCGCCGCCCAGCGCCTGCCTGCGCTCACGCAGGTAGCGCATCTCCGGCGCGTCTTCCGGCGGGCGGTAAAACTCGAAGTTCTGCAACTGCCGGTCCGTCAGCGGCAGGCCGAAGCGCTCCCGAACGCCCCGGAGCTGCTCCAGGTCCAGTTTCTTCTGCTGGTGGGCGGTGTTCTTGCCCTCCCCGGCGCTGCCCAAGCCGTAGCCCTTGACGGTCAGCGCCAGGATCACCACCGGCTGAGTGGCGACGGTGGCGCGGGCGTAGGCGGCGTGGAGTTTTTGCGGGTCGTGGCCGCCGCGCCGCAGGTCCTGAATCTCGGCGTCGCTGAGGTGCTGAACCAGCCGCAGCAGTTCGGGGTCGGAGCCGAAGAACTGCTCACGCCCGTAGGCCCCGTCTTTGGCTTTATAGCTCTGGTACTCACCGTCGAGGGTCTGGTTCATGCGCTCCAGAATCAGCTCCTGGGGATCGGCGGCAAACAGCGCGTCCCAGTTCGAGCCCCACAGCACCTTGATGGTCTCCCAGCCCGCCGCCCCGAAGACCGCCTCCAGCTCCTGCACGATGCTGCCGTTGCCGCGCACCGGGCCGTCTAAGCGTTGCAGGTTGCAGTTGACCACCCAGATCAGGTTGTCCAGGCCCTCGCGGCTGGCGACCCCCAGTGCGCCGCGCGCCTCGGCCTCGTCCATCTCGCCGTCACCGACAAAGCACCAGACCTTGCGGTCACTCGCAGGCAGCAGGCCGCGCCCCTCCAGGTATTTCATGAACCGCGCCTGGTAGATGGCCTGAATCGGCCCCAGGCCCATCGAGCCGGTGGGAAACGACCAGAAATCGGGCATCAGCCAGGGGTGCGGGTAGCTGGGCAGCCCCTGTCCGCCGACCTCGCGGCGGTAGTTCAGCAGTTGCGCTTCGCTCAGGCGGCCCTCCAGAAAGGCCCGTGCGTACAGGCCCGGCGCGGCGTGCGGCTGATAGAACACCAGATCGCCCGTCGGCGCACCGGCCACTGAGCCGCCCACCGGGCCGTCTACTGAGCTGTCTGCTGGGCCGTCTGCTGGGCCGCCCGCTGACCCGGCCCGCAAGAAGTGGTTGAAGGCCACCTCGTACAGCTCGGCGGCGCTGGCGAAGGTGGCCAGGTGCCCGCCCAGTTCGCTCGACTCCTGGTTGGCCCGCATCACCATCGCCATGGCGTTCCAGCGCACGGCGGCGGACAGCTTCGCCTCGGTGCCCAGGTCGCCGGGGTAGTCGGGCTGCTCCTGTGGCGCGATGGTGTTCTGCATCGGCGTGTTGTAGCGCCAGCGCAGCGGCAACCGTTCCTGGCTGGCCCGCCGCAGCAGTTCATCGAGCAGCCGGGCGGCGCGTGCTGGCCCGCCGCGCCTGAGCACCCCCTCGAAGCTCTCCAGCCAGTCCGCCGTCTCGGCGGGGTCGGGGTCGTGTCCGGGCGTGGGCCACAGCGACGTGGAGATCATGAGCGCTGCAAGGCTGCGCCGGTAAAGTCCGCCGTGCCAATAAAAGCCGCCGCGCCGGTTAAGTCCGTGCCACACACCGTTTTCGTCTGCCTGGACACGCCTGCCTTCCGTTCGAGTCGCATACGCACAACGTAGCAGAGTGGAGCTGATTTCCGATTGCAACAATGCCGGTTTATCGCCCAGAATTGCAATGAAAGTGCAGATCGTTCATCATCATGCAACAGTATGCCACTTTCCCTCGACGCCACGGACCGGGCCATCTTGCAGGCGCTGCAACGCGGCGGCAACCTGCCGAACACCGAGCTGGCCGACGAACTCGGTCTGACGCCCTCGACCTGTCTGCGGCGCGTCAAACGGCTGGAAGACAGCGGCCTGATCGCCGGGTACGTGATGCTGCTCGACCCCGACCTGGCGGGCATCGGGGCGACGGTGTACGTGTCGATCAAGTTGAAAAACCAGTTGAATGCCAGCGTCACCGAGTTCGAGCAGGAAATTCTGGATATTCCCGAAGTGCTCGAATGCCACCTGGTGCTGGGCCAGACCGATTACATCCTCAAGCTGGCGGTGCGCGACCTGGAGCACTACCGCGAGCTGATGCTGGGGCGGCTGACGCAGATTCCGAGCGTGGCGACCATCGAGTCGATGATGTCGCTCAAGCGCGTCAAATCCACCACGGTGCTGCCGCTGCTGGCGACCTGAGTACCGCGTTCTGGGCGTTGTGCAGCGAATGAGTGGTCACCCTGAACGCAGTGAAGGCTCTGACGTGGCCGGGGACCTTGCCCGTCAGCCAAAGAAGGCCCTGTCACGCTCGCTACGTGCGCTGGGACGCCGGGAGATGCCTTCGGCAAGCTCAGCATGACAACCTGCTCGTGTTGGCATCCTGAGCGCGGCGTTGTGCAAGCCTGTCTGCGACTCTCTGCGCGAGCTGCACTAGAGCAGATGTCATAAAAAGACCCTTTTTATGACCGAGCGGAGCGAGTGGTTTTGACTGAGCAAGGCGCAGAATGGAGGCGCGGGGAGGCTGTTTTCCCCGTGGCGTAATTCGGAGTACTGCTCTAGTTCCGCAGGGGGCGAGGGTGATGGAATGCCCAGAACGCCGTGCTGAACGGTTGTTTGCGCTCGTTAAATCTCATTGCCCGGCCAGTTCTCCAGCAGCGCCCGGACGCCCTGGGCGTGGTCGGCGAAGAAGGTCTCCGGGTGGGTTTGTGCCAGCTCCAGCGGCAGCCAGTGGGCGCCGGGCCGGACAGGTAAACGGGACGCCAGCCTGAACAGGGTCGCCCGCGTCTGCCAGTCCAGGCCGGGCACGCGCTGCGGGGCGTCCAGCAACCGGGAGCGCAGGGGTTGGAGGTCGCCTGGATCAGCGCCTGGCACGAGTTGAAGGGCTCGCTCCACCGAAGCGGCTTCCGGCAGGCTCCACAGGCCCAGACCGGGGCGCTCCCAGCGCGGGTACAGCAGCATCTGGTCGCCGAACACGAGCAGCGCCGCCGCCGAGCGAATCGGCCCCGTGTTTGCTGGGTACAGGTGGGCGAGGTGCTGAGTAGCATATTGGTCCGCCAGCAGCTCATTGAAGGCGTCCGTTCGCGCAAACGCCAGCAGTCCGGCCAGCACCGCCGGGGTCACGCCTTGCCCGACCTGTGCCCAGTCGCGGCGGAACATCGCCTTGCGGATGGCCGTCGCGTTGGTGTCGAGGGTGACTTGCAGCTCCAGCGTCTGCCAGCCGGGAAAGAGCTTCAGATAAAAGCTGCTGGCGTCCTTGTCGAATCCGGCCAGAAGCGCCTGTTCGGCGTTCACCGCTCGCTGCACCAGGTCCACCCACAGCGGCAGGTTGTAGAGCACGTCCGGCACGGATTCAAAGCGAATTCGGTCAGGGTCGATATTCTCGGAGCGCAGCATCTCGGCGATCAAGGCCCGGCGTTCGGCGTCCAGCAGTGGATTGCGAGTGGTCCGGGCGCTGTGGGCGCTGCCCAGCACGATGACCAGTTCGCCCGCAAGTTCTAGCGCCTGCTGCATCAGCGCCAGGTGCGCCCGGTGCGGCGGTTGAAAACGTCCGATCAGCACGGCGGGGCGCGGCATCCGGGGAGTCTAGCGCAGTGGCGCGGTCTGCCGAGCGGGAGGGTGAGGGCGTGCTGACCGCGCCAGGACGACATCTGCCTCACTGCACGGCAAACACCTGCACGCCCAGGGCGCCCAGCGTGCCGCTCAGTTGCCCGGCGTTCAGGCGCAGGTCGCTGGCACTGAACAGGGGCCGCAGCCGCTTGGTGCCGGGCAGGGCCAGGCGAAGCGGCTGCGGCTGCGAGGAGCTGTTGAGCACCATCAGGTACGAGGCTCCGGCGCCGCTGTACTGCACGGCCCGGATCGACGGCGCGTCGCCTGTAGGCTGCCACTCCCGCCGAACGCCGCTCAGCAGGCTGGGTGCCATTCGGCTCAGGCGGCTGCGCAGCGCCAGGGCGGCGATCACCCACACCAGTGTGAAACTCGGCCAGCCCGGTTCCAGTTGCAGCGCGGTGGCCAGGGCGCCCAGCAGCAGGGCGCTGAGGCTGTCGACTGCCGAGACCGGGAAGGCCGGGGCGGCGGCGCGGCCCAGCCGTGGAGCACGCCAGGTGGTCATTCGCCGCCGCACCTGGCCCGGCTAGATACCAAATGGTCGGTGCCGTCACGGTTCAGGTCGCGTTCAGATACAGGGAAATCACACGGCGGTCTCATCCTGCTCACGCTAATGTCTGGATCGTCTGGGGGCCATTGCGCCGCTGTTGAGACGGTCCTCATGACTCCGAAAGGTTCAGTCAACTGACCGGCAGTCTTTGCCCGACCTTTACTCGATCTAGCTTTCTCATACTGATTGACTTTCTAAATCGGTTGACATAAACTACCGCATATGACCAACGCCACTGTTTCAACCGCCACTGGTTCGACCGTCACTGGTTCAACCAATGCCACTGTCTCTGCTCGCAGCGCCACCGACCTCAGCACCAGCGAGGCCATCAACACCCGCGTCACTATTCGCAAGTTCGTGCAGGAGCCGATTGACCAGAATGACCTGCGCGAGATTCTGGAACTGGCCAGCCGCGCCCCCAGCGCCTGGAACGCCCAGACCTGGCGCTTCGCCGTGGTCCAGAACCCGGAGATCAAGGCCAGGCTTCAGGAGGCCGCCTACGGCCAGCCCCAGGTCGGCAGTGCGCCCGCCGTGATCGTGGTCTACAGCGACATGGAAGACGTCCTGGCCACCGCCGAGGAGACCGCTCACCCCGGTATGGGCGATGAGGGCCGCGCCACCCAGCGCCAGACCTTCGACAGGGTGTTCGGCGGTCAGCCGGTGGCCGTGCGCGGCCAGTGGGGACTGGCCCAGGCCAACATCGCCTTCGCCTTTCTGATGCTGGCGGCGCGTGGCAAGGGCTACGACACCTCGCCGATGCTGGGTTTTGATCCCCAGAAGGTGCGCGACCTGTTGGGCCTGCCGGAGCACGTCCAGTTCGCCGGGCTGCTGCCGATCGGCAAACGCGACGAGCCGGGCTTCCCCCAGCACCGCCACGCCACCGAGCGCCTCGTCAAGTTCTACTGACCTGCATCTGGTCTTGAGGTCCGCTGAGATGAAGGTCAGCGCCCAATCTGCAACTCCAGACACGGCGTATGGTGGACACATGACGCACTTTCTAACAGGGCGACTGTGCCCAAAAGCTCAGTGCCCAGAAGCTCAGTGCCCAAAAGCTCAGTGCCCAAGGGGTCTGTGCCCAAAGGCTCAGTCTTGACTACCTGGCCTGTTAAGGAGGGCGTCTTCGAGCTGGGCGACCTCACTGCCGAGCGGGGCGGCACCATCCACGGTGCCCGGCTGGCCTGGCAGACGCACGGGACGCTCAACGCCGATAAAAGCAACGTCATCGTCTACCCGACCAGTTACACCGCCACCCACGACGCCCAGAGCTGGCTGATCGGTCCGGACGGCATTCTGGACCCGCAGCGGTGGTTTATCGTCATTCCCGACATGTTCTCGAACGGGCTGTCGTCGGGGGCGGCCAACACGCCGGGGTATCCGGGGCTCGTCACGGTGCGCGACAACGTGCTGGCGCAGGCCCGGCTGCTGCAAGAGGTCTGGGGCATCCAGAGTGTGGCCGCCGCCTACGGCTTTTCGATGGGCGCCATGCAGGCCTACCACTGGGCCGCCCTGTTTCCGGAGCGGGTCCAGCGGGCCATCATCGTCTGCGGCAGCGCCCGCACCGCCCTGCACAACCAAGTCTTTCTGTCGGGTCTGCTGCGCACCCTGGAAGCCGCGCCGGAATACCTGGGCAACGGCCAGTTCAGCGCCGAGCCGTTGCTGGCGCTCAGGGCTTTCGGTCACATCTACGCGGGCTGGGGACTCAGCCAGGACTTCTACCGTGCCGAGCTGTTCAAAACGGTGCTGGGCGCCCCCGACCTGGACACCTACCTCAAGACCGACTGGGAAGCCGGGTTCGCCGATCTCAGGGCCGCCGACCTCTACGCCCAGGCGCTGACCTGGCAAAGTGGTGACCTCAGCGCGGGGGACCTCTACGGCGGCGACCTGCCGCGTGCGCTGGCGGCCATCCAGGCGCGGGTGCTGCTGCTGCCGGGCGAAACCGACCTGTATTTCCGGGTCGCCGACAACGCCGCCGAGCTGCCGTATCTACGCTCCGGCGAGCTGCGGCCCATTCCCGGCGTCTGGGGCCACCGGGCAGGCAGTCCGGCGGGCCTGCCGGACGAGCTGGCGTTCCTGAAGGCGGCGGTGCGCCAGTGGCTGGAGAACTGAGGCGGGCCGATTGAGGCTGAATTACCGGGGCTGAATTGCTGAGGCTGGCTCACTGATCGTCCGGGTTCTGGTGCAGCTCCATCAGGAAGTCGTAACGGTCACCCCGGTAGTGGGCGAAGGCCATTTCAATCGGCGTGCCCGCCGCATTCCACGACACCCGTTCGGTCATCAGCAGCGCGGCGCCAATCTCGGTGTCCAGCAGCGCGGCGTACTCGGCGTCGGCGTTGACGGCCCGCAGGTGGCGCAGCGCCCGCACGGGCGACAACTGGCGAGCGGCCAGCAGCGCGTACAGGCTCTGGTCGGTCAGGCCCTCGCTGGAGAGCTCGCCCACCCGCTCGAAGGGCAGCACGCTCGACTCGACGGCCAGCGGCGAGCCGTCGGCGGTGCGCAGGCGACGAATCCGGTAGACCTGGCTGCTGGCGCCCAGGTTCAGCAGCATGGCTTCCTGGGGCGTGGCCAACTTCAGCGCGAAATCCAGAATGCGGGCGCCGGGTTTCAGGCCACGGGCGTGCATATCGTCGCTGAAACTGGTCAGCGTGCCCAGCGGGTGCTCAATGCGGTGAGATTGGGTCGCTTGCTCCGGGCTGGGCAGAATGAACGTGCCGCTGCCGCGCCGCCGCTCCAGCAGACGCTGCTCGGTCAGCAGCGAGAGCGCTTGCCGCAGCGTGACCCGCGAGACGCCGAGCTGCGCGGCCAGGTCGCGCTCACTGGGAAGTGCCGTGCCGACGGGCGCCCCACCGGAATGCAGCCAGCGCCGCAGCTCCTGGGCCACCTGCACATACATCGGCGTGCTGGCCCCCGGATCGAGTCTCAGCGCCAGCGACAGTGGTTTCTGCGCCAGCGGCAGGGTGTCGGAGACGGTGCTCAAGGAGTCTGCCTTGATGACTGCGCTAATTCTGACGCCCCCGCTGCCAGCGCGGCCCGCAGACTGCCGCCGACCCGGCTGAGCACCGCCAGCGCCGCTGCCGCGTCCAGATTCAGCCGCAGCATCACGACGGCGACCTTGACCTGATTTCTGGCCGCCGCCAGCGCCCGCTCGGCTTCGGGCTGCGCGGCGCCGCTGGCGAGCATGGTCAGGCTCAGGGCACGCAGTCGCAGCTTGGCGTTGGTGGCCTGTACATCGACCATCAGGTTGCCGTAGACCTTGCCCAGCCGGACCATCACGGCGCTCGAAAAGGTATTGAGCGTGATCTTCTGGGCGGTTCCGGCTTTCAGGCGGGTGCTGCCGCCGATGACCTCCGCGCCGGTATCGAGCGCCAGGGCCACCGTGACGCGCTGCATCAGGGCGCTGCCAGGGTTGTTGCTGACGCCGATGCTCAGGGCGCCCAGCGTATTGGCGTAGTCAGTCGCGCCCAGCACATACGGCGTGGTGCCGCTGGCCGCCAGCGCGATCAGCACGTCGTCCGGGCTAAAATCGGCTTCTCTCAGATCGGCCTCGCCCGCCGCGCAGTCGTCCTCGGCGCCTTCCACGGCGCGGAACATGGCGCCCGGCCCGCCCGCGATCAGCGTGACCAGCCGCTCAGGCGGCCAGGCGAAGGTCGGCAGCAGCTCCACCCCGTCCAGCACGCCCAGCCGCCCGGAGGTTCCGGCGCCCAGGTAGACCAGTCGGCCACCCCGCTTCAGGCAAGCTACCGCCCGCTCGACGGCCTCGGCGATGAGTGGAGCCACCGCCTGCACCGCCCTCAAGGCGCCCGCCTGGTCGTCCATCAGCGCCGTGACCAGTTCAGGCGTACCGAGCAGGTCCAGGTCGGCGTGCTGTCTGCTGGGCTGCTCGGTGGCGAGTCGAGTGGTGTTCGGTGGCTTGAGGTCTGGCAGATCACGGGTCATGGCGCCGCCTGCCTTGGTCTGAAGCCAAGATGCGGTGCGCCCAGCACGGGGGCGACAGGGGCGAGCTGAACGACATCGGGCAGCGCGGCGGTGAAGGCGCCCCGCACGAGCGGATTGGCCGCGCCGCCCGCCAGGACCAGCGGCAGACCGGGTGGGCAGCGGCGCAGCAGTGTGGACGCCAGCCGGGCCAACGCCTGTCCAGCTTGCCGCATCACGTCCTGGGCCTGCGCATCGCCCGCCAGCGCCGCCCGGTGGACGGCTGGAGCCAGATTTGCCACGGTCCCGCGCCCGCCGCCGTAGACCCAGCTTCGCAGCTCAGGCCAGCTCGGCGAACCGGTGAGGGCGGTCAGCTCGTCGGCCAGCGGACCGGAGAAAACCTGCCCCGCATCCTGAGCGGCCAGCACGATTCTCAACGCTTCCCGCCCCTGCCAGAAGGCCCCGCCCTCGTCACCGAGCAAGAAGCCGTGGCCGCCTGCCCGCAGCACCTCGCCGCCCGGTGTGCGGTGATAGGCGATACTTCCGGTTCCGGCGTAGACCAGCACGCCCTCGCCCGATCCGAACTGCGCGGCGTAGGCCAGCTCCATATCGTCGGTGACGCGGATACTGGAGGCTGGGATGTTGAAGATGTCGGCGAGGACCGCCTGCAAGACCTCAGCGCCACCCACTTGCAGCCCGCTGATTCCGGCGACAATGCCCGTCACAGCGGTAAGTCGTTCATCCAGCACAAGCGGTTCCAGCACGGCCCGCACCGCTCCGGCGTCCAGATTATGGCCGGTCAACGCCTCCAGCCGCCCTTGCCGCACGACCTCAGCGCCGTCGAACAAGGCCCATTTGGTGCCGCTGCCGCCACCGTCCAGACCGAGCAGTAAGCCAGGCATCACAGCCTCGTCTGGGTGTCAGCCGCGTCGCGCAGGGCGTCGCCGAAGAAATTGAAGGCCAGGATGGTGATGACCAGAAACAAGCCCGGCAACAGCAGCCAGGGGTAGAGGTTGAGCGTCTGGAAGCCCTCGCGGCGGGCGTCAGCCAGCAGCAGGCCCCAGCTCGTCATCGGCTCCTTGATGCCCAGGCCCAGAAAGCTCAGCGCACTCTCGCCCAATACGAAGCCGGGCAGCGCCAGCGTGGCGGTCACCAGCAGAAACGAGCTGAGGTTGGGCGTGATGTGCCGCAGGATGATCCGCAGGTCGCGTGCCCCGATGGCCTGCGCCGCCGAGACGTAATCGAGCGAGCGCAGCGTCAGCACCTGCCCGCGCAGCACCCGCGCCAGACCCGCCCAGCCGATCAACGCCAGCACCGCCACGATGCCCAGGTAGACCCAGGTGCTCGGCCATCTGGGGGGAATCAGGGTGCTCAGCGCCAGCAGAATCGGCAGGCGGGGGAAGCTCAGCAGCACCTCGATCAGCCGCTGGATCAGGGTATCGGTCAGGCCGCCGTAGTAGCCGCTGATTCCGCCCATCAGGATACCGATGGCGAAGGAGATAACCACCCCGATCAGGCCCACCGTGAGGCTGACCTGGCCGCCGACCAGTGTGCGCGAGAGCAGATCGCGGCCCAGTTGGTCGGTGCCGAAGGGAAAGTAGAAGACCTGGGGCGAGCCGCCCTGCGCCAGCGGCACGCCGAACAGATGCAGGTCGCTTTGGAGGCCGAAGAAACGGTACGGCTCGCCGCGCACGAGCAGGCGCACCGGAAGTTGTACGCTGGGGTCGTCCACCGACTTGCGGGCAAAGGTCACCGGGTCGCGCGACTCCCTGGTGCCGTAGACGAAGGGCCAGCTCAGGCCGCCCTTGCCCACCAGATGCAGCCTGCTCGGCGGCTGGTACTCGTGTCCCTGGTGCTGGGTGGTGATGCTGTACGGCGACAGGAATCCGGCGAACAGGGCGGTGAGGTATAGCGCCGCCAGCACCCAGCCGCCCAGCACGCCCAGCCTTGACTTGCGGTAGCGCCGCCAGGCCATCGAGAGCGTGCTGGCCGACTTCGCCTCCGGGGCCGCGAGGGTGGTCATGTGGTACCCCACAGGAAGTGGGGAGTGGGGAGTGGGAAGTGGGAAAAGATCGAGGGTTGTTCCCACTTCCCACTTCCCCCCGCCCACTTCCCGACGACAACACCTACCTTCCAGCTCGTCACGAGTACCTCACTCTGGGGTCGGCCCAGGCCAGCGCGATGTCGGCCAGCAGGTTGCCGAGCAGCAGCAGCGCGGCGCTGAACATCAGCAGGGTCAGGGCCATGTACTGATCCTTGTTGACCAGGCTGTCGTAGAGCAGCGGCCCGATGGTCGGCAGGTTCAGTACGATGCTGATGATGATGGTGCCCGAAATCAGCGTCGGCAGGCTCAGCCCGGCCAGGCTGATGAGCGGGTTGATGGCGTTGCGAACCGCGTGGCGCCAGATCACCCGGCGCTGCGGCGCCCCCTTGGCCCGCGCCGTGCGCACGTAATCCTGCCCCAGCACGTCGAGCATCGAGGCCCGCATCTGGCGCATCAACCCGGCCACGCCCTCCAGGCCCACCGCCACCACCGGAATCCACAGGTGATTCAGCAGGTCCAAAACGCGTGCCCACGACCACGGCGCGTCGATATACTTCGGGCTGAACAACCCGCCCACGTTGGTGCCACCAAGCCGCAACACCACCGCCACGATCAGCAGCGCCGCCAGAAAATCGGGAATCGCCAGGCCCAGATACCCCAGAACGCCGATCACCTGGGACGAGGCGCTGTGCCGGTTGAAGGCCGTGTAGATGCCCAGCGGCACGGCGATCACCCAGCTCAGCAGCAGGGTCAGCAGCGCGATGAAGACCGTCCAGCCCAGCAGTTCGCCGATGACGGTCACCACCGGGCGGTTTTGCAAAAAGGAATAGCCGAAATCAAAGCGCGTCAGCACGCCGCCCAGCCAGTGGAAATACTGCGCTACCGGCGGCTGGTCGAGCCCCAGTTGACGGCTGATGGCCGCCGCCGTCTCGCGGGTAAAGCGCGGGTCTTCCAGGTACTGATCGGTGAAGCTGCCCGGCTGCAACTTGATGACCAGAAAACACACGGCGCTGATGACCAGCAGCGTGGGCAACATGCCCAGCACGCGCCGGAGGATGAAACTCAACACGGTGGGGGGGAGTGGGAAGTGGGGAGTAGGGAGTGGGAACAGCGAGGATCTGGGGGCATGACGCAACCTTTCTGGTACGGCGTGAGGTCTATGAAAGGAGGGGTGGAGGATAGGCAGGCAGTGGGAAGCCGTTCCCCACTACCCGCCGCCCACTCCCCACTTCCCTCTTTTACTTCTGGTAAATCAGAGGCACCGGGTTGTAACCGGGAATCACGCCGAGGTTGTAGACATAGTTGCCGTACTTGTTGGACACGGCGCCGATGTTCTCCGGCTTGAGCAGCGGGATGACCGGCAGGTTGTGGGCGAACAGCAGTTGCCACCTCGTATACAGGGCCTTGCGCTGGGCGCGGTCCGGGGTGACGGCAGCGGTTTCGAAGATGCTGTAGATCTCCTTTTCCCAGGGGAACATCTTGGCGATATTGGGTGCGGCGCCGTCTGTAGCGCTTTGGAGCGAGCGGTGCCAGTAGTACAGCGCCCCGCCCGGCTGCCAGATCGGGCGGCGCAGCTCAGGGTCGGGCTGGTCGCCGAAGGCGTGCAGGATCATCTCGAAGTTGCCGCTCAGGCCGGTGGAGAGCAGGTTCTTGACCAGGATGCCCTGTAAGTTGACCTTGATGCCCACCGCCTTGAAGTCGTTCTGGATGATGGTGGCGATGGCCGGATAGACGCTCGAATCGGTGCCGTAGGTCAGGCTGATCTCCAGATCCTTGCCGCCGGGCAGGTTGCGCACGCCGTTGCCGTCGGTGTCCTTGAGACCCAGCGCGTCGAGCGCCGCGCCCGCCGCTGCCAGGTCAAAACTGCCGAGCGAGCCCTTGGTGTTGACGTAGAACTCCTTGTTGGCAGGCGCCACGCCGTGACCCGGCAGCCCGGCCAGGCCGTTGTAGACGGTCTCGATCAGGCGGTTGCGGTTGAGCGCTGACTGCGCCGCCACCCTGAATTTCAGGTTGCTGAAGAGCTTGGCGAGCGCGGCGTCCTTGGCGTCGAAGTTGAAGGCCACGAACGGCGGCGAACCGAACAGCGCCGTGCTGCGCACCACCTTGAAGGGCGCCCCGGCGACTTCCTTTTGCTTGAGATCGGGAAACTGGGCGCCGGTGATGTTGAGCTGGTCCACGTTTCCGGCCAGAAACTGCGCCACCTGGGCCTGTGGGTCGCGGATAATCAGGAAATCCAGCGTGTCGAGGTACGGCAACTTGGTGCCCTTGGCGTCCACCTTCCACGAGTTGGGGTTGCGGACCAGGCTGACCTTCTGCCCGGCGGTGTAGCTGTTGAGCTTGAACGGCCCGGTGCCGACCACCTCGGCGGGCGCGACGTTGGTGGGCCAGGCGTTGTTGAGGTCCGCCGCCTTGGCGCCGCCCTCGACGCTGAATTTGATCAGTTTGTGCTTGGGCATAATGAAATTGCGCATCTGGAGCAGGAAGGCGGGCGTGGGCTTTTGCAGCGTCACCCTGACGGTGTTTTTATCGACGGCCTCGAAGTTGACCTTCTTGCCGTTCTGGGTAAAGGTGGCGGCGTCTCCGGCCCGCGCTTCGGGATTCTCGATGATCTGCTCGTAGGTGAACACCACGTCGTCGGCGGTGAACGGCTCGCCGTCGCTCCACTTGACCCCCTGGCGGAGCTTGAAGGTATAGGTCTTGCCGTCAGCAGAGACGGTCCAGCTTTCGGCCAGGGCGGGTTCGAGCTTGTAGGTGGCGTAGTTGAACTCGACCAGACCGTCGAAGAGTTGCTGCGAGATCAGCCCCAGGTTGTTGTCGATGGCGCCGTAATAGTTCAGGCTCTGCGGGCTGTCACCCAGGATCAGCGTTGCCCCTCCGCCGGTCTTGCCCGCCGTGACGCCCAGCGATTCGTAGCCGCTGACCTTCTTGGGCGCCGCACTGGCACTCAGGCTCAGGGCCAGGGTCGAGCAGACGAGGGCGCTCAGGGCCGATTTCTGGCGGGCGGGCAATCTGATTGGGCGCATCAAAACCTCCGGGGTAGGAACGAATAGGGCGAGGCCGCAGCGCAGATGCACGGCGGGCAAAACGAGTGCCAGTAGAAGCAGGCACCTTTTGAAACGGTCTTGACCCGAACCATACCACTTTAAGGCCAATTATGCACCTGGGTCGCCGGAGTCCGTATCAGTCAATGTGCCACCCGGCAGCCAGCGCGTTGCCCACCGCCCGGCGCAGCGGCCCCAGGTTGGACATGCGGCGCCGCGAGGGATGGACGTTGTTGGTCAGCAGCGCCCAGGCGGAGCCGCGTCCGAAATCTATCCAGCAGCCGGTGCCGGTAAAGCCGGTGTGGCCGAGGGTCTGCGGGCTGCACAGGCTGCCGCCGCTCCAGCCGGGATGTCTCCGCTCCCAGCCGAGGGCACGGGTGGGAGTATGAGGGGCACGCAGTTCCGCCTGTGCGGCTGAGCTGAGCGCCGATCCGTCCAGCAAGCCCTGAGCGGCGCCCAGCACGCCCCGTAGCGTGCCGAACAGCCCGGCGTGACCGGCAGGCCCGCCCAGCGCGGAGGCTTTCTCGTCGTGGACCTCGCCGCGCAGCAGGCGGCCCCGCCACTCGCACTGCTCGGTGGAGACGGAAAGCTCAGGGGGCGGTGTGAAGGTCAATCCCGGTGTCAGTGGGCGTGCGCTCAGGGCCTCGCCGCGCAGCCGCTCGATCACCACGCCCAGCAGCAGGTAGCCCAGATCGGAATAGACGTTCTCGCCCAGCTCCCAGGGCTCACTCAGCAGCCGCTGCCTGATGGCGTCCGGAGTGCTCTCCCATAGGTGCAGCGGCGCCGAGGCGGGCAGCCCGGCGGTGTGGCTCAGAAGCTGGCGCAGCGTGCGAGACGCCAGTTCGGTCTGAGGATTCAGCTCCGGCAGCGTCAGGCTCAGCGGGTCGTCGAGATCAGCCAGGCCGTCTTCGACCAGCCGCAGCATTTCAGGTACAGTGAACAGCACCTTGGTCAGACTCGCCAGGTCGAACCAGGCGTTCAGGTCCAGCTCGCGCCGCTCCGGTTCGCGCTCGGCCAGTCCCCAGACGCGCATGACGGGCGCTTCCCCGGCCCGGATCAGGCCCAGCGCGGCGCCGGGAATCTGGCCCGCAGCGACGGCTCGTTGCACCAGCTCAGTCGCCCGCTTGATATCAGTTCGCCCGGTCACGGCGCCTTCCGGTAAGGCCGACTCAGTTTCCCGGCGATCACCGCGTGCCGCGCCCCGGTGGTGCCGGGCAGCGTGTTGGGCCAGCCCTGGTAGGCGTAGTAGCCCAGCACCGCGAAGGCCGCCGCCTCCCGCGCCGAGGAGTTCCAGCCGCGCTCCTCGAAGGTGCTCACCGGAATGGGCGCCAGGCCGCCCCGAATCAGCGCCATCAGCAGCGTGTTGAAGGCGCCGCCGCCCGCCACCAGCACCTCATCCAGATCACGCGGAATGACGTGTCGCCGGTAAGCGTCCACGATGGTTTGGGCGCTGAAGGCCGTGACGGTGGCGGCCAGATCGCTCAGGTTCATGCCTGCGGGCACACCCGGCATCAGCGGCAGGGTCCAGCGTTCGCGCCCGGTGGACTTGGGGGGCGGCAAGCTGAAATACGGATCGCTCAGCCAGGACTCGACCAGCGCGGTGTCGACCTGTCCAGCGGCAGCCAGCCGCCCGCCCTCGTCGAAGTGTGGCCCGTCGTAGGCTTGCCCGGCGAGCTGGGCCACCTCGTCGATCAGGGCGTTGGCGGGGCCGGTGTCGAAGGCCAGCACGCCGTCAGGGTCCAGGCCCGGCAGGTAGGTCAGGTTGCTGACGCCGCCCAGATTATGCACCGAGCGGCGCACCCCGGCCTCGGCGTAGATGATCCGGTCCGCGAACGGCACCAGCGGCGCGGCCTGGCCCCCGGCGATCAGATCGGCGGGCCGGAAGTCGGCGATGACCGGTTTGCCGGTGGCCTCGGCGATGCAGGCGGCCTCCCCGATCTGAAAAGTGGCCCTGGTCCGCCCGCCGGTCAGCTCACCCAGTCTGTGCTCACCCAATCTGTGCTCACCCAGTCTGTGCTCACCTAGTCTGGGCAGGTGGTAGACGGTCTGGCCGTGACTGGCGATCAGGTCGGCGCCCCCGGACAGCTCGGCGGCGGCCTCTGCCAGCGCCTCGCCCAGCTTAAAATGCAGCTCAGCCAGCTCGCTGACCCGCAGCTCATCGCGGCAGGCCCGCAGCAGCTCGCGGCGCAGCTCAGCGGCGAACGGCGTCTGGACGTGCTCCAGAATGCTGACGCGGGGCACGGGACCGGCCAATCCCAAACCGTTCAGTGGGGGAGGCGACCCCCTTTCGCCCAGGCCAGGCCAGCCGGGCAATTCGGTCAGCACGGCGTCGATGCCGTCCAGGCTGGTGCCGGTCATCAGACCCAGGATTCTGGGCGCACGGGGGCTCATGCGC
>NZ_JANYGJ010000129.1 GCF_025362455.1 Deinococcus sp. | reverse complement strand
GCATCTGGGGCAGCGAAACCTAAAGCAGTACTCCGAATTACGCCACGGGGAAAACAGCCTCCCCGCGCCTCCATTCTGCGTCCTGCTCAGCCAAAACTACTCGCTCCGCTCGGTCATAAAAAGGGTCTTTTTATGACATCTGCTTTAAAGCCTGACAAGGAGATACTTGGATGCGGTTTGGGCAAAAACGTGCCGCCGCCAGCTCGCGCTGCTCAGGGCAGCAGATCGGTCATCGGCTGGGCTTTGACGGCTCCCCTGAGCGGTGGCAGTCCAAAGCCGTCTTCCAGCGTGCGCAGCAGCGAGTAATGGTTGTAAGCCCGGTCACTGGTCACGCCCGCTTTGCCGCCAGGCGTCACGATGATGGTGGGCACCAGGCCCCCGCCGCCGCGCTCGTCCTCGCCCTCGTCGAAGGTGATGATGAGCGCCGTGCCGGGCACCCAGGCTTTGGACTGCATGATGGCCGTGCTCCACTGCTTGACATAGGCGTCACCGAGGCGGTCCACGTTGGCGCGGCCCAGGCAGCGCAGGTCGCCGTGCAGGTCGTGGCACAGGTCGGGCACCAGCATCGAGAAGTTGGCGACCTGATTGCTGGCGAGGTCAGCTTGCAGTCGCTCGAAGGGGACGACGTTCCCGGCCCGTTTGGGGTCGTTGGCGATGTCGGCGTTGAGCATGAACGGGTTGTGCTTCTTGCCGTACAAGGCGGCGTAGGGCGCGTTCGACCCCACGCTGGGCAGCCCCTGCATGTAGGCCCGCCAGGTGAGCTGTCGGTCTTCGAGTTGCGAGGCCAGGGTGGCGCCGCCAAACGACTGCGCAGGATTGTCGCCGCGCAACTTCATGGTGCTACCCGCGATTAAAGCCACGTAGTTGGGCAGGCTGGGGTGGGTCACACCCGTGTAGTTGCGGGCCAGGGCAGCCGATTTCGCCAGGGCGTTGATCGCCTTCAGGTTGGGATTGCCGATCACCTGAGCGTAACTGTGGTTCTCCAGCACCAGTAAAAACACGTGCTGGAGGGCCGGAGTGGCAGAAGGCTGAGCTGTAGAGGGCTGGGGCGCCCCCGCCGCCTGACTGGCGCCGAGCAGGGCGGTGAGCAGCAGGCGGCGCCGATGCAATGTCCACATGCGCCCAGTCTGACGCAGGAAGGTCAGCCGCGCTGGGTGCTGCCGTCCAGTTGGGGCGGTCCAGTTCATGAACTGCTTTGTGCTGTCCCCATGCCGCTACCCCCTGGTGACCTGAACGCCACTCCTCGCCGTGCTGGACCCGGATTCAAGGACGTGACCATGCCTGTCGCCGCTCGCCGTGCTGGACTGCTGCTCTTTACCGTGCTGGGCACCGAATTTCTGGACGAACTGGTCGGTGGCGTCGGCGGCGCGGCCCTGGCGCTGGGCAAGCCCTGGCGCTGGGCAACATGGCCGGACGGCAAGGCGGCCTGTTTCCGTTGCTGCTGGGCGCACTGGCCGCCCGCTTCGGGCTGGGCGCGGCGATGTGGGGCCTGCTGCTGGGACCGGTCAGCCTGCTGTGGGGCCTGCCACGGGCCGGGCCGGAACGCAGGGAACGAAGGCCATAGCGTCAGCCGCCGTAGCGAGAGCGCCCCGCCGAGTGAATCTGGCGGGGCGCTCCGGCTGGTGCCGAGTTACCTCGGCAGCTCCGACATCCCCATCAGGTACTGATCGACGGCTCTGGCGGCCTGGCGACCCTCACGGATGGCCCAGACGACCAGCGACTGCCCCCGGCGCATATCGCCCGCCGCGAAGATGCCCGGCACGCTGGTGACGTAGCCGCCCTCCTCGTCGGTTCCGGCCCTGACGTTGCCGCGCCCGTCGCGCTCGACGCCGAACTTGTCCAGTACGCTGGCCACCGGACTCATGAAGCCCATCGCCAGCAGCACCAGGTCGGCGCTCAGCAACTCCTCGCTGCCCCCCACCTCGCTCATTTTATTGCCGTCCCACTCGACGCGCACGGTGCGGATGCCGGTCAGCTTGCCACCTTCACCCACGAACTCGCGGGTGGCGATGGCGAATTCGCGCTTGCCGCCCTCCTGGTGGCTGGAGCTGGTGCGCAGGCGGTAAGGCCAGTACGGCCAGCTCAGCGGCTTGTACTCGCTTTCGGGCGGCATCGGCATCAGCTCGAACTGGGTCACGCTGGCCGCGCCCTGGCGGTGGCTGGTGCCCATGCAGTCCGAGCCGGTGTCGCCGCCGCCGATGACGATGACGTGTTTGCCGGTGGCGAGCAACTGCCCCTGACCTTCCCAGCCGTGGTTGACCCGGTTCTGCTGTGGCAGGAATTCCATCGCAAAATGCACCCCGCTGAGTTCACGGCCCGGCACCGGCAGGTCACGGGGTTGCTCGGCGCCGCCTGAGAGCAGCACGGCGTCGAAATCGGCGCGCAGTTCTTCGGGGCTGATGGTCGTGACGTGGTGCGAGGTCACGGTGCTGCCCACCGGCAATTCGCCCACCAGCACGCCGGTCCGGAAGGTGACGCCCTCGGCCTCCATCTGCGAGACGCGGCGGTCAATGTGGACCTTTTCCATCTTGAAGTCGGGAATGCCGTAGCGCAGCAGCCCGCCGACCCGCTCGTTTTTCTCGAAGACGGTCACGTCATGCCCGGCGCGGGCCAGTTGCTGCGCGGCGGCCAGTCCAGCCGGGCCGGAGCCGATGACAGCCACTTTTTTGCCAGATTTGACGGGCGCGATCTGCGGCGTGACCCAGCCCTGTTCCCAACCCTTGTCGATGATGCTGCGCTCGATGCTCTTGATGCCCACCGGGTCGTCGTTGAAGTTCAGCGTACAGGCCGCCTCGCAGGGCGCCGGGCAGATGCGGCCCGTGAACTCCGGAAAGTTGTTGGTGGAATGCAGCACGTCCAGCGCCGAGCGCCAGTCCTGCTGATACACCAGCTCGTTGAAGTCGGGAATGATGTTGCCCACCGGGCAGCCGTTGTTGCAAAACGGAATGCCGCAGTCCATACAGCGGGCCGCCTGTTGCTTGGCCGCGCCGTCGCTGAGACCGTGAACGAACTCCTTGTAATGCCGGGTACGGGCCTCGGCGGGGTCGTAACTCTCCCCCACGCGCTTGTGATCGAGAAATCCGGTGACTTTGGACATGGGGGCTCCTGGGGAGGGGGAAGTGGGAGGTGGGGAGTGGGGAAGGGATGAGGGCATTCGCTGGTGCTCACTCACCCCCACCCAGCCTCCCCCCTCAAGGGGGAGGAGCTACAACAGCACTCTAAGAAGCTTAATTTGAGTTGTTTCAGCCCCTCTTTAGGGGGGGCCGTCGCGAAGCGACTGGGGGTGGTGAGCGCAGCGATTGCCTTCAATCTGCCTTGCTTTCCAATCACTTCGTCTTCGTCACGATCCCCGCCGCCACTTCGCCGGGAATGGTGCCTGCGTCGCTGCTCACCTGAACGGAATTCATCTCGCCCAGGGCGCGGCGGTACTCGTGGGGGTAGACCTTGACGAACTTGCTCATGGCGGCGCCCCAGTCTTCGAGCAGGTCGCTGGCCCGCACCGAGCCGGTCCAGGTCAGGTGGTCCTCGACGAGCTTGCGGAGCTGCTCCTCGTCGGTGATACCCCGGTGGAGGTGGCCGTGGCCCTGGCCGTCACGGAGCTGCTGAAGCTGGGCGGCGGCGGTCTGGATGGGCTCGATGTCCACCATGCTGGTGTTGCAGCGCCCAGCGAAGGTGCCGTCCTCGTCGTAGACGTAGGCGACGCCGCCCGACATGCCCGCCGCGAAGTTGCGCCCGGTCTGGCCCAGCACGACGACGGTGCCGCCGGTCATGTACTCGCAGCCGTGATCGCCGGTGCCCTCCACGACGGTACTGGCGCCACTCAGGCGCACGGCGAAGCGCTCGCCCGCCACGCCCCGGAAGAAGGCCTCGCCGGAGGTCGCGCCGTACAGGACCGTGTTGCCCACGATGATGTTCCTGGTCGCGTCGCCCCGGAAATCGATGCTGGGCCGCAGCGCCACCCGCCCGCCGGAAAGGCCCTTGCCGGTGTAATCGTTGGCGTCGCCGATCAGGTACAGCGTGATGCCTGTGGCCAGAAACGCGCCGAAGCTCTGGCCGCCGTTGCCCTCCATCTGGATGAAGATGGTGTGGTCGGGCAGCCCCTCCGGACGGCGCCGGATCAGTTCGCCCGACAGCATGGCGCCCACCGTGCGGTTGACGTTGCGGGCCGGGTGCAGAATCTGGATGGGCTCGCCGGTCTCGATGGCCGACCGGACCTTCTCGATCAGCACGTGGTCCAGGGCGCGCTCCAGGCCGTGCTCCTGGCGCTCCTCATGGCGGCGGACGTGCTCACCCTCCGGGCGGTAAAACACCCGGCTGAAATCCAGGCCCCGCGCCTTCCAGTGCTCGATGCCGCCCCTGGTGTCGAGCAGGTCGCTGCGGCCCACCAGATCCTCGAACTTGCGGATGCCCAGCTCGGCCATCAGGCCCCGGACCTCCTCGGCCACGAAGAAGAAGAAGTTGATGACGTGTTCCGGCTTGCCCGCGAAGCGTTTACGCAGCTCCGGATCTTGCGTCGCCACGCCCACCGGGCAAGTGTTGAGATGGCATTTGCGCATCATGATGCAGCCCTCGGCGACCAGCGGCGCGGTGGCGAAGCCGAACTCGTCGGCGCCCAGCAGCGCCCCGATGACGACATCGCGCCCGGTCTTCATCTGCCCGTCGGCCTGGACCCGCACGCGGCCTCGCAGCCCGTTGAGCACCAGGGTCTGCTGCGTTTCGGCCAGCCCCAGTTCCCAGGGTGTTCCGGCGTGCTTGATCGAGCTGTAGGGTGAAGCTCCGGTGCCGCCGTCGTGTCCTGCTATGACGAGGTGGTCGGCCTTGGCCTTGGTGACGCCCGCCGCGATGGTGCCCACGCCGACTTCCGAGACCAGCTTGACCGAGATGTCGGCCCCCGGATTGACGTTCTTGAGGTCGTGGATGAGCTGGGCCAGGTCTTCAATCGAGTAGATATCATGATGCGGCGGCGGCGAGATGAGACCCACGCCTGGCACCGAGTGGCGCAGCATGCCGATGTACTCGCTGACCTTGCCGCCGGGAAGCTGCCCGCCCTCGCCCGGCTTGGCGCCCTGGGCCATCTTGATCTGGATCTGGTCGGCGCTGACCAGGTACTCGGTGGTGACGCCGAAGCGGCCCGAAGCGACCTGCTTGATCTTGCTGCGCAGGCTGTCGCCATCCTGCAACTCGTAGTCGGAGAGGGAGCGCTCACCGCCGATGATGTCGCTGATTTTGGTTCCAGCCTGGATGGCATTGCCCGCCCGCTCGCTGCGATACCGCGCCGGGTCTTCCCCGCCCTCGCCGGTATTGGACTTGCCGCCGATACGGTTCATGGCGACGGCCAGCGTCGTATGCGCCTCGGTGCTGATGCTGCCCAGCGACATGGCGCCCGTGGCGAAGCGCTTGACGATCTCTTTTGCCGATTCCACCTCGTCGAGCGGGATGGCCTGGGCCGGGTCGGATTTCAGCTCGAACAGCCCGCGCAGGGTCATGTGACGGCGCGACTGGTCGTTGATGATGGTGGAGTATTCGGTAAAGGTCTTGGCCTCACCGCTGCGGGCGGCGTGCTGGAGCTTGGCCACCGCGTCGGGCGTCCACATGTGCTCCTCGCCGCGCACGCGCCAGGCGTATTCGCCGCCCACATCCAGCATATTTTCCAGCAGCGGGTCATGACCGAAGGCGGCCTTGTGATTGCGGATGGTCTCCTCCATCACCTCGAAGACGCCGATGCCCCCGACCTGCGTGCTGGTGCCGGGGAAGTAGCCGTCCACGAGTTCCTTGGACAGCCCCACCGCCTCGAAGATCTGGGCGCCGCAGTAGCTCATGTAGGTGCTGATGCCCATCTTGGACATGATCTTGGACAGGCCCTTGCCGATGGCCTTGATGTAGTTGTAGACGGCTTTATCGGAGTCGCCGTGCCCGTTGGGGTCGGCGTGCTGGGCGATCAGGGTTTCCAGGGCCAGGTAGGGGTGGACCGCCTCGGCGCCGTAGCCCGCCAGCACCGCGAAGTGGTGGACTTCTCTCGCGTCGCCGGTCTCGACGACCAGCCCGGCGGAGGTCCGCAGGCCCTCTTTCACCAGATAATTGTGAATGGCCGACAGTGAAAGCAGCGACGGCACCGCCACCCGCCCACTGTCGAGCTTGCGGTCCGAGATAATCAGGATGCTGGCCCCGCCGCGAATGGCGTCCACGGCCTGGGCACGCAGCGAGGCCAGCTTGGCTTCCACGCCCTGATTGCCCCAACTGGCAGGGTAGGTGATGTCCAGATCAAAGGCCTTGAACTTGCCACGTGTGTGCTCGGCAATGCTGCGCAGCCGGGCCATGTCGTTGAAATCCAGAATCGGCTGCGAGACTTCCAGGCGCATGGTCGGGTTGGCCGCGTTGATGTCGAGCAGGTTGGGCTTGGGGCCGATGAATGACCTCAGCGACATCACCACCGCCTCGCGGATCGGGTCGATGGGCGGGTTGGTGACCTGGGCGAACAACTGGCGGAAGTAGTTGTACAGCGGCTTGTTGCGACTGCTCAGCACGGCCAGCGGCGAGTCGTTGCCCATGCTGCCGATGCCTTCCTCGCCCAGCGCGGCCATCGGGCCGAGCAGAAACTTGAGGTCTTCCTGGGTGTAGCCGAAGGCCTGCTGGCGGTCCAGGCGCGACTCGGTGAAGCTGCCGACCCCGCCGGACACGTCGATGTTGCTCAGATTCACCCGCACGTTGTCGATCCACTGGCGGTAGGGCCTGGCGCCCGCGAACTGGGCCTTGAGTTCGTCATCCTCGATGATGCGGCCCTGGTCGAAGTCGATCATGAACATCTTGCCCGGCTGGAGGCGCCACTTGCGCACGATCTTGTTTTCCGGAATCGGCAGCACGCCGGTCTCGGAGGCCAGCACCACCAGATCGTCTTTGGTCACAATGTAGCGGGCCGGACGCAGGCCGTTGCGGTCCAGCGTGGCGCAGAGCTGGCGACCATCGGTGAAGACCATCGCGGCGGGGCCGTCCCAGGGCTCCATCATGGCGGCGTGGTACTCGTAGAAGGCGCGGCGGCGGTCATCCATCAGGGTGTTCTGTTCCCAGGCTTCGGGAATCAGCATCATGGCGGCCTGGGCCATCGGGTAGCCCGCCAGGGTCAGCAGTTCCAGCGCGTTGTCGAAGGTGGCGGTGTCGGACTCGCCCTCGAAGCTGATCGGATAGAGCTTTTTCAGGTCGTCGCCGAGAACCGGGCTGCTCATCACGCCTTCGCGCGCCCGCATCCAGTTGAAGTTGCCCTTCACGGTGTTGATCTCGCCGTTGTGGGCGACCATCCGGTAGGGGTGCGCCAGTGGCCATTCGGGGAAGGTGTTGGTCGAGAATCGCTGGTGGACGAGCGCCAGGGCCGACACGACCCGCACGTCTTTCAGATCGAGGTAGTAGGTGCCGACCTGGTTCGCCAGCAGCAGGCCCTTGTAGATCACGGTCCGGCACGACATCGAAGGCACGTAATATTCGCTGCCGTGGGTCAGCTTGAGGTAGCGGATGGCGTTGGAGGCGCTGCGGCGAATCACGTACAGCTTGCGCTCCAGCGCGTCGGGCACCAGGATGTCGGGGCCGCGCCCGATGAAGATTTGGCGGATGACGGGTTCCTTGCCCTGCACCGTCGGCGACATCGGCATTTCACGGTCCACCGGCACGTCGCGCCAGCCGAGGACGACCTGACCCTCGGCGGCGACGACCCGTTCGAGTTCCTGCTCACAGAAGCGCCGCGAGGCCGACTCCTTGGGCAAAAAGATCATGCCGACGCCGTATTCCCCGGCGGGCGGTAGGCTCACGCCCTGCAAGGCCATCTCGGCGCGGTAGAAGGCGTCGGGAATCTGTATCAATATACCGGCGCCGTCGCCCATCAGCTTGTCGGCGCCGACAGCCCCCCGGTGATCGAGGTTCTCCAGAATTTTCAGGCCCTGCGCCACGATGCTGTGCGCCCGCTGGCCCTTGATGTGCGCCACGAACCCGACTCCGCAGGCGTCGTGCTCGTTGTCGGCATACAGGCCGTGCTCGGCAGCTTGGCGCCTGGCCTGGCTGGTCATGGAATCGGTTCCAGAGGCGGCGTTCTGGCGGGGCTGCTGCTCAAGTCGGTCGCTGCTGTCTTGTGGGTGATTGGCCTGATCGTGCATCGCAATACCTCCGGGGCAACTGAAACCGGCGACGCCGGGTCTATCCGTCCAGTTTACTCAACCTGAGAGGCCGTGTCGGGGATTTGTTTATGCGTGTCCAGCCTGGCTTACATTCCGGTAATGCCGGGGGGCGTGTGTATAGCGCAATTTCAGCACTGCATAACCGGATACCAGTTCTCGTAACCGCCGTGTGTGTTTTTTGAAGTGCCCGTTTTGTGCGTGCTGGCGCTGGTCTGGGCAACCCGGTGCAGGGCCGTTCATCCGGGCGCCGCACCTGGCCAAGTCCCCACACAAGCTTCAGGGCACCTTCAAAGAGTGTCAGCTCACCGCTTCTCGGCTCGGCAGGCCAGGCCCAATACGGGCAGACACCAATACACGCAGGCACCGGTACACGCAGACACCGATACCCGCAGGCAAGGGAGGTCCAGATGACGACACAGACCGCTTCCGCAACTTCCTTTCTTCAGACGGCCCAGGGCGGACACCTGCAACCCACCGAGCGCGTGCTGGTCGGTGTGCTGGGCCTGGGGCTGGCGCTGCTGGGCCTCGGCGGCGGCAGGGCGCGGGGTCTGATTCTCGGCGGGGCCGGGCTGGGGCTGGCCGCCGTAGCCCTGCGCGGCAGCAATCCGCTGGCGACGGCCCTCAAGATCCAGCAAAACGAGGCGGGCGAAACGCTGGTCAGCGACGCCGTGACCATCGGCAAGGCGCCGGATGAACTCTACGCCCTGTGGCGCCCGCTGGAGAGGTTGCCGCAGATCATGAGCCACCTCAAAGACGTGCAGGTTCTGAGTGAAACGCGCTCGCACTGGACGGTCAAGGGGCCGCTGGGCAACGTGAGCTGGGACGCCGAAATAACAGCCGACGAACCGGGCAGGCGGCTGGCCTGGGCCTCGCTGCCGGGCGCAGGCATCGAGAACAGCGGCGAGGTCATCTTTCGGGAGGCTCCGGGCGGGCGAGGCACCGAACTGGTCGTGCGGCTCAAGTACAAGAATCCGGCGGGCACGGCAGGCGCAGTCATCGCCCGCATCGCCGGGCAGGAGCCTTCGCAGCAACTGCGCGACGACCTGATGCGCTTCAAGCGCGAGCAGGAACTGGGGTTTAACCCCACCACCGAGGGCCAGACCAGTGGCCGCAACAAGTCCCAGACCATCAACGAAAAAATAAGGAACGTCTCGTGATGCGGGCCGCGTCTGTTCTGTCGTCAACCCGGAAGGGCGCCGGGCCGCCGACTCCACGCCCGCAACCCGTTTTGCTCCTTCTCCCTCTGGTCGGATTGAACCACTTTTACAAAGCGGTTCAATCGGAGGCTTTATGAAAGCGGTCATCTGGCAGGGCACCAACAAGGTCGGCGTGGAGACGGTGCCGGACCCGACCATCCTGCAAGCCACCGACATGATCGTGAAGGTCACGGCCACCGCCATCTGCGGCTCGGACCTGCACCTGCTCGACGGCTACATCCCCAGCATGGAAAAAGGCGACATCCTCGGCCACGAGTTCATGGGCGAGGTCGTGGAGATCGGCCCGGCGGTCAACAACCTGAAGGTCGGGGACCGGGTGGTCGTGCCCTTCAACATCGCCTGCGGGGTGTGTGACTACTGCCAGCGCGGTTTTTTCAGTGCCTGCGACAACACCAACCCCAATCACCGGATGGCCGAGGCGCTCTACGGAGCCGTCAGCGGCGGCGGGCTGTTCGGCTACTCGCACCTGTACGGCGGCTACGCGGGCGGCCAGGCCCAGTACGTGCGGGTGCCCTTCGCCGACATGGGCGGCTTCAAGATCGAGTCGGGGCTGCGCGACGAGCAGGTGCTGTTTCTGACCGACATCTTCCCCACCGGCTACCAGGCCGCCGAGAACTGCAATATCATTCCGGGCCGCGACGTGGTGGCGGTCTTCGGCGCCGGGCCGGTAGGCCAGTTCGCCGCCCGCAGCGCCCAGATGCTCGGCGCGGCGCGGGTCATCGTCATCGACCGCGTGCCCGAACGCCTGGCCCTGGCCGAGAAGGCGGGCACCGAAACCGTCAACTACGAACAGGTGGACGTTCAGGTCGCCCTGCGCGAGATGACCGGCGGGCGCGGCCCGGATCACGTCATCGACGCGGTGGGTCTGGAGGCGCACGGCCACGGCCCCGGCGCCCTGCTCGACACCGCCCAGCAGAAGTTGCGGCTGACCTTTGACCGCATTACCGCGCTGCGCTGGGCCATCATGAGCTGCGCCAAGGGCGGCACCGTCAGCATGCCGGGCGTCTACGGCGGCCTGGTCAACGAGATGCCGATGGGCGCCGCGTTTGCCAAGGGCCTGATCTTCCGGATGGGCCAGACGCACACCCACCGTTACATCCGGCCCCTTCTGGAGCGCATCGAGAAGGGCGAGATCGACCCCAGCTTCGTGATCTCGCACCGCGCCTCGCTCCACGACGCCCCGGAGCTGTACGAAACCTTCCGTGACAAGAAGAACGGCTGCATCAAAGTGGTCCTCGACCCCTGGGGACCGCCCAGCGCGGCAGACTGAGACGAACTCCGCTCGATTGCCCAACATCCGAAGAAGCGCTTACCCTGCCTGTCCGCTTCCCGGCCAGGACGGCAGACGCCAGTTGTGGCAACACCATCCTGCGACCATCCTGCGACCATCCTGCGACCATGTGGCCCGTCTCCACAGAGCCGGAGCGCCGCTACCCGTTGAAGGCAGCGGCGCTCTGCGGGAGCACTCAGATGTGGGTGTGCTCACTCAGAGCAGTACTCCGAATTACGCCACGGGGAAAACAGCCTCCCCGCGCCTCCATTCTGCGTTCTGCTCAGTCAACACTACTCGCTCCGCTCGGTCATAAAAAGGGTCTTTTTATGACATCTGCTCTAGGACCAGCGTCAGTCGCTCAGGCTGTCCTGGTCGACGTCGCTGCCCTGGTACTCGTCACTGCCCTGATCGACCGTGGTGTTCGGGTCGGTGTTCAGCAGGTTGTAAGGGCTGGGCGGGTCGTCGGGCAGCGGCTCAGTGGGTTCTGACGTGTCGCCAGTCTGCACGTTCGTCGTGACGCTCTGTGCGGCCAGGTTGTTCTCCGGTCCGTTGAGAACAGCCGCCTTTGCACCAGTGCCTGGAATCTTCGGACAGTTGGCGCCCAAGGGCGTTGACCGGTAGGGCGCATTCAACCTGTTGAGCCAGATGTGCATCACGCCGGTCCAGCCCACCCGCACCAGATCAGCCGCCCCGTCGCCACCGACGTCCACGAAGCGCATGTCCTGGGGCGGCAGATTCTTGTCGGCCATGATCTCGCCGACTTTGCACAACGTGACCGCCGAATAAACAATACCTTGACCGGTGTTTCCGCGTACCGGAGAGATGCCTCCGGTATTGAGCCATACGGTCGCGCCGCCTTTGGGCGAGACGTTGATCTGGTCTGCGCGTCCGTCAGCGTTGATATCGGCCCAGTTGGCGATCCAGCCGGGCGGCAGGAAGTAGTTGGCGTCCAGAGCCTCCATTTTGGTCCACACAGGAATAAGGCTGCCGACGGTGAAGCTGTTGATCCAGACCGACGCAGCCCCGTTTTTCCCGACGAGGATGTAGTCGTCTTTCTTATCGCCGTTGAGGTCTGCGAACACAATCCGTGTATCCGGATCGATCTTGCCCGTGCCAGGGACATCCCAGTTCAGTTTGCCTTGCCTACCACACTGCTTCTGGCCAACCGGCTTGGACTCGTCCCAGAAGCCGACAAAGGGGAGACGTCCGTTCAGGTCAACCGTCACACAGTCGGCGTGCCCGTCTCCGTCGAGGTCGGCCAGGCGCAGGGCGTTGCCGACCAGCCCCGGCTTTCTCGGTGCGCGTTTCACGCCCGGCGCCCAGACATTCCAGCCGTTCGCGGAGCGCCCGCCGTTCCAGAAGAACTGCCATCCCTGACTCTGGTCCACCACAAAAAATTCCGGCTTCTTGTCCCCGTTCACGTCGCCAAAACGGAAGCTCGACCCCTGGGGGAAGCCCTTTTCAAAGCTCACTCCGTGGTCTTCCCAGCGCGCATCGCTGGACGTGGATGCGAGTCCGGCGCATCCGGCAGCGACGTTCCCGCTGTTGGCTTCGGGGTCGTTCAGCAAGCCCACCCGACTGGCCTCCTCTACACGCTGGAGAAAGGCCTGCGCGATCTTGAGGTAGCCCCCATCGGTAGGGTGAATATGATCCGGGCCAACGTCGGCGGCTGTGAGACCAGGATCGACCAACAGCACGTTCTTGCCTGAAGCGCGGCGGAGCGCAACCATGCCGGGCAGGGCCGCATTGAAGGCACTGGTGCGGGCGTTGATGCCGGGCTTCGAGGCGTCGGTGTTGGGCGGAACCGTGCTGACCAGCACCGTCGCTTTCGGAGAATCGACCAGAATCTGATCGATCAGTTGTCCCAGGCGGTCGGGAGCGCCCCCCACCTGGAAGTCCTGCACCATGTCGTTGGTGCCGACCAGCAGCGTGACGACGTTGGGCTTGAACGTGGGCACCGCGCACCTGGCTTCCCCCAGAACCTCATCGATGCGTTGGCCGGGACGGCCCTCGTTGTCCTTGTCGGCCATGGTGCTGGCCGGGTTCTGTATCCGGCCCACAAAGTCGATGACACCCGTCGTGACCCCTTTCAACCCGTCGTACAGCTTCGAGCGGTAGCCGTTGCCGTCGGAGCTGCCGGTGCCATACGTGATCGAGGCGCCCAGCGGCATCAGTCTGATGGGCGTAGTGGAGCTCTGCATGCGGCTGATGTTACGCTTGCCGATGCCGCGAAGTTGAACGTCGTAACTGAGTGGGTTGTCCGCCGTAATTGAGTTGAAACCCTGCGCGTTGAGATACAGCAACGAGCCACGGTTATCTTCTGTATCAGAAGGTTGGTTGAACGTCGAACCGTCGTAGAAAAAGTCCGAGAGGCGAACGCAGCAATACCCGATTGTCGTAAAGAAAAGCGGGTCGACTCTGTTGATGTCCTCTGGTTTATAATAATCCGCATATGGACTGAAAACAGTCACCGACTTTGGCCGCCCGGTGCGAGAGTCCGTCTTCGCGGCGGACAGTACATCGGTCAGAATTCCACCGAGTTTCTTGATCTGGATTTCGACCGCGACGACGTTGATATCTGGGTCGTTCTCGAAATCCCGAAGTGATTGGATGACCGCCTGTTCGCTGCCGTAACCGGTGGGCGCTGGCCCGACGTTGACACCTCCGAACGTCAGTAAATTCTCAGGCATGGCCCCCGGAGCGATGTCTCCTGTGTTGTATACCGGTTGAAAGTTCGGCGTGTAAAAAGGACCACCACCGGGAAGTGCTGCTAAAACTTCCCGAGAGTTCGCGAACGCTCTCGCCGGGACTTTGAACAGCGTCGATAAGATGAAATTGCGGCCCAGGTAATCACTGTTTTTGCTAATGACATTCCATGCAGCGTTAGTGGTATGGGCGTCCCTGAGATCGAGGGCGAGGACCATAGCGATCTTATTTTCGCGCATATAGTCTAAAACTTCTTGTAGAGTCGGTGCTAAGGTAAAAGGCGGTGAATTACTACACTTGAGGCTAATTGAGTCTCTCAGGTGTCCCATAACCAATACAATTGCGTCTCGAATACGACAAAGACCAACTGTCAACCGCAGGATTGTACGAATCGTTAGAGCTGCGGCTTCCGAACGGATCGAATTGTCCGAAGGCACCATTTGAGGGAGTCGCATTGCACTGTTCTCGCCCCCAGGTCGTATCGTGACTCAGGATCGGAACTCCGTCCTGGGTCAGCTTGACATCGATTTCGATCTCTTCTATTCCAGACTGTGCAGCGAGGCCGATAGCCTCCAGAGAATTTTCGGGAACGTTTGGATATCTGCCGTCTACCAGGGCGTGATTGCCACGGTGAGAGGAGACGATCACCAGATCAGACTTCGGATTTTTGATCGCGTCCATAATTCTTGAGGTGTCGAAGTTGTTGGGGTTGAAGTTACCGTTCAGCGCAAGCGTTTCAAACCCTGTGGCAGTGGATGTTACCGAGCCTGAAGAGGTCTCGGCAGCGGGCGGCTGGCTGCTGGGTCGGGTAGTGGCTGAGGGTGATGTCTGACCACACGCGGCGAGCAGCGTGGTAACGGCCAGGGCAGCGAAAACAGCGATTTGACGCATACTGATTCCTCCGTAAAGTGGGCGATGTAAGGCCGGGCTGTTTCGTTCCTTCCGCCCAGATTTCAAGCGGACACCACTGATGCACCTCCTTTAAACGGGTCGGGTAAACGGGTCGGGGACCTCGATGTGTGGACATCCTGTGACCAGCTATCTGTAACTAGCTCTTCAGTTCACATCGTCATTCACCCCCAGGTAAAACTGCCGGTCAAACGAAAACATGTTCTGAAAATGGCAGTATTCGGGAAGTCCCAGTTCGACCACCAGGTGTTCACGGCGCAGACGTTCCAGGAAAGCGAGCTGTTCAAGCCGGAGGCCGTGTTCCTCTTCGGGCGTCAGCCACTTCACCAGATATCCGAGGGTGAAGTGAAGAGCGAATGTAGGTGCGCACAGGCCAAGCAGCTCGGCCAGATCACGGCGCAGGCGGCTCAGGCGGTGTTCCTCGGTGCCTGAAATGGCCTCCAGGTCCAACACCAGATCGCTCCCACCGGGTTTGAAGGCCGAGGCACGTAAGCGGTAAGGCGGTCGTTCGCACAGGTCAAAGGTGCGCAGCCGATCCGCGAAGAAGCTGTGACAGAGCGCCAGAGGAGCGTTGATCGGCAGGTCGCGGGGCCAGCCGTGAAGCCCGCGTAGCCGATCATCGACGCCACAGATCAAGGTCACGTGGTAGCTGGCCGGTGGCAGGAAAGTCATCTTCTCGCCAAAGCCGAGCTGGGCGAGCCGTTGGCAAAAGCCGAGCAGGCGGCCATGCAGAGGCTGCTGCGGGTCGAGGTGAGCGATTACCGTGTTGCCGGGGTAAAAGCGCACTGTTCCGTCAGCATGAACCTTGCTGCCCACGGCGGGTGGAAGCGCCCGGATGGATGAGCTGCTCAGGGCGACTCCTTTTGAGATTAAGCCAGGCATAGTGCTTCACGGCGCATACAACTCCCTCTGTGACGCAGATGGGGGCGTTTGGACTGACGGACTCGTCGTGACGGCTACCGCGCGGGGCTGGGGGATCAGGATTGGGTTGCCTCCTGCAACCGTATAGCCCTACAGACAACTGCCGTCAACCGGTCTGCCTTCAAGCGGTCCGCCGCCGTGGCTGGCCGGTGTTCTACCCGGTGTTCTACTGGGCCAGGCCGCGTTCGGCGAGCCAGCGTGCGCCCCCTTCGAGCGCCTCCGGCTGAAGTTCCATAATCAGCCTGGGCACTCCGCCGACCTGACGCAGTGCCCGGAACACCGCCCCCCAGTTGACGCTGCCCTCGCCGGGCACCCAGTGGCGGTCGAGCTGGCCGTCGTTGTCGTGGAGATGCACGTGGGCCAGCAGGTCGCCCGCCTCCAGAATCCACTGGTCGGGCGACGGCCCACCCTTGCGCTGCATCAGGTGGGCGTGCCCGACATCCACGCTGACCCGCACCGACGCCGAACCGAACGACCGCACCAGGGCCAGCAGCGGCGCCGGGTTGAGATCACGAATGTTCTCCACCACCAGCAGGCAGCCGAGGTCGTCGGCCAGCTTCACCACCTCCCCGATGGTGTCGTGGACCTGGCTCAACTGCTCGTCGAGCCCGGTGGCGCGGGTGTGGGCCACCAGCGGGTGCCCGAAAAAATCAAACGGGCTGTGGATCACCATGTGGGTGGCCTCCACCGCCGACGCGAATTCCAGGGCGCGGGTCAGCCGGGCGGCGCTCAGGGCACGGACTGCCGGGTCGCTGACCATGATCGTCAGCCCCCAGAACGGGCCGTGAATGCCGAGGCGACCGGTAAGGCCGAGGTCGCTGCGCCGCGCCTTGATGGCCGCTGCCTGGGCCTGCCAGTCGCCGTCGAGCAGCAGGTGCGAAACAGCGTCTTTCAGCTCCAGGTCCCGCCCGGCCATCAGCCAGTCGCGGTGCGGGGCCAGTTGTGCGCCGGTCATGGCCGCGCCGACCAGCGGCAGGGCCTGGGGGCCAGGGTGCTGGAGGGATTTTGCAAGTCGAGTCATGGGCATTCTCCTGTGGACGGCGGCGGGGTGGGCCGTCTGCCGCGTTTGCGGGGAGGCCAGTCATTCGGCCCTGACCGTCGGGAACTCGGCGATGCGGATGCGGGCGCAGCCATACGGCACCAGGCTGAGCTGGGCTGGCGGCATTCGGCTGGTGAGCGGGCCGGGCGCGGGGGCCGCCGCCGAGGCGAATCCCGGCTCGAAACCCCAGCTCGGCAGCAGGTGGCCCGGAACCTGGACCTTGAGCGGCACGCCCTCGGCGCCGAGCGGCGGCGGACCTGGGCGGACGGTGAACGGCGGTGAGGTCGGGCCGAAGCGCTGCACCTCCAGGGCGGCGATGTCTGTGCCTTGCAGGGCCACCCCGTAGTTCCAGGAATGGCGCGGCCTCAGCTCCCAGTCGCCGAAGCCCGCCGAGTCGGGCAGCAGGCTCCAGCGCTCGCCGGGCGAGAAGGCCAGCGTCAGCGGCCCGCTGCGAAAGCTCACCGCCGCGTTGGGCCTGGGCAGCACCCGGACCGGCATCGGCAGGCGCAGTTCGAGCACGTCCCCGGCGGTCCAGATCCGTTCGAGTTGCACGAAACCCGCGCTGTCCGGGGTGCAGGCTTGCGCCTGACCGCCCAGGCTCAGGCTGGCCCCGACGCACCAGCCGGGAATCCGCAGCCGCAAGCTGAAGCGTGCGCCGCCCGCTTCGAGAACCCGCAGCGTCAGGGTGTCGCCGAACGGGTAGTCGGTGAGGGTCTCCATCCTGACGCGGTGGCCGCCGACCTCGGTGTCCAGGGTGTTGGGTG
This sequence comes from Deinococcus sp., assembly GCF_025362455.1. Taxonomy (GTDB): domain Bacteria; phylum Deinococcota; class Deinococci; order Deinococcales; family Deinococcaceae; genus Deinococcus. The sequence continues at coordinate 24,023 of NZ_JANYGJ010000129.1, read as the reverse complement.
CGTACCCCAGCGCCACCAGGCCGCCCTGGCTGCGTGCCCACAGCGAGCGCACGAATTTGGGCCAGCCCTGGTGCAGATTGGCGGTGCAGCAGCCGAAACGCGGCTCCAGGCCGAAGATGTTGGCGTCGTCGGTGCTGTAGGTCCAGTTGCGGCGCTCGACGGTGCACGACACCTGGTTGACCTGCTGGTGGTACTGGTGTGAGCGCATGTCGGCGCTCATGGCGGCGGGCAGCGCGTTGAAGGCGATGACTTCCAGGCGGTCGGCCAGTGCGCCGTCGCCGAACAGCCGGGCGAGGACTTCCAGGCTGTGCATGGCCTCGACCACCGCGCAGGTCTCGACGCCCCGCTGCGGCTCCAGCCCGGCCAGCCATTCGTCGCCGCTGAACATGCCGTTGACCATGCCGTGTTTGAGGTCGAGTTGCTCCAGCGCCTGCGCGAGCCTGGCCGGGCGACCGGGCACGCCGAGCAGGTGCTGGGCGGCGAAGTAGGTCAGGCCCATCGCCACGTTAACGACGTGGGTTCGGTGCTCGAAGCGGGTGGCCGGGCCGCCCGGCAACTGCTCGCCCAGGTACGTCGCCCAGTCCAGGGTCTGCTCGACGATCGACGCCGCCAGGTCGCGCAGCCAGCCTTCCCCGCTGCGGGCGTGCAGCCACAGCGCCGCCAGCGCGTTCTCGGCGCCGCGTGCCTGGCCCCAGTCGCTCAGCGGGCGCAGCGGCAATTCGCGCCGCTGATACTCGAAATAGCGCCGCAAAAACGGCTCGACACGGCTGTCCCCGCTGGCCTCGGCGTGCTGGATCATCACCTTGAGGACCACCATGCGCGGCCACCAGTCCAGAACGTCGGCAGGACCGAAATTGCCGTCCGGACGCTGCGAACTCAGAATGGCCTCGGTCCACTTATGGGCGCGCCCGATCAGGGTAGCGTCGTTCAGAATGTACGCCAGCGGCAACAGGCCGTCGAGGTAGTACGGCCCCTGTTCCCCGCGCTCGCCGCCGCCGCCCAGCCAGCCCGAAGTCGGCCCCACGGCGGGCCACAGGTTTTCGAGCTGGCCGCTCAGGCCGCACGCCTGGAGTTCGAGCTGCTCGCGCAGCCAGCCCAGGGGCCGGACCGCGCCCGGCGGCAATTCGGTAAAAGGCATGTCGGTGAAGGGTCGTTCGGTGGAGAGGGGGGCGCCGTGGGCCGGGTGGGTCGGTAAAGGCATGCGTGCTCCGGGTGGGGACCGCCCAACGACCTGGCGGTCTGGTGCTGTGGACTGGGCGCGTCGGTGAACCAACGGATGGGCGGCGTCACTTTTCGCCTCCCAGCGCAAAGCCCTTGCTGAACTGCTCCTGAAGGGCCGTGAACACGATCAGGGGCGGCACGATGCTGACCACCGCCCCGGCCATCACCACGCCCCAGTTCTGGCCCTCGGCGGCGCTCGACAGGCCCTTGAGGCCGACTTGCACGACCTGGTGGGCCTCGTCGCGGATGATGACCAGCGGCCAGAGGTACTGGTCCCAGGCCGAGACGAACTGGATGACGGCCATCGCCCCGATGGTGTTGCCGCTGAGCGGAATCAGCACGTGCCACAGGTAGCGCAGCGGCCCGGCCCCGTCCATCCGGGCGGCCTCGGCCAGCGAGGAGGGAATCTGCATGAACTGCTGGCGAAACAAGAAGACCCCGGTGGCCGAGGCCAGAAACGGCACGATCACGGCGGCGTAGGTGTTGGTCCAGTGCAGCCGGGTGACCACATCGAAGAGCGCCACGATCAGGATTTCGGAGGGCAGCATCAGCGAGAACAGCACCAGTGCGAACAGCGCCCCGCGCAGCGGAAACCGGAAGTAGACGAAGGCCGCCGCCGCCAGCAACGAGAGCGCCGTTTTGCCCAGCGTCACGCACACGGCGACGATCAGCGAGTTGCGCATGTAGACGCCCAGATTGGCGCTGACCCAGGCTTCGCGCAGATTGCTCCAGAAAAATCCGGCGACCTTGAGGCTGGCGCCCGACACCATCGCCCCGGTCTGGGTGCCCTTGATGACGGCGGCCAGCAGCGGAAAGACGACGATCAGGCAGGCCAGCAGCAGCAGGGAGTGCTTGCCGACTTCGGTCCAGTCGACGCGCAGCGTGGGCCGGGTGGCCGGGCGGACTCGCACCTTAAGCGCCATACTGCACCCGCCGTCCGGCGAAGCGAAACTGCGCCAGCGTAATCAGCGCCACGCCGAGAAACATCAGCACCGCCTGGGCCGCGCCGAAGCCGGTCTTGTAGTTCTCGATGCCGTCGGTATACAGCCGGAACATCAGAAAGCGGGTCGCGCCGCCGCTGCCCATCACCGGCCCGCCCTTGGTCAGAATGTCGACCAGCGCGAAGCTCTCGAACAGGGCGTAGGTCAGGTTGGCGAACACCAGAAAAAACGTCATCGGCGAGAGCAGCGGAAACAGGATGCGCCAGAACATCCGGCTGCCCCAGGCCCCGTCGATACGGGCCGCCTCCAGCACGTCTTTGGGCAGGTTCTGAATGGCGGCGATGTAGAACGCCACGTTGTAGCCGACGTTTTTCCACACCGCCGCCATGACCACCAGCCCGAAGGCCAGCCCCGGCGTGTCCAGCCAGCGCGGGCGAATGCCGAGCAGGTCGCCCAGCACGGTATTGACCATGCCCACCTCCGGGTTGAACAAAAACAGCCACAGCGTGGCCGCGATCGCCGGGGAGAGCGCGTAGGGGTAGATCAGCGCCAGGCGGTACCAGCGGGCGCCGCGCCGGACGCTGGAGGCCAACAGCGCCAGGCTCAGGCTGACCAGCAGCCCCAGCGACACGACCAGGGCACAAAACAGCAGCGTCAGCGCGGCGCTCTGCACGTAGCTGGGGTCGCGCAGCAAGTCGGTGAAGTTCTCCCAGCCCACGAAGCGGGCGTTGCCGGTAATCAGGTTGCTGGCGGTGGCGCTCAGGCGCAGGGTCTGGACCGCCGGGTAGTACAAGAACACGGCCAGGACCATCAGCGAGGGCAGCAGCAGCAGCCAGGGGAACAGGCGGCCTTTAAAGACGGGGGTATCCAACGGGCGCCTCCAATCAGGGCAAGGCCCCCTCGGTGGAGGGGGTGGAAGGGGCCGGGTCCACGAAGCTGGACCTATTGGCCTGAACGTATCAGCCTGAATCTACTTACCCAGGCTCTTGTTGTAGTCCGAGATCACCTTGTCGACCTGCGCCTTGGTGTCCCTGGTCACCGAGTCCACGTCCTGGCCCTGCAAGACCTTCTGGAGACCTTCCTGAATAATCTGGCGGGCGGGCAGCAGGCCGCCGAACAGCGCTCCAGCGGTAGCCGGGCTGGCCTTGGTGTTCAGGAGCTGGCGAAAGGCCACCGTCTGGGGCGCGGCGCTGTCGAGCCAGCCCTCCTTGCGCAGTTCGCTGACGCTCGACTTGCGCACCGGGTAGTAGCCGGTGAGCTTGTGCCACTCCTTCATGTTGGCGGTGTTGGTCATGAACAGCGCGAAGGTGCGGGCGGCGTCGGCCACGTTGTCGGGGATGCCCTTGGCGATCCACAAGCTGGCGCCGCCGATGACCACGCCGTTGCGGGCGCTGCCGTCCTGAATCGGCAGCAGGCCCACACCCAGGCGGTAGCTGCCCTGCTTGGCGGCGTCGAGCTGGTTGCCGAGGTCGGCGGTCGACGAGATCAGGAACACGCTCTTTTGGGCGGTGAAGATGGCCGCCGAGCCCGCACCGTCGTCGAGCTTGCCGGTAAACGAGTAAAAACCGCCGTCGTTGAGCTTTTTGATGAAGCTGAAGATATTTTTGGCGGCGGGGCTGTCGAGGTTGCTCTCGGTGGCCCGCGCCGCGCGTCCGTTGCCGTTGTTGACCAGCGTGGTGCCCTGCTCGGCCATCCACTGCTCGACGAACCACGACGAGGCGCCGAACGTGATGCACTTGGCGTCCGGCAGCGCGGCTTTGATCTTGGCGCAGCTCCGCAGCAGGGCGCCGTAGGTCGCGGGCAGCGCGCCGTCGTTCAGGCCCGCTTTTTTGATCAGGTCGCGGTTGGCGTACAGCACCGGGCTGCTCGAATTGAACGGCAGGCTGTTGATCTTGCCCTGAAGCGTGTAGTAGTCGAGCACCGGCTTGAGGTAATCGCCGTAGTCGGTCTTCTCGACGTTGCCGACCGGCTGAAACACCCCGCTGTCGGCGGCGAGCTGGGTGCCGACGTCGAACACCTGTACCAGCGCCGGGGGCTGGCCCTGGCGGCTGGCCAGAATGGCGGCTTGCAGGTTTTCGCTGTAATTGCCCTTGACCACCGGCACGACCTTGATGTCGGGATTCTTGGCATTGAACTCGGCGGCCTTCTGGTCGATAAATCCCTTGCGCTTGGCGTCGCCGAAGATGTGCCAGAACTCGACGGTGAGGGGTTCGGCCAGCGCGGAGCTGGCGTAGCAGCTCAGGGCGAGCGCGAGGGTCAGTCGGTTCAGGGTCGGTCGGTTCAGGGTCGGTCGGTTCATAGGTCCTCCTGTGAAAATCCGAAACGTTCCAAACAGCGATGCGCCAAGCAGGTGCCGAGCGGCGAGCAGGACGACGAACGACTATTGCCGTGAAAATCCGAAACGTTCCAAATCAGTGTCTGGTCAGCCTAGCATGCGGCCTAACACCGTGCCGAGCAGCTCAGCGGATACTTTCGCGGATGACCAGTTGGGTCTGGAACGTTTCCTGAATCAAGGTAGGTTCCGCCTGTCTGCTGCCGGTCAGCTCAAGCAGAACCTCGAAGGTGCGGGCGGCCATCTCGGCGATGGGGCCGCTCACGCTGGTCAGCGGCGGCAGGGTGTAGCGCCCGTACTCGGAATTGTCGAAGCCCGCCAGACTGACGTCCTGCGGCACCCGGACCTGAAGGTCGTGACAGGCTTTGAGACCCCCGATGGCCATCCGGTCGTTGGCGAGGATCAGGGCGTCCGGGTACTGCGGCGCCCGTTGCGGCGAAAAGCCGCCCATCACTGCTTGCACCGCCTGGTAGCCGCTGCTGATGCTCATATCGCCCTGGCCGGTCCAGCGCTCGCTGGTGGCCAGCCCGAAGTGCCGCGTCGCCTCCAGATAGCCCAGGTAGCGCTCCTGGCCTGAAGAATGGACGGCGCTGTCGCCTGCCCAGCGGACGAAGCCGATCCGGCGGCAACCCCGCTCGACCATGTAGGTCACCAGGTTCCAGGCAGATTGCCGGTCCGCCTGGGTGACGCTGCTCAGCGCCGGGTGGGCGCTGCCGAACACCACCAGCGGTACGCCCTGCCGATGAAGGTCCAGAAGAAACTGGTCTTCTGTGATGATCGGCAGCACGATCACGCCGTCGACCCGGCCCTCCTGATAAATTCTGGAAATCACGCCCTCATGGTCGTCCAAAGAAACGGTTTTGCTCATCAGGGCGTACCCGCTCCGATCGGCGACGCTGCCAAAGGCCATCAGAACCTCGGATTGCCAGGTGTCCTGAAGCATCGGGCGGCCCTCTTCCTGGGGCCGGTTGCCCGCCGACAGGGCGACGCAGGCGATGGTCTTGCTGGAGATCTTTCTCAGCCCCCGCGCCGCCAGGTTGGGCGCGTAATGCAGCGCCTTCATGGTGTCGAGCACCCGCGTCCGGGTCCGGTCATGCACGCGCTCAGGGTGGTTGATGACCAGCGAGACCGTCTGAAAGGAGACGCCTGAATGCGCGGCCACATCTTTGAGGGTCGGACGTCGGTGGCGGGGTTCCTGGGTCTTGGCCTTCATCCGTGCAGGCAGTATACCGACCTGATCCGGTGACCCACCTGCTCCAGAGACCCACCTGCTCCAGAGATCATGTTCCCGGCCAAGCCCCCCGGCCAGGCACAGCGCTGCGCCCCGCAAACAGCGCGGGGCGAGGTGGCAAGTCCTGCTCCTGAATCGGCGCTGCTGCGCTGCTCAGCCTGGCTGGCCCACGCGCGTCGGGGGCAACTTACCGGCGATAATCATCTCCAGCACCTCGTCCTGGCTGATCTGCGAGGTCAGGGCGCTGCCGACCACCCGGCCATTTTTCATGACCGTGATGCGGTCTGCTAGGTCGAAGACGTCGTGCAGGTCGTGGCTGATCAGAAAAATGCCCACACCCTCGGCCCGCAGCGAGCCGATCAGCTCGTTGACCTGGGCGGTTTCCTGCGGCCCCAGCGCGGCGGTGGGCTCGTCCATAATCAGGATTCTGGCCTTGAAATAGATGGCCCGGCTGATGGCGATGCACTGGCGCTGACCGCCCGACAAGTTGAACACCGGCTTTTTCAGGTCCGGCACCCTGACCTTGAGACGCTCTAACACCTGCCGGGCCTCGAACTCCATGGTGTCCTCGTCGAGCACGCCGCCGCGCAGCAGTTCGCGGCCCAGGAAGATATTGGCGGGCACGTCGAGGTTGTCGGCCAGCGCCAGGTTCTGGTAGATGGTCTCGATGCCGAGCTGCTGCGCGGCGCGTGGGCTGCCCAGCGCGACCTCCTGGCCGCCGATCAGAATCTGCCCGCTGTCGCTGGTATAAGCCCCGGAGAGCATTTTAATCAGTGTGGATTTCCCCGCGCCGTTGTGGCCCAGCAGCCCCAGCACCTCGCCGGGATACAGCTCCACGCTAACGTCGCTCAGCGCCTGCACGCCGCCGAAGCTCTTGGAGAGGCCCCGCGTCTGGATCAGGGGAATGCGCGTTTCGCTGTTCAGGCTGGCGGCACTCGGAGTGGCCCCACTGATATTGGCCATACTCATTTGCTGCGCCTTCTCTGCACGACCACGTCCAGCGAGACGGCCAGCATCAGCACCAGGCCCTGCACCACGTTCTGCCAGGCGCTCGGCAGATCGAGCAGCAGCATGCCGTTAATCAGGCTGGCCATCAGCACCGCGCCCAGGAAGGCGCCGGGGATACTGCCGCTGCCGCCTGAGAGCGAGGTGCCGCCGATGACGGCTGCGGCGATGACGCTCAGCTCGGCCAGGGTGCCCGTCGAGTTGGTGCCCGCATTGAGCCGGGCGGTCTGGATGGCGCCTGCCAGCGCGGCCAGCATGCCCATCAAAGCGAAGACCATGATGGTCAATCTTTTGGTGTTGATGCCCGCTAGCCGCGCCGCTTCGGGGTTGCCGCCGTAGGCGAACACGTAGCGCCCGAAGCGGGTGGCCCGCACCAGCCACATCATGAAGGCGGTGACGACCAGCATAATCAGCACCGGCACCGGGATGCCGCGTGGCAGATTGGTGCGCGGGTCGTCGTAGCTGTTCATCACCGTCACGAAGCCGAAGATGGTCAGCGCCGTGGCGCCCGTGATCAGCAGTTGAAGACCAACTGGGCGGTTGGGCAGGCCCCGCCTGGCCCGCTGCTGGTAGTTGCGGAGTTCGGCCAGCACGATCAGCACCGTCAGGGCGCCGCCCACCGCCCAGCTCCAGGGGCCGCCGATGGAGCCGCCCAGCCCGCCGCCCAGAATCTGGAAGGTGTCACTCAGCGGCGCCACCGTCTGGCCACCGGTCAGCAGCCAGGCTCCGCCCCGGAAGATCAGCAGGCCGCCCAGCGTGACGATGAACGAGGGCACGCCCAGCGAGGCGATCCAGGTTCCCTGAATAACCCCCACCAGGGCGCCCAGCGCCAGGCCGATGGCCAGCGTGAGCAGCGCGGCCCACCAGGTATTTTGCGGAAAGACCACGGTGCCCAGCACCGCCATGCTCATGCCGGTAAAGCCCAGCACCGAGCCGATGGACAGATCGATGTTGCGCATCACGATGATGAGCACCATGCCGCTGACCATCACGCCCACCGAGGCGGTCTGCACCGAGAGGTTCCACAAATTGCGGGCCGTCAGAAAGATGTTACCGGTCAGCAGGTGAAAGGCGACCCAGATGCCCAGGATCGCCAGAATCATGAACACCAGCCGGGCGTCTAGGCCCAGCCGGGTCAGCAGTGGGACGGAGGCGGGCCGGGCCGCCGCTGAGTTGACTTGTTGCATTCGGGCTCCGTGTAGCAGTGCATAGAGGCGGGTCTGGCTAGAAGTATATCTGGAACAGCTCCGGTGTTCAGGCTCAGGGGGACACAGTACTGAACAGGCGGCTGGTACTGAACAGGCGGCTGGTATTCAAAAGGCGGCTGGTATTGAAAAGGCGGCTGGGGAAGCGGCTACCTCTCCGTCTCCCCCAGCCGTAAATCAGATCAACTGCGCTTCAGATGTCGTGTGGGCGCAGGCTTACTTGCAGGCGGCCACGGCGGTGCCGGTGACGCCCTTGCAGATTTCGGCCTTGGTGGCCCACTTGGCGGCGATCAGCACGCCCAGGTTGCTCTTGGTGATGACCACCGGCTTGAGCAGAATGGAATTCACGGTGACCTTCTTGGGGCCACCATTGAACGTCGAGCTGCCCGCCACCGAAGCCAGCTTGGCACCGCCCGCGAGCTGCACGGCGATCTTGGCGGCCTCGGAGCCCAGGGCGCGCGAGTCCTTCCAGACGGTGCCGGTCTGCTGCCCACGGGCGATGCGGTTGAGCGCGGCCTTGTCGGCGTCCTGGCCGCTGACCGGCACCTTGCCCGCCAGGCCCACGCTGGCCAGGGCCGCCACGGCGCCGCCCGCCGTGCCGTCGTTGGAGGCCACCACGGCGTCGATCTTGTTCTCGTTGGCGGTCAAAATCTGCTCCATATTGGTCTGGGCGACTTCCGGCTTCCAGCCCTCGGTGAACTGATTGCCGACGTTCTTGATGGCCCCGGACTTGATAGCCGCCGCGAGCACTTCGAGCTGTCCGTCGTAGAGGAGCTGGGCGTTGGGGTCGGTGGGGCCACCCTTGATAAAGGCGTAATTGCCCCTGGGCTTGGCGGCCAGCACCATCTTGGCCTGGAGGCGCCCGACTTCCTTGTTGTCAAAGGACAGGTAGAAAGCCGAGGGATCTTCGATCAGGCGGTCATAGGAGACGACCGGAATGCCGTCGGCCTTGGCCTTGGCGATGGCGGGCAAAATCGCCTCGCTGTCCTGGGCCAGCACGATCAGCACGGTGGCGCCGCGCGTGACCAGGCTCTCGATGTCGGAGAGCTGCTTTTCGTTGGAGCTCTGGGCGTCGGCGCTGAGGTAAGTGGCCCCCAGTTTGGCGAGCTGGGCCTTGATGGCCGCCTCGTCGGTCTTCCAGCGCTCCTCCTGAAAGTTAGACCAGCTCACGCCCACCACGACTGGTTTTTGTGCCAGGGCGGGAGCAGTCAGCATCGAAAGGCCGAGAACAGCGGTCATGAGCTTGCCGAGTCGTTTCATGGTTCTCCTGTGCGGGCGGTGCAGAACAAGGGGCCAGGCGACAAGAAACGCGACACCTGCCGAACGAAAGAGCCATGTGGCACCACAAATCCACCGAAGGCACCAGCGGAATGACGAAACGAAATTGTGTTCGTAAAAAGAGAATAGCGCAACATTGCAAGCTTTACCAGCTCTTCACGCAGCGGAGCCGACCCACCTGCCTATATGGGTGAACTCCCACGGCTGAGCACCCGCCCAGAGGCGTCCTGGGCAGGTTTTTCGCGGGTCTGCCCAGTTTCATGGAGCGGCTCATGAGGGAGGGCGGCGCAGGCCAATCAGTTCAGGTCGGCCATCACAGGTCGGCCAGCACAGGTCGATCAGCGCAGACCCAGCAGCAGTTCGACGGTGAGCTGATCGAGCCGCTCCAGGCCGGGGCCACGCGCCCCCAGCGCGGCACGGTCGAAGGCGTGGGCTCTGAGCGCGGCAGCGTTGGCCGGGCTGAAGGTACTCAGCGCCTGCATCGCCTGGTCCTCGACCCGGTAGGCCGCCAGCGCCGCCTGAATCTCGCCGTCGGCGGCGAACTGCTGGGCTTTGTCCCTGAGCATCAGGTAGGTACGCATGCAGCCGCGTGCAAAGGCCCAGACCCCGGCCTCGTCTTCAGTGCGCAGCGCGTGGGCGTCGAAGTGCTTGGGTCCGGCGTAGGCGCTGCTCTCCAGAAGCTGCACCAGGAAAAACGCAGCCTTGATGTTCTCCGAGCCGAAGCGCAGATCCTGATCGAAGCGCCCCATTTTCTGATCGTTGAGGTCGATGTGAAACAGTTTGCCCGCGTCGATGGCCTGGGCGACGGCGTGCGTGAAGTTCAGCCCCGCCATCGTCTCATGGGCGAACTCCGGGTTGACGCCGAACAACTCCGGCTGCTCCAGCGTGGCGATGAAGCCCAATGCGCTGCCGACGGTGGGCAGAAAAATGTCGGCGCGGGGCTCGTTGGGCTTGGGTTCCAGCGCGAAACGGTAGCCGTAGCCCTGCGACTGTGAATACTCGGCCAGGTAATTCAGGCTGTCGCGAAACCAGCCCAGACTGTCCAGCAGCTTGCCGCCCGCATCGACCTCGCTGCCCTCGCGGCCTCCCCAGAAAACGTAGGTCTCGGCGCCGAGTTCATGCCCCAGGTCCATGCTGAGCATGGTTTTCTGGAGGGCGTAGGCCCGCACGCGGGCGTCGGCGGAGGTGAAGGCCCCGTCCTTGAAGGCCGGATCGCCGAACAGGTTGGTGGTCGCCATCGGCACCCTCACGCCGTGGTCCGAGAGTGAGCGCCTGAAGTCGGCGACCAGTCGGTCACGTTCGGCGGCGCTGGCGCCCAACGGCACCAGATCGTTGTCGTGGAGGTTGACCCCGTAGGCACCCAGCTCGGCCAGCTTCTGGACCAGGTACGGCGCCTGCATGGCCGCCCTGGTCGGCTCGCCGAAGGGGTCGCGGCCTACGTTGCCCACCGTCCAGAGGCCAAAGGTGAAACGGTCGGCGGGCGTGGGCTGGTACGTGGTCATGTGGCGGCTCCTGGGGGGCAGTGGGGTGTGGTGGGCGGCGAAACGTACGGGAAGGGAGCGCGGGGTGTGGTCGAGCGGGGCAGCCTTCAAAGTGCTGGTGCCCAGGGCTAGCCTCAGGCAACCGGTATCAGACTAACCGGTAGACGGCTGCACACCCCGGTCACGGCCTTTGATCCGCACGGGCCGGGCATTGAGCACGAAGGGCTCCAGCAGACGCCACAGTGCGCCGACGGGCAGGGCAGCGCTGAGGGAGTCGCTACAGTCGGCGTCCAGGCTGGACTCTACCCTTGGCACTATGCCCTCACCCTCCGCCCCCGGCCCGGTCACGCTGCTGTGGTTTCGCAAAGGTCTGCGCCTGCACGATAGCCCGGCCCTGCACGCCGCGCTGGACGGCACCGCTGCCCTGTATCCGGTGTTCATCCTCGATCCCCAGTTGCTTGGTCCTACGCGGGTCGGCGTCAACCGGACGGCCTTCTTGCTGGAGAGTCTGCGGGCACTCGACGCGGAACTCACCGGGCGCGGCTCGCGGCTGATCGTGCTGCGGGGCGAGCCGCTGGCCGAGCTGGAGCGGGTGATGGTGCAGTGGAAGGTCAGTCGGCTGGTCTTCGAGGCCGACACCGAGCCGTACGCCGTGAAACGCGACGCCGGGGCCGCCGCACTGGCCCGGCGGCTGGGCGCAGAGGTGCGGACGCCGGGCGGGCACACCCTGTTTGATCCCGGTGTGCTGCAATCGGCGGCGGACGGGGTCTTACCGCTCAGCTACGGCGGCTTCGTGAAGCTGGTGGCCAAGGTCGGGGAACCACCCGCCCCGCTGCCGACCCCGGCGCGGCTGCCACCTGTGGGCGAGCTGGCTCGCCTGGCCGACCTGACCGATCAGCTCGGCATTCCGACCCTGGCCGAGCTGGGGCACCACACGCAGGCGGCGGGGCTGGCCTTCGTCACGCCCGGCGAACGGGGCGCACTCGCCACATTGTCAGCCTGGACCTCACAACCGGCCCGCGTCGCTGGCTTCGAGAAACCGAGCACCGATCCCTCGGCCCACGCCCCGGCGGCCACCACCCGCCTGAGCGCCCACCTGAAATTCGGCTCGCTCTCGGCCCGGACCATGTATCAGGCGCTGCGGGAAGCCGAGCGGGCCGCCGGGGCGCACAGCCTGCCGCCCACCTCGCTGGTCGGGCAACTGCTGTGGCGCGAGATGTTCACCACCATCGGGGCCAGTGCGCCAAACTACGACCGGATGGTCGGCAACCCCATCTGCCGACAGATCGACTGGGACGACACCCCGGAGTTGCTGAGCGCCTGGACCGAGGGCCAGACCGGCTATCCCTGGATCGACGCGGCCATGCGGCAACTCAACACCGAGGGCTGGATGCACCACCTGGCGCGGCATTCGGTGGCCTGTTTTCTGACGCGCGGCGATCTGTGGCAGAGCTGGGAGGCGGGCCAGGGCGTCTTCGACCGACTGCTCATCGACGCCGACTGGAGCCTGAACGCCTCGAACTGGATGTGGCTCTCGGCCAGCGCCTACTTTACCGCCATCGACCGCATCTACAGCCCGGTGGCCTTCGCCAAAAAATACCCCGGAGCCGGAAGTTACGTGCGCCATTACCTGCCCGAACTGGCCAGGGTGCCGGACGCCTGCCTGCTCGAACCCTGGACCATGACGGCGGAGCAGCAGCGGCAGGCCGGGTGCCTGCTGGGCCGGGATTACCCGTTGCCGGTGGTGGAGCATGCCCCGGCCCGTGAGCGCAACCTGGGCCGGATGCGGGCCGCCTACGCCCTGGGGCGCAAGGGGTAGGGGCAACGCTGAATGGGTCAACGCTGAGAGGGTCAACACATCCACACCGGTATCAGTGGTTGCCCTGGTGCTCAGGCGTGATGGCCCGGCGTATCAGTCACACGCTGCCCCAGACCACTGTTCCCGGCGCCTGCGGGTGGCACACTTCAGCGCATGCCAAAGCTGAGCGCCGCCGCGTTGCCCCCCAGTCTGCGGGATGTGCCCGTCGCCGAGCTGTTTGCCGAGGTCTTCGCCCAGAGCCTGCACCACCGGGGCTTCGCGCCTGGGGGCCGGGCGGCGGCGCAGGGTGCCCTGGCGCAGCTCGACGCCGTGGCCTACGGACGTGACCGCTCGCACTTGGGCGGACACGCCAGCCGACTCTCACCGTACCTGCACCACGGCGCCCTGACGCTGAGCGAGGTGCGGGACGCGGCGCTGGCCCAGGCGCCCCAGAGCGCCCCCAGCCGGGTTTGGAAGTACGTTAACGAGCTGAGCTGGCACGATTATTTTAACCGCGTCTACGCCGAGATCGGTGAGCTGGTGTGGCGAGACCTTCAGCCGTACCAGACCGGCCACCCCGCCGACACCTATGCCCGCACCCTGCCCGCCGACATCGTAGCCGCCGAAACCGGCGCGGCCTGTATCGACGCCTGGTCGCGTGAGCTGCGCGAGAGCGGCTACCTGCACAACCACGTCCGGATGTGGCTGGCCAGCTACGTAGTCCACCACCGCCGGGTCTGGTGGCAGGCCGGGGCCGGGTGGTTCATCACCCACCTGCTCGACGGTGATCCGGCCAACAACAATCTCAACTGGCAGTGGGTGGCGAGCACCTGGCGGGCCTACCCGTACCTGTGGAACCGGGGCAATCTGGTGAGGTACGCCGGTGAGCGGTACTGCGCCGGGTGCCCGCTGGCCCAGACCACAGCACAGGGCGGCTGCCCGTTCGAGGCGACCTATGCGGAGCTTTCCAGGCGGCTGTTCGCGGGCAAAGCCGCTGCGCCGGGCGAGACGGGGGCGCTGGACCCCGCCCGGCTCCAGGCGGTGCCCTGGGAGTCGCCGCCGACCCCTGAACCCCTACCAAACGTCGTCGTGTGGGTGCATGGCGAGCGGCTTTCACCGACCCACGAGGCGCTGGTCAGCTACCCGGATCAGCCCGCCGTGTTTGTCTGGGACGATGAACTGCTGCGCGAGTGGGAGGTCAGTGCCAAGCGCCTGAGCTTCATTCACGAGTGCGTGCAGGAGCTGCCCGTGCATGTGCTGCGCGGCGACGTGGCGGCGGAGGTCGGGCGCTTCGCCCGCGCCCACGGAGCCGTCACCGTCGCCACCACGCCCAGCCCCAGCCCACGCTTCGCGGCGACGGTGACGGCCCTGCAAGCTGCCGGGTTAGAGGTGCAACTCTGGCCGCAGCCGGTCTTCGGGGCCAGCCTGACGCCGCTGGACCTGCGCGTCCACGCCGACTACTGGCGGCAGATCAGCGCCAGCGCCTTCGGCAAAGCCCCGGCGCCCCCCAAGCCCAGACGCCCCCGCACCAAAAAAGCGGCGCCCCCGAAGTCGCCGGGCGGAGCGTAAGCCAGAGCGACGGCCCTGCGCTTCATCGACGCACAATCGGGACGCGGGCAGGCGTCTTCAAGGGGACGAATGGCGCCCGGATGAAACCTGGGCGCCGAAGCCGTTTGACCGTTTGGCCGTCTGGTCTGGCCCCACCCGCACCTTGCGCGGGGTTCAGATCACAGGCCGGATCAGTCGGCGGCCTGCAACGCCTGCGGAATGAAGTCGCCGTGCTGGCTGAGCAACTCGTCGGTCAAGGCCCAGATCTGATCGAGGTCGAGTTCCGCCGCCGTGTGGGGATCGAGCATGGCGGCGTGGTAGATGTGCTCGCGGTTGCCGCTCACCAGCGCCTCTACCGTCAGGGCCTGGACGTTGATGTTGGTCTGCATCAGGGCCGCCAGTTGCGGCGGCAGCTTGCCGATACGGGTCGGCTGAATACCCTGCTTGTCGACCAGACACGGCACCTCCACGGCGCACTCGTCGGGCAGGTTGCCGATCAGTTTGCCCGCGCCGCCGCCCTGAAGCGCCGCCGGGCTGTTCATGACATTGCCGTAGACCACGCGGGGCTGACCAGTCACCATGCTGTGGATAATCAGCGAGCCGTACTCCACGCTGGGCTTGACCTCCATCGGGGCGCCGGGGTCCTGAAGCTGGGTGCGCAGCGTTTCCCAGGCGCCGATCTGCGACTCGCAGCGGCGCGGGTACTCGTCGAGCGGCACCTGGAAGCGCTCGATCAGGTCGCCCCGGCCCGCCTTGATGAAATACGGCACGTATTCGGCGAAATGTTCGCTCGATTCGGTCACGAAATAGCCCAGTCTTCGCAGCATCTCGTAGCGCACCCGGTTGGCCTGCGGCGCCTTGCCCGACGCCGCCAGCTCCTGAAGGCAGGGGTAGAGGCTTTCTCCCTGATGCTCGAACTTGAGGTAGAAGGCCATGTGGTTGATCCCGGCAGCCAGAAAGTCGATTTCGGACACCGGAAGGCCCAGATCGGCGGCCAGCTCACCGGCAGTGTGCTGCACGCTGTGGCACAGGCCCACCGTGCGAATCGGCGTTTGCCGACTCAAGGCCCAGATGTTCATGGCCATCGGGTTGACGTAGTTCAGGTGCAGGGTATCGGGGCACAGCCGCTCCATGTCGCGGCTCATGTCCAGGAGCACCGGCACGGTCCTGAGTGCGCGCATGATGCCGCCGATGCCCAGCGTGTCGGCGATGGTCTGGCGCAGGCCGTAGTGCTTGGGAAGTTCGAAATCGGTGACGGTGGCGGGTCTGTAGCCGCCCACCTGGATCATGTTGATGACGAAATCCGCGCCGTCGAGTGCCCGCTCGCGGTCGGTGGTGGCGGTGATGCTGGGGCGGGCGCCGAGGGTTCGGGCGACCCGCCCGGCCACCTGCTCGGTGACGTCCAGCCGCTCCTGATCGATGTCAAAGAGGCGAATGTCGGCGCCCGCGAGTTCGGGAAAGCCGAGGACATCGCCCAGCAGGTTCTTGGCGAAGACGGTGCTGCCCGCGCCGAGCATGGCAATCTTGGGTGTGGTCATGGGGAGCCTTATGGGAACAGGGAGAAAGTGAGGTTTTGAACGTTCTGGAGGGCGGAAAGGGGGAGCGCTCAACCCCTATGCTACTGCCTCCAGGAGCGTCAACGCCGAAATCGCCTGACCCTCACAGCAGCCCCTGCCTGAGCGCTTTGACGGCTGCCTGGGTGCGGTCTGCGGCCTGCAATTTGACCAGCAACTCCTGCACGTGCAGCTTGACGGTGCTGACGCTGATGCCCAGCGCCAGGGCGATGTCCTTGTTGCCCTGGCCCTCGGCGATCAACCAGAGCACGTCCATCTCGCGCCTGGTCAGCGGCCCGCACGTGCCGGGCAACCGGACCACGCCCATGACGTGTGCGGCCACCGCCGGGTCGAGGTAGGCGCTTCCGGCGGCGGCGGCGCGGATGGCCAGCAGCAGCAATTCGGGGCGACCGCTCTTGAGGCTGTAGGCGTCGGCACCCGAAGCCAGCGCCGCGAAGACCTCCTGGCGCAGATCGTGGGCGGTGAGCATGACCACCCGCACCGCCGGGTAGCGCTTCTTGATCTCGGCGGTGGTCTGGATGCCGTCGATGCCGGGCAGACCGATGTCGAGCACCGCCACATCGACCTCGAAGTGTTCCAGCGCCTCCAGGCCCTCCTCGCCGCTGCGGGCCTCGGCGACCACGCGCAGGTCGCGTTCCAGGTTGATGGCGGCCCGCAAGCCGTCGCGGGTGAAGCTGTGGTCCTCGACCAGCAAGATGCGGATAGGCAAGGTGTCGCTGGGCAGGGCGCCAGTCGGACCGGTCACGGGGAACCCTCCAGGGGCAGGCTCAGTGAAAACAGGCTGCGCGGCGTGGGCGTCAGCGGCGGCAGCGCCCGGACATACGAGACCTGACCGCCGTGCGCCTCCATGATGCGGCGGGTCAGGTACAGACCCAGCCCGCTGCCCGCCCCGGCCCCACCGCCCCGGAAGCGCTGGAACAGGGCAGGCAGTCGGCTCTCCGGCACGCCCGGCCCCTCGTCGGCGACCATCAGCACCGCCTGGCCGTCTTCAGATTTGAGGCTCAGCTCGATGGTTGTGCCGGGTGGGCTGAACTTCACGGCGTTCTCCAGCAGGTTCTGGATGGCCCGGCGCAGGTCGAAACGGTTGGCGCAGACGTGCAGGGGTTCCAGCTCGGTCCGGAAGGTGACGTCCCGCGCCCCGGCCTGGGCTCCAAACTGCGTCAGGACGCTCAAGGTCAACGCTTCCAGGTCCAGGCTGAGCAGCTCCTCACGCTCACCGCCCTCGTACTTGGCCAGCAGCAGCAACTGATCGGCCAGCGAGAGCAGGGTTTCGTTGGCCTCCAGGCCGTTTTCCAGCGTCCGGAGGTACTCGCCGGGCAGCGGGCCATAGGCGCCGCGCAGCGCCATCTGGATGTTCAGGGCATTGGCCATCAGCGGCGTGCGCAGGTCGTGGCTAAAGGCGTAGATCAGGTCGCGCATCCGTTCGCCCTGCTCGGCGAGCTGGTGCTGCTTGGCGGCCAAGTCGTCGATCAATGTGGCCCGCTCCAGCAGCGGCCCTGTGATCTGAATGGCCTCGCTGAGCAGTTCGGGGGCGGCCTGGGGCGAGCGCAGCAGCGCCAGCAGCTCGTCGCCGGGGCGGCCCAGCCGGGCCAGCCAGACGTCGCCGCCCGACGCGCCCCACAGGAGCTGCGCCGAGCCGGGTTTGGAGAGGTATTCGAGCGGGAGCCGCTGGCCCAGGTGCCCCGCGCCCTGCGGCCAGACGGCGTGCGGCTCGCTCATGACCGCCCGGCGCACCATGCCGATCTCCACCGACTCGGCCTGACTGAGTTCACGCAGCGCCTGGGCAGCGCGGCGCACGAACTCGGCGCGGCCATACGGCCCGCTCAGCGCCTCGATCAGCACCCGCAGGCTGCGTTCACGGGCCAGGCGGCGCTCCTCCTCCGAGAGCCGGGCGGCCCGCCAGGAGGCTTCCTGCGATCTGAGGGTCAGTGCGCCGACCAGCAGCGCGGCCAGCATGCTCACCGCCCGGTTGGCCAGGGCCACGGCGCTGTACCCATCCCGGCTCAGGTTGATGACGCCCGCCAGCAGGTTGCCCGCCAGCGCCAGGCCCACCATGCTCCAGGTCAGGCGGCGGCTGCCCCCCAGCGCCGAGAGGGCCACCGGAGCGCTCAGCAGCGTCCCGATGACCAGTTCAGCGGGCGTCAGCGCGTCGAGGACGATAATGCCCAGGCTCAGCGCGGCGCTCAGCCAGCTCACGAAGCGGATGGACGGGCGGCGGGCAGCGCTCAGCCGGGACAGGGACAGGGAACGAGAGGTACTCACAACCTGCTTAGCCTAGCGCCCCACTCAGGCCGACACGGCTGGCCAGATGGCCAATGAAGATAGCCGGAAGACGACTGCCCCTGGGATCAGGCGGGGCGCAGCATGGCGCTCATGAACGTCTTTCTGCTCGTGCTGGTGCTGACCCTGACCGTGTATCTGCTGTACGCGCTGCTGAGGCCGGAGAAGTTTTGAGGGGGCTGGGCTGATGGACATTCTCCTGGGCCTGGGCATCCTGGCCGGACTGTTTTTGCTGTGCGCCCTGTTCATCAGAGGCGTCGAACACCTGTGACCATCTTCCTGACCTACGCCACCGTGCTGCTGCTGGCCTGGCCGCTGGGGCTGTACATCGCCCGCTTCATGCGCGGCGAAGGCACCTTCAGCGATGTCCTGAACCCCGTCGAACGCTCCTTCTACCGCCTGCTGGGCGTCCGGTTCAACGCCGACGGCAGCGCCCAGGGCATGACCTGGCAGGGCTACGCCAAGGCGCTGCTGTTCTCGAACCTGTTCGTGGGCCTGATCGCCTTGCTGATCTTCGCCTTTCAGGGCACCCTGCCGCTCAACCCCGACAAGGTGGCGAACATGCCCTGGTGGCTGTCCCTGAATACGGCGGCCAGCTTCATCACCAACACCAACTGGCAGAATTATTCGGGCCAGTCGCAACTGAGCTACCTCTCGCAGATGGTGGGCATCACGGCGCTTCAGGTTATGACCCCGGCGGCGGGCATGGCGGTCATGTTCGCGCTGCTGCGCGGGCTGATGGGCGGCCAGGCGGGCAGGGACGGTCAGCCCCAGGCCGGGAACCTCGGCAACTACTGGGTGGACGTGACTCGGCTGAGCACCCGCCTGCTGGTGCCCGTCGCCTTCGTGGTGGCGTTGCTGCTGACCTGGCAGGGTGTACCGAGTACCTTCAGCAGTGCTAAAACGGCCAACCTGGTCGAAGCCCAGACCATCACAGTCGACAAGGAAGCCACCACCGTCAGCACCCAGACCATCCCGGTCGGCCCGGTCGCCGCGCTGGTCGCCATCAAGCAGATCGGCACCAACGGCGGCGGCTGGTACGGCCCGAACTCCGCCACCCCGCTGGAGAACCCCACGCCCCTGAGCAATCTGATCCAGTGCATCTCCATTATTTTGATTCCGGTGGCCCTTATTTTCGCGCTGGGCGCCTTTTTGCGCCGCCCGCGCTTCGGCGTCATGATAATGGGCATCATGTCGGTCATGTCGGCGGCGCTGACCTTCGCCGCCGTCATGGCCGAGCGGGCCAGCAACCCGGCGCTGGCCGGGCTGGCCGCCGCCGGAGGCAACCTGGAAGGCAAGGAGGTGCGCTTCGGCAGCGACGCCACGGCGCTGTGGGCCGCGCTGACCACCGGCACCAGCAACGGCTCGGTCAACGGCATGCACGACTCGTTCTCGGCGCTGGGCGGAGTGACTGCGCAGATCAGCATGTTCCTGAACGACATCTATGGCGGCGTGGGCGTGGGCTTCATCAACATGTTCGTGTTCGTGGTGCTGACCGTGTTCATCGCCGGGTTGATGGTCGGGCGCACGCCGGAGCTGTTCGGGCGCAAGATCGAGGTGCGCGAGATGAAGATCGCCTCGATCGTGATTTTGCTTCAGCCGCTGCTGATCCTGGGATTGACGGCGTTCAGCCTGGCGACGCCGAGCCTGACGGCCAACCTAAATCCCGGCTTTCACGGCCTCTCGGAAGTGCTCTACGCCTTCAACTCGATGTACGCCAACAACGGCTCGGCCTTCGCGGGCCTGGGCACGGGCAGCAGCGTCTGGTACAACGTCGCGGGCGCCTGTGAACTGATCCTGGCCCGCTACCTGCCGATCATCGGGCCGCTGGCGATTGCCGGGCTGCTGAGCGTCAAGAAAGTCTCGCCAGAAACGTCTGGCACGCTGCGGGTCGATACGCCCGTGTTCGCCACCACGCTGCTGACGGTGATGCTGCTGCTGCAACTGCTCAACTTCGCGCCCGCGCTGGTGCTGGGCGGCGTCAGCGAGCACCTGGTCGGCAGCGTCAAGCCGGTCACGACCCCGGCAGCGACCCGACCTGCTCAGACCAGGCCCACTCCACCCCAGCTCGTCCTCAATGGAGCCTCCAAATGACCGCCATCCCGACCCAGAGCGCCGCCAGCAAGAACCGGCCCAGGAACATCTTCGCCCCGGAGTTCATGCGCCCCGCCGTCCGGGCGGCCTTTACCAAGCTCGATCCGCGCAGCACCATTCGCAACCCGGTGATGTTCGTGGTCGAACTCGGCGCCTTCCTGACGCTCTATATCGCCGTCGCCAATATCGTGACCGGCAAAGCCTTCGGCTACGAGCTGACCATCGCGCTGCTGCTGCTGCTCACCAACGTCTTCGCCAACTTCGCCGAGGGGCTGGCCGAGGCGCGTGGCAAGGCCCAGGCCGCCTCGCTGCGGGCCGCCCGTGTGGGCACGCTGGCCCGCAAGCAAGGCGGCACTCAGGTCAGCTCCGACAAGCTGGTCAGGGGCGACCGGGTCATCGTCGAGACCGGCGAGTTCATTCCCGGCGACGGCGAGATCGTGGAGGGCATCGCCACCGTGGACGAGAGCGCCATTACCGGCGAGAGCGCCCCGGTAATCCGCGAGGCCGGAACCGACCACAGCGGCGTGACCGGCGGCACCAAAGTCCTGTCTGACCGCATCGTGGTGGAGATCACCTCGCAGCCGGGCGAGAGTTTCTTAGACCGGATGATCGCGCTGGTCGAGGGCGCCAGCCGCCAGAAGACGCCCAACGAGATCGCGCTGAGCATTCTGCTCACCGCCCTGACGCTGGTGTTCGTGTTTGTGGTGGCGACCCTGCCCGCGCTGAGCAGCTTCGTGGGCGCCACCGTCAGTGTCACCACCCTGGTCGCGCTGCTGGTCTGCCTGATCCCCACGACCATCGGGGGCCTGCTGCCCGCCATCGGCATCGCGGGGATGGACCGGGCTTTGCAGGCCAACGTCATCGCCAAGAGCGGCAAGGCGGTGGAAGTCGCGGGCGACGTGGATATTTTGCTGCTCGACAAAACCGGCACCATCACCATCGGCAACCGCCAGGCGACCCGCTTCGCGCCATTGAGTGGGGTGAACGAGCGCGACCTGATCCACGCCGCCGCGCTGTCTTCCCTATCCGACCCGACGCCGGAGGGCAAGAGCATCGTGGCGCTGGCCCGCAGTCTGGGTGTCACTCCGGAAGCACCCGTCAACCCGGAATTCATCGAGTTCACGGCGCAGACGCGCATGAGCGGCGTGGATTTTGATGCAGCGGGCGGGCGCGTCAGCATCCGCAAGGGCGCCTCGGACCGCATCGCCCGCTTCGTGACGGAACTGGGTGGCAAGACCGGCAGCGAGTTGCAAACTCTCACCGACGAGATCGCCCGCGCGGGCGGCACGCCGCTGACCGTCATGCAGGTGGACCGCTCCGAGGCCCGCGTGCTGGGCGTGGTGGCGCTGTCCGACATCGTGAAGCCGGGCATGACCGAGCGCTTCGCACAACTGCGGCGGATGGGCCTGCGCACGGTGATGATTACCGGCGACAACCCGCTGACCGCCGAGGCCATCGCCAAACTGGCGGGCGTGGACGGCTTTCTGGCCGAGGCGACCCCCGAAGACAAGCTCCAGATGATCCGTGACGAACAGGCGGCGGGCAAGCTGGTCGCCATGATGGGCGACGGCACCAACGACGCCCCGGCGCTGGCCCAGGCCGACGTGGGCCTGGCCATGAACAGCGGCACCCAGGCCGCCAAGGAAGCGGGCAACATGGTGGACCTCGACTCGGACCCCACCAAGCTGATCGAGGTCGTGGAGATCGGCAAGCAGCTCCTGATTACACGCGGCTCGCTGACCACGTTCAGCATCGCCAACGACGTGGCCAAGTACTTCGCCATCCTGCCCGCCCTGTTCATCTCGGTGTTTCCGGCCCTGAGCGTGCTGAACGTGATGCGGCTGCACAGCGCCAACTCGGCCATCCTCAGCGCCGTGATCTTCAACGCGCTGGTGATTCCGGCCCTGATTCCGCTGGCCCTGCGCGGCGTCAAGTACACGCCCGGCAGCGCCGACAGCCTGCTAGCCCGCAACCTGCTGATCTACGGCCTGGGCGGCATCGTGTTGCCGTTCGTGGGCATCAAGGCGATTGATCTGTTGCTGAGCGTGCTGCATCTGAGCTGAGCGGGGAAGTGGGGAGTGGGAAGGGCATGAGCTGGCGCTCACTTTCCCTCACCCCGCTGCTGCGCAGCGCCCCTCTCCCACAGGTAGAGGGGTCAGAACCGCCCTACTGGGGTAACTGAGGATCAATTTGCTGACGTGCTGTCCTTCCTCTGTGATTGCCAAAGCCCATCTTTTCCCACTCCCTACTTCCTACTTCCTACTTCCCAACAAGGACTCACCATGACCACTTCCAACGAATCCACCCCCACCCCCGCCTTCGACTCCTCCGGCGGCTCGGTCCGCACCTGGCTGACGTTCACGGCGCTGACCTTCGCGCTGGGCGGGCTGCTGTACCCCACCGTCACCACGCTGATCGGCGGCGCACTGTTTCCAGCGCAGGCGAACGGCAGTCTGATCGTCCAGAACGGCAAGGTGGTCGGCTCAGCGCTGATCGGGCAGACCTTCAGCGCTGAGCGGTACTTCATCGGGCGGCCCAGCGCGGCGGGCAGCGGCTACGACCCCCGTGCTGCCAGCGGCTCGAATCTGGCGGGCAGCAACCCGGCGTTGCGTAAGCGGGTGCAGGCGGACTCGGCGGCGATTGCCGGGCGCGAGGGCGTGCAGGCGCCGCAGATTCCCGCCGATCTGGTCACGGCGTCGGGCAGCGGGCTCGATCCGCACATCTCGCCCCAGGGCGCCGCGATTCAGGTCGAGCGCGTGGCGAAGGCCCGCAACCTCAGCGCCGAGCAGGTCCGCTCAGCCGTGAGCGCCGCCACCGAAAGCGGCCTGGGGCAGCCCCGCGTCAACGTGCTGGAGCTGAACCTGGCGCTCGACGCGGCCAAGCCGTAATCTGCTGTTCTTCTGATGTCGAGCGCCGACTCCAACCCCTCCGGACCTGCCTCGCCGGTGCTGCTCAGCTTGCCGGGGCGCAGACCGGGACACAGCGGCGGGCACCGGGGCGTCCATAAAGTCTTTATCGGCATGGCGGCGGGCGTCGGCAAGACCTACCGGGCGCTGGGTGAACTCCGCGAGCGACTGGAACGCGGCGAGGACGCCCTCATCGGCGTGCTGGAGACGCACGGACGCAGTGAGACCATCGCGGCGGCGGCGGGGTTGCCGGTCTTCGCGCGCCGCCAGATCATGCGCGGCCAGGCCACCTTCGAGGAGCTGGACGTGGACGGCCTGCTGGCCCGGCGCCCGTATCTGGTGCTGGTCGACGAGCTGGCCCATTCCAACGCGCCGGGCAGCCAGCGGGAGAAGCGCTGGGAAGACGTGGAGGTGCTGCTGGACGCGGGCATCGATGTCCTCTCGACCATGAACGTGCAGCACCTCGAATCGCTGCACGACACGGTGGCCCGGCTGACCGGCGTGCAGGTGCGCGAACGGGTGCCCGACCGGGTGCTGGCACAGGCCGACGAGCTGGTGCTGATCGACCTGACGCCGGTGGACCTGCGGGCCAGGCTGGCCGCTGGCAAGGTCTACGGCCCGGAGAAGGTGGATCAGGCGCTGGGCAATTTTTTTACCACCGCCAACCTAACCGCGCTGCGGGAGATCGCGCTGCGGCAGGTCGCCAACGTCGTCGAGCGCGACGCGCCGCAGGGCGAGCCGGGCGCCCACGAGGTCATCGTGGTCGCCGTCAGTGCCGAGGAAAACGCCGGGCGGCTGATCCGGCGCGGCGGCCAGCTTTCAGAGCGGCTGCACGGCGAGCTGCATGTCATCACCGTGCGCGGTCAGCAGGTCAGCGCCCAGCAGTCGAGACTCCTCGACACCTACCGCCTGCTGACCGGCGCCCTGGGCGGCCAGTTCAGCGTGCTGGACGACGCGGGGGGCGTGGCGGCGACGCTGATCGGCTACCTGCAAGCCAGCAACGCCAGCCAGGTCGTGATGGGCGAGACCAGCCGTTCGCGCTGGACCGAGCTGTGGCGCGGCGACATCATCAAAGCCGTGCTGCGCGGCACCCGCAACGTGGACGTGCATGTCATCAGCCGGGACTGAG
>NZ_JANYGJ010000078.1 GCF_025362455.1 Deinococcus sp. | reverse complement strand
GTCTGTGTCTGGTCAGTCTGTGTCTGGTCGGTCTGTGTCTGGTCAGTTTGGGGTTGGTCGATGATCGTCATGCTAGACCTCCTGGGCGCTCTCCTGCGGAGCTTTTCAAGTCTCGGCGCGTTGAGAACCAGTCTAGAGGTTAATGGCGGCGCTGCCCACCCCCTGGGCTACAGGACGGGCAGAAATGGGACGGGGAAGGCGTTCTGGCGTCCCAGTCAGGGCCGAACCCGGAGGCAGCAGGTGAGCCGTGTGGTCCAGACCTCCAGCCCGGCAACTCAGGCCCGTGCAGGGCGACCAGCAGCCAGCTTCCGGCGACCTGATCAGGAACGCTCAACGCCGGACGCGGCGTAGAGTAACGTCATGTTCCGTCTGCCCAGGCTCACGCCCCTCATTCTTCTTGGCCTGCTCTGCGCCGCGCACGCCGCGCCCCTCAAGGTCGAGCTGCCGCTCCAGGCCGAGGTGCCCGCGCTCTGGACCCAGACCCGGCTGCCGGGGCCAGCTCAGAGCGCTTCCGTCACGGCGCCCGGCTCACCGCCGCCGGTGGCGCTGGTGCTGTTCGCCGCGCCGCTGGGGCGCCAGGCGTCGGCCAGTGACCTGAGGGCCTTTATCGCCGGGGTCGAGGGCGTCGCCGCGACTGGCGGGCGGCTGACCCTGACGTTGCTGAGCGAGAAGCCGCGCACGGTGGGCGGCGTCAAAGGCGTCGAGCGGCGCTACACCATGCTGGTCAGGGCCAGCGGCGTCAAGGTGGGCACCCGCATCTGGTTCGGGGCCGGGCCGAAATTTCTCTA
Organism: Deinococcus sp.; assembly: GCF_025362455.1. GTDB lineage: Bacteria > Deinococcota > Deinococci > Deinococcales > Deinococcaceae > Deinococcus. Next base: position 7,295 of record NZ_JANYGJ010000078.1, on the reverse strand, counting down.
CCAGATGCAGATGACCAACGCCCTGAACGCCAGCGCCGCCCAGACCGGCAGCTTCGACCAGATGCTTGACACCATGACCTTCAAGGCGAAGTGAGGCGCGGCAGAATAAACCGTAGCAGACGGCGCCGCCCTGAACACGCAGGGGCGGCGCCGTCTGTCCAACTCTGATCTCACATGTGAATCGCCATTTTACTGACGCCCATCGCCGCTTCTTTGACCGCTTCGCTGAGGGTCGGGTGGGCGTGGACGATGCGGCCCAGGTCCTCGGCGCTGCCACCGAATTCCATCAGCACCACGGCCTCAGCGATCAGCTCGGAGACATTGGGGCCGACCATATGCACGCCGATCACCCGGTCGGTGGCCGCGTCGGCGATGACCTTGACAAAGCCCCGCGTGTCGTTGTGCCCCAGCGCCCGCCCGTTGGCGCTGAAGGGAAACTGGCCGCTGCGCACAGTCAGGCCCTTCTCCTTGGCGGCGGCTTCTGTGAGCCCGGCCCAGGCGATTTCCGGCGAGGTGTAGATCACCCAGGGAATCACGTCGTAGTTGACGTGCCCGGACTGCCCGGCCAGGATCTCGGCCACCGCCACGCCCTCGTCCTCGGCTTTGTGGGCCAGCATGGCGCCGCCCACCACGTCACCGATGGCGTAGACGTTCGGCAGATTGGTGTGGTAGTGGCTGTCGATCTTGACAAAACCGCGCTCGTCGAGGTCCAGGCCCACCGCCTCGGCACCCAGACCCGCCGTGTGCGGCAGCCGCCCGACGCTGACGATCAGCTTGTCATATTCGGCGCTCACCGTCTGGCCGCCCTCCTGGTAGCTGACGTGGACCTTGTGGCCGTCGTCCTGCACGGCCGTGATACCCACGCTGAAGTGAAAATCCAGCCCCTGCTTCTGGAACTGCTTGAGGGCTTCCTTGGCCACGGCGGGATCGGCGCTCATCAGGAAGCCGGGCAGGGCTTCGAGCACCGTGACACTGGCCCCCAGCCGCCGCCAGACGCTGCCCAGCTCGACGCCGATGACGCCCGCGCCGATGACGCCGAGTTTCTGCGGCACGGCGCTGAACTCCAGGGCGCCGCTGTTCTCGACGATATTGCCGCCAAAGGGGGCCAGCGCCAGCGCCCGTGGACTGCTGCCCGTCGCCACGATGACGTTTTTGGCCCTGAGTTCACTGGACTCACTGCCCTCGACGCCGACGACCCACTGGCCCTCGTCCTGCCGGAGCAGTTTGCCCAGGCCGTGATAACTCCTGACCTTGTTCTTCTTGAACAGGTAGGCCACGCCGCCGGTCAGCTTGTCCACGACGCTGGCTTTGCGGCCCAGCATCCTGCCCAAATCGATCTTGGCGCCCTCGACCAGAATGCCGTGCTCGGCGGCTTCATGGTTGATCATCTCGAATTTTTCAGAGCTGTCGAGCAGCGCCTTGCTGGGAATGCAGCCGATGTTCAGGCAGGTGCCGCCCAGCGAGGGCTTGCCGTCACGGGTAAAGGCGTCGATGCAGGCCACGCTCAGCCCCAGTTGCGCGGCGCGGATAGCCGCCACGTAGCCGCCAGGGCCACCGCCGATGATTACAACGTCATAGGTATCCATAGTGGCCGGAGTCTAGCGTGTGCCTGTCGGGCAAAAGGGAACCGTGTGGGGGACGGAGCGAAGCCGCCTGGCGTGACGGGTGGGGACGTTACGGTTTGGCAGCCTTGACGGGCGCCTCGCTCGCTACGGGCACTGCCGCCTCCGCCTTGGCAGGCAGATTGATCAGGAAGCCGCTGCCAGAGCCGCCTGAGACGGTAGGCAACACGCCGTTCCACTTTTCGATCTGCTTGTTCTGCACCAGCTCCGGCGTCAGCGAGGCGGCCAGCACCTTGTTGGCCTGCGCCTGGGCCTGAGCACGCAGCAAAATGGACTGGGCCTCGCCCCTGGCCTTGGCGACCTCCTGCTGGGCCTCGGCGGTACTCTGCTTGACCTTGTTCTCGGCCTGAATGGCCGACTGCTGCGCGGCGAACTTGGCGTTGATGCTCTGCACGATGGCCTCCGGGGCGCGCAGCTCGCCGATGAAACTGAAGTTGCGAACCACGAACAGCGGGCTGAGGTCGGCCTCGACTTCCTTCTGGGCCGCGTCCTCGAACTGGCTGCGCTGCCTGCCGAGCAGGTCGCCCGCGTTGTAGTTCGACGCCTGGCGGGTAATGGCGTTGCGCACCACGCTGCGGATGTAGTTGTGGGTAATCACGCTCACGTCCGGCCCGAAGCGGATGTAGATATTGGGCGCCTCCTCGGCATTGATCTGGTAGCCGAAGTTCACGTCACCGTTGAGCGTCACCTGATCGGAGGTGTTGAAGGTGAACGACTCGTCACCGTTACTGCCCTCGGTGGGGCTTTTGGTCCACGAATAGCTCTGCTGGGCGCGCGGATAGGTCACGATCTCGGTGGTGAGCGGGTTGACCAGCACGTAGCCCGACACCACATCGGTATTCGACAGGCCGCGTGCGCTGCCCGCCTTGTTGAACTTCAGCCCGATCTGGCCGGGGCCGATGACCTGCACACTGCTCATCAGGACGCTGACGACGATCAATGCGGCCACGCCCAGCGCGACCCAGCGCAGCACACCACTGAGCGGCATACCGGGACGCGGCGGGCGCAACGGGGAAACGGAAGGGGACACGGGCGGGGCGGATTCTTGCGTCATGGTGAGACTCCTGGGGCTTGTGGCCTGTGGCTGGTGGCTGGTGGGGCTGGTGGCTGGTGGGGAAAGATCAGGCTGGACGGTTCAGCGGCGTCGTCGCCAGCTTCGGAGGAGGCGGATACTCAGGCGGCGCCGGAGACGCCGGGGCAGCAGGGCCGCCACGCCCAGCAGGGCCGAGGCGAAGATCAGGGCGAACGGCAGGTTGGCGTCGTTGGACTGGTAGCCGAAGGTCTGAGCCAGCCAGTACAGCCCGCCGCCGATCAGTCCCAGGGCCAGCAAGCCCAGGCCAGCGCATCCTGCTGGGCGCAGCGCAGGCGACTTGCCACGCGAATTGAGCGGATTCATAGTCATGCTCCAGTACACAAACGTCATTTCAACTACATTTCAGCTACAGGCCGAGCAGCCCCAGCGCGGCGGTGGCCGTCAGTTCGGTTTTGAACGGCTCTATCAGCTTGACCGTCTGCGGGTCGGCGCCAGTGCTCACGCTGGTGTCGATGTCCGGCACCCTGCCACTCTTGATATCGCTGGCGATTTTGCCGAAATCCACTTCCGGCACGCCCAGCGAGCGGTTGACCCCGGCGGCGATGACGTTGTAGCGCTCGCGGCTGAGGTTTTGCCCGATCAGCCCGGCGACCTGCGCCTGACGCGCCGCCCCCACCGAAGTCCCCAGATCGCGCATCGCCCCGGCAAACTGCCAGAAGCTCGGCGTCTGACCGTTTTGAATGTCGTTCAGGATGCTCTGGGCGCTGCCAAAGCTGCCGCCCAGTGCCTTGCGTTCCAGGCGCCGGACCCGCACGAATTGCTCGACCTCGCTGCGGGAGATCGGCGCGTTCAGGTTGCCGCTGGGCCTGGGCAACTGGGCGCTTCGTGCGGGCACGCGCCAGCCGTCTACAAAATTGATAATCGGGCGGTAGACGAAAAAATACCCTGCCGCCACCAGGGCGATCATGACCACCAGCAGGCCACCGCAGCCGCACCCGCATCCACGCCTCGCGTTCATAGGTACAGATACGCAGGGAGGGTCAGGGAAGTTGCAGCGTGGGGGGCAGCGCCGATACTTCCCCTTCCAGCACCGTGAGCAGGGCCACGCCGGTTTCCAGCTCGGCTTCGAGCTTGCCGCCCACTGCCTCGTTGCTGAGCGTCCAGCCGCTGCCCAGGGGCACATCCAGCTCCCTGACTGCCCAGCGGGCGCCGCGCAGGCTCAGCCCCGTCAGATCCGAGGCCGCCAGCACGCTGAAGGTCTGCCCGGCTCGCAGCTCCAGGCTCAGCACCCGCCCCGGCAGCAGCGGATAGCCCGCCTCGTCGCCGCTGTACAGCCAGCTCGGCGTGCCCTGAGCGCTCAGCCGCCAGGCCCCCAGCGCCAGCGCGAAGGCGTGATCGAAGCGCCCTCCGAAGGCCCCGATGAAGCCCAGCTCGGTGGCGCCGCGCCGCAACGCCAGTTCAGTGGCCAGCTCGGCGTCGGTGCTGTCCTTGGCGGCGGGATGCACCTCACGCGGCGCGTCCAGATATACGCCGTCAGAGGAATCGAAGTCGCCCACCCAGGCGTCCACCCACACACCCAGCGCCGCCGCGTGCCGGGCGCCCCCGTCGGCGGCGATCACCAGTTGCGGACGCCGCAGCGCCTTCAGGGCAGGCGTGAGGGTCAGGCGCCCACCGACGAGAATCCAGGCCAGCATGGAGAGCAGGATAGGGCGTTTGAGTTGTGGGTTGTGGGGAGTGGGTTGTGGGAAAGGCGAAGGGGTGGGTCTTAGCAGGAATTTCAGGAGTTGCCAGGTACAACCCCCCACCCGCTGCGCGGGAGCCCCCCTGAAAAGGGAGCCGAAAGATAGCGCCCAGTGAGCGTTTTTGACTGGGGTAGACCAACATATTCCAGCGAAGTCAGTTATGTGCAATTGCGGAGCACGGGCACCCTACGTGACCGGCCACGATGTGGAGAACGCGGGAAAGTATTGAGCAACTGGGACGAATGGGAAGTACCATCCTCAGCGGAGCGCAAACCCCCTCCAAGGTTCTATTGACACGTTGATTCGGCATGAGAGGTGAGGGGCGGGCAGGCGTCCTCATGGGGAGGAATGGCACCCTCATGGGTGTCCGCTCATGACGACAGTCCGTTCACGACGAAGGGCCTGCCCGCTGGGGGGTGGAGGTGCAGACGCATTCGCACAGTGCATTCGCATTCGCACAGTGCTGAAGCTCCACCAACGCAACTCAAACGCCAGCGTCAAATCCAGCCCAGACACGCCCCATCGCCCTACAACCGAAACGGATTGAAATCGGTGTGCCGGTCATACACGTCCACACCCTCGGCCCGCTTGAGCTCGCGCACGACGGCGTAGGTCACGGGGGTGAGCACCACTTCCAGCCCCACCTTGTAGACGTAGTTGAACAGCACCAGGCCCCACAGCACCTCGCTGGGCAGCACGCCCCAGAAGGCGACCAGGCTGAACACCAGCGTGTCGGCGCCCTGGCCGATCACGGTGCTGCCGATGGTGCGCGTCCACAGGTGCTTACCCTGCGTGATGACCTTGAGCCGCGCCAGCACGTAGGAATTCAGGAACTCACCCACGAAGAAGGCCAGGCACGAGGCCAGCAAAATGCGCGGCGCGAAGGCGAAGACCACCCCGAAGGCCCCCTTGGTCGGGCTGTCGGCACTTTCGGGCAGGGCGGCCACCAGGGCGAAGACCAGCGTGGCGAGCACGTTCATGGCCAGGCCGAACCAGATCACCCGGCGCGAGCGGGCGTAGCCGTAGACCTCGGTGAGCAGGTCGCCGAAGACGTAGGTCAGCGGAAACAAAAAGGTGCCGCCGTCGAAGGCGGGTTTCCAGATGCCCAGATCGGCCTGGGCAGTTTTGGTACTCGCCAGGTTGGAGACGACCAACACCACGGCGAACGTCCCCAGGATCAGGTCGAAGTAGCGGGAACGGGGCGGCGGGGTCGTGATGGGTTGGTCTCCTGTGATGCGCTGGTCGCTGTACTCACTGGTGCGCTGGTCGCTGGACATGCGGCCCTCCTCGAATGCGGCCACCCCGCGCTGTAGGCGGGAGCCGAAGTGGAGTGTAGCGGCTGCGCGGGGCGACCTGTGCTCACCCGGCAGTGCTTGTGCGGCGGTGCTCACCTGAGAGCTTCGCCGTGTCACACTGAGCCATGACCTTTCCCCTGCCCCCGGCTGGTGGTTACGCGCCGATCAATTCGCTCGAAGCCGCCCGGACAGGCGCGGCGCGGCGCGGCAAGCGGATCTCCTCAGTGCTCTTCGGCTTGCTGATCTTGCAACTATTCTTCGCGGTGCTGTCTCTGGGCGGCGCGGCGCTGAGCCTGGTTTTTTTGAGCGGCTCTATCGGCAAGGAGCTGCCCAGCGTGGGCAAGGTACCTCAGCTCGGCAGCCTGCTGGGGCTGGGCGGGCTCTATGTGCTGATTATTCTGGTGGCTCAGGGCCTGTACATCTACAGCATTCTGATGGCGCGGCGGGCGGTCATGGGCGTGCAGCGCTACGCCGCCGACCCGGCGCACCAGGGCCGCCCGGACGCGCGCGGTTTTACCCGGTGGCTGACCTTCTGGCAGTGGTACATGCTGGTCGGCAGCCTGCTCGGCCTGGTCATCGGTGTGGCGCTGGTGTTCTTCGGCAGCCTGCTCGACTCCAGCAGCAAGATGGATGCCGGTAGTCAGGCGGGGGTGCTGGTGCTCGTGGTCTTCGGCAGCCTGATTCAGATCGTGCCCACAGTGGTCCTGAGCTGGCTGATCCTGAACGCCATCAAACGGTTTTTCCTGGGCGTCGAGGCCCATGCCAGCGGAAGCCGCGCCCCCCTGTCCCCGGTGGCCAGAACGGTGGGAAGCTGGCTGATTTTCGTCATCGTGGTACTGGGGCTGCTGCTGGCCTTCGTCGTGTTTTACGCCGCCCTGCTAGGCGTGCTCGCGGCCATTCCCGGTACGCTGGACAGCAGATCGGCCAGCAGCCGGACTTTCAAGGAGGCCACGCCCCTGCTGATCGGCGGCGGCGTGCTGCTGACCCTGCTGATCGCCGCCGTCTACGGCCTGATGATCGCGGTCACCGCCTGGTCACGCGGCTTTGCCCTCGACGTGGCTCAATTGCTCGACGGTGGCCCAGGCGCCGCCATTCCGGGCAGCGGCTTCGGCCCTGGCGGCGCTGTCGGCGGCATGAACAATGGAGTGGACGCCTGGCGCGGCGCCGTCATGCCGCCTGAGCCGCCGCGCTGAGAAGCCCCGCTTCGGACATCCTCGAATCCTCCGTACTGGACCCTTCGCACTGAACCCTTCATACTCAGAGGTATGAAACGGTCCCTGCTCTTGCTCTCGCTGAGCCTGCTCGTCGCCTGCAACCAACCAACCGTCATCGCGCCGCCGCTGGGCGGCAACACAGGCACCGGCGGCAACACAGGCACCGGCGGCACCGGCCCCGACGATGTGCCCACTGTGGCACGCGCCGAGCGGCCCAGCGCTCCCGATTGCTCGGTCAGAGGTCTGCTCGATCAGGTCAGTGGCGGCAGCCTGGCCAATCTGCGCTACGTCAACCAGACTTCAACGCTCAGGGCTCAGGCCAGCGCCGACACCTTGCTGAACTTGCTCTACGAGACTCGCAAGGCCATCAACACCGGGTATTACGGCTT
>NZ_JANYGJ010000067.1 GCF_025362455.1 Deinococcus sp. | reverse complement strand
TACAACTTCTACGGCGAGAAGACGGGCCGCTAAACCCACTTCCTGTTTTGAAGGCCCCCTTAATCGGGGGTCTTTTTCATTGCCTTGCGTAAGCTTCGGTAGTCGGTTGCCTCCGCTATCATGCTCACCATGACTTCTTCCCCCACTCCCCAGCGGCAATTCTTTGGCACCGACGGCATCCGGGCCGTGGCGGGCGAGTTTCCCCTGACCCCGGCCTGGGTGCTCTCGCTCGGCGCGGCAGCCGGTGAGGTGCTGCGTGAGCGCAATCCACGCGCCAGCGTGGTGATCGGCAAGGACACCCGCCAGAGCGGCGACATGCTCGAAGCCGCCCTGGCGGCGGGCCTGACCAGCCGGGGCGTGGGCGTGACCCACCTGGGCGTGCTGCCTACGCCCGGCGTGAGCTACCTGACCCGTGAACTCGGCGCCGACGCGGGGGCCGTTATCAGCGCCTCGCACAACCCGTACCAGGACAACGGCATCAAGTTCTTCGGCGCCACGGGCGAGAAACTCAGCGACGCGCTGGAGGCCGAGATGGAGGCGGCCATAGCCCGCGTCGCCGAGCTGCCGCCGGTGACCGGCACGGCGATGGGCAGCGTCACCAACTACACCGAGGCCGAGCGCCGGTATTCCAGCTTCCTGCGTGCCCAGGCGCCGGACCTCTCCGGGCTGCGAATCGCCATGGACTGTGCCAACGGCGCGGCCTACCGCATCGCGCCCCGCGTCTTCCAGGCGGCGGGGGCCGACGTGTTTGCGGTCTACACCAACCCCGACGGTCACAACATCAACCGCCACTGCGGCAGCACCCACCTGGAGCACCTGAAACAGTTGGTGCAGGGCGGCGCCTATGACCTGGGCGTGGCCTTCGACGGTGACGCGGACCGCTGCCTGTTCGTCGATTCGCGCGGAAACGAGGTTCACGGCGACCACATGCTGCTGCTGGCGGCGCGGGCGCGGGGTGAACGCAGTGTGGTGACGACCATCATGAGCAACATGGCGCTGGAAGTGCTGCTGGGCAGCGGCGGCGTGGCGCTGGAACGCACCGCCGTCGGGGACCGCTACGTGCATGAGCGGATGAAGGCCAAGGGCCTGAACCTGGGCGGCGAGCAGAGTGGACATGTGCTGTTTCTGGATGTGGCTCCGACGGGTGACGGTGTGCTGACGGCCCTGCTGATTCTGAAGGCCATGCGGCAACTCGGCACTACGCTGGACGCCCTGCATGACGAGCTGGTGATGTTTCCGCAGACGCTGCTCAACGTTCGCGTCTTGGACAAGCAGGCTGCCAGCCGCGACCCGGAGGTCCAGGCCGCCGTGCGGGCCGCCGAGGTCAGGCTGTCTGGCCGGGGACGGATCAACCTGCGCCCCAGCGGCACCGAGAGCCTGGTGCGTGTGATGGTCGAGGGACCGGATGAAGCCGAGATTCACGAGCTGGCACGCGAGATCGCCGACGTGATCGAGCGCCGCAGCGGCGTGCAGAAGGGTGCATGAAGAGTCGGTTTCATGACTGATGGCGCTTTTGCCAAAGCATCTGTCCGGAACCTGATGTTACCTTGAGCGTAGTGAGAGGTCTCGCTGTTTAGCCACCAGATCCTTCGGTACATTCATGGTAAACAGGTCTGGAGTGATGAAAGATCGACCTGCTGTTTGGCAAAGAGGCTGAAACTTCACTGCTCGACATCCAAATATCCAGCTCAAAGTAACGCGCCCCAGTTACCGCAACCGGGGCGCCAGTGTCAATCCGTTCAGCTCAGCTTCGCCGCGCCGCGCAACAGGCGCTCCGTCTCGTCCCAGCCGATGCAGGCGTCGGTGACCGACACGCCGTACTGCAAGTCGCTCAGGTCGGCGGGAATACTCTGCTTGCCTTCGTGCAGGTGGCTCTCGATCATCACGCCGCGCAGGGCCGGACTGCCTGCCGAGCGCTGGGCCAGCACGTCTGCCCAGACGAGGTGCTGGCGCGCGCAGTCCGAGCCGCTGTTGGCGTGCGAGCAGTCGACGACCACGGCGGGGTCGAGGTGGGCGCCGTGCATCAGGGCGGCGGTTTCAGCCACCGAGGCCGCGCTGTAATTCGGCCCGGCCTGGCCGCCGCGCAGCACCACATGGCCGTCGGGGTTGCCCAGGGTATGCACGATGCAGGCGCGGGCGTCGTCGGTGATGGTAAAAAAGGCGTGTGGGTTGCGGGCCGCCACCGCCGCGTCCACGGCGATCTTGAGGCTGCCGCCGGTCCCGTTTTTAAAGCCTACCGGGGCCGACACCGCGCTGGCCATCACCCGGTGCGTCTGCGATTCGACGGTACGCGCCCCGATGCAGACCCACGAGAGCAGGTCGAAGAGGTATTGCGGCACGAAGGGGTCGAGCAGTTCGGTGGCCACCGGCAGGCCGAGGTCACCCAGGGCCAGCATCAGCTCGCGGGTGCGCCGCAGGCCGCCGTTGAAGTCGTAGGCGCCGTTGAGGTGAGGGTCGGTCAGGTAGCCGCGCCAGCCGACGGTGGTGCGCGGTTTGTCCACGTAGACGCGCATCACGATCTCCAGTTCGCCCTGGACCTCGCGGCGCAATTTGGCCAGCTTGTGGGCGTAGGCCAGCGCCTGACCGAAGTCGTGGATGCTGCACGGCCCGGCGATCACCAGCAGGCGAGCGTCCCGGCCATGCAGGATGTCGCGCACGGCGATGCGTGCCTGCGCCACCGTCGCCTCGGCGGCAGCGCTGATCGGAAACTCGGCCTTGAGCTGCCGGGGGCTGAGCACGTTCTCGAAGGCGCTGACGTGAAGATTTTCGGTGCTGCTCTGTGTTGACGTGTTCTGTGTTGACGTGTTCTGCGCTGACGTGCTCTGCTCTGACGTGTTCTGGGTGGTCATAGGGCTCCTGGGGGCTGAGTGGCGGCCCGGCGTGGACTCAGGTGAGCCGGACCGGTCGGGGCCTGAACTGGACTTCGGACCGTTGTAGCACGGCCCAGATGGTCTGCCCGGCGCCGGTCTATGTGGGTGCCGGTCTCAGTCCTTGGGCCACTCGCCCACCGCAATAAACTCCACGCCCTGGGCCTCGGTGCCCGTCACCCGGTAATTCGAGTCGAAAAACACCGCGATCTCGCCCCGGTCCAGGCTGTTGCTGACGATCGGCTTGCGCAGCACGTAACCGTTGCCTTCCTCGGCGGCGCCGATGTGGGCCGACTTGGTGAAGCGCACCTCCAGCTCGTCGTGGTGGGCCAGGGTCCGGACGCGCACCAGGAACACGCCCTGCCCGGCGTCGAGCACGTAAGGATTGTTGGCCTTCTTGTTGCCGAATAGATTTTTCCAGAACATCGTGAATTCTCCTGCGAAGTGGGTAGATCTTTGGAGCAGATGTCATAAAAAGACCTTTTTTATGACCGAGCGGAGCGAGTAGTTTTGATTGAGCAGGACGCAGAATGGAGGCGCGGGGAGGCTGTTTTCCCCGTGGCGTAATTTGGAGTACTGCTCTAGTCTGGGTCTCAGTCTACGAAACTACAGCCCGCGCAACAGGGCGCTCAGCACGCTGACGTGATCTGGCCAGCGGTCCAGGCGGATGTGTTCGTGCTCGGCGTGGGCGCCGTCGCCGGGTGCGCCCAGCCCGTCGAGGGTGGGACAGATGGGCGCCGTCAGGTTGCCGTCCGAGCCGCCGCCGACCACCGCTTCTTGCAAACCGAAGCCCACCTCGGCGGCGTAGCGTCTGGCCTGCTCGAACAGCGCCAGCGTGCCTGCCCCGCGCTCGAAGGGCGGACGGTTGAGGCCGCCGCTGACCTGAAGGCTGACCCTGTGGTCGTGCGGCTGGAGCGAGCGGATGGCCGTTTCAATTCGCGCCGTCTCGGCCAGGCTGGAGACCCGCACGTCTACTTCGAAACTCGCCTGCGCCGGAATGACGTTGCTGGCGCCGCCGCCCTCGATTCGCCCGACGCTCAGGGTCGTGCCCAGGGCCGGGTCGGCCAGCGCCTGCACGGCCAGAACCTGCCGCGCCGCCTCGGTGATGGCGCTGGCCCCCTGCTCCGGGGCGCTGCCCGCGTGGGCGGCCAGGCCGCTGAAGCTCAGCCGGTACTCGCCCACGCCCTTGCGCCCGGTCTTGAGTGCGTGGCTGAGCGGCACGGCAGGCTCGACCACCAGCACGGCGCGGGCACGCCTGGCACGCGCTGCGATCACGCCCTGGCTGCGCTCACTGCCAGTCTCCTCGTCGGGGGTCAGCAGCACCTCGATGCCGCCCGCCGGGTACTGGCCGCCCAGACGCCGCAGCGCGTGAAACAGCCCCACGATCCCGCCTTTCATGTCGTAGCTGCCGGGGCCGTAGACCTTATCGCCCTCGACGCGAAACGGCATTCGGGCCAGCGTGCCGTGCGGCCAGACCGTATCGGCGTGCGCCAGCACCAGCAGCGCAGAGGTCGCCGGACTGTGTTCACCAAACAAGAATTGCCGCGTGCCGTCCAGGTTCAGGCAGACGGCGCCCAGGTCGCTGGCCCAGCCCTGCACCACGTCCTGCACAGCGGCTACTGCGTTCTGATCGGAAGTCGGCGACTCGATCTCGACCAGGGTGCGCAGATGGTGCAGCAGCGACCTGAGCGGCTCGGCGTGGACGGCCTGCGGATCAAATGGGGGAGTCATGCCCTCAAGAGTACGGCGGACAGGGATAGGGAAGTGGGATGTGGAGAGTGGGAAGTGGGAAAAGACCGAGCCCACTTCCCGCTCCTGACTTCCTCTTTCTCTATACTTCCTCTTTCTCTACAGGCCACCAGCCCCCACCATCAAAACGCCGCCCGGAAGAGGGCGGCGGAAGTCGGTGCAGGGTTACGCCAGTTGGGCGAGTTGCTGCTGCGAGAAAGGCAGCACGGCGCGGCCCCGCAGGTACAGATCGTCGAGTCGCCGGGCACCGAACACCTTGGCGACCAGTGACAGGCTGCACTCGATGACGCGGCCTGATAGTGTCAGGCGAACGCGGTCGCTGGTGCCGGGAACCCAAACACAGTACATCTGCTCGGTGACGGATGGAGTCTCGTTCATGATGGCTCCTGACCAAAGGCTCAAGGGGGATGCCCTTACAGGCGCGGTTGCCTTAAGAAATCTTGGACTTTGGTTCTCTTATCGTAAGCTCCCAACGTGGACATCCTGTGTAATCCAGGCTAGAAAAGATGAACATGACCCCTGGTCAGTGGATGTAGTCAGACTGGTCAATCGGCACGCTGCTGAGCATTCGCTCGCGATTCTTGCAGCATTTCCGACAATCTGGAGAGCGCCCGGCTGTATTTTTTGGCGTAGGCGCCGTGCCGGTAGCTCTCGTCGAACAGCGTGTCCAGCGCCGCGCCGCTGAAGGCCGCCCGGATGCCCAGGTCGTAGAGCTTGTCGATGAAATGCACAAAACGCAGCGCCACGTTCTGGTCGCGCATCTCACGAAGTTCGCTGACGCTCAGCGCCTGCACGCCCTCCAGCAGCCGGGCGAAGCGGGACGGATGGACTTCGGTGAGCAGATGACCCAGCTCGCGGAAGTCGATCAGCGCCAGGGTCGCCGAGTCCTGCTGCCCGGTCCAGGCCCTGAATGCTGTGTCAGACATGATTTCGCTGGGAACCGCGCCGCGCTGGCGGTAATCCGGGCCGTCGATGCCCACGGCGAGAAACCGGCTGGAGATGCCCTGAATCTGGCGCTGAAAGTCGGCGGCGTTGAAGCGGCCCTGGCCCAGTGCGCCGCTTTCGGTGTTGCTGGTGGCGACCACCGACGCGCCGCCCGGCATGAGCTGCGCCAGGAAGGTGTTGGCCATATGGGTGCTGCCCGGATCATCCAGCTCGAACTCGTCGATCAGCAGCAGGGCGTGGTCCTTGAAGGTCTCCACCGCCCGCAGCATGCCCAGCGCCCCGATAATGTACATCAGGTCCTGAAAGCTCATCAGCGCCGTCTTTGGGGCAACCTTTGAAGCGGACTTCGGCGCAGCCTGAGACGGCCCCTGAGCGCCGCTGGCCGCGTGGTAGGTGCTGGCCAGCAGGTGCGTTTTGCCCACGCCGAAGCCGCCGTCGAGGTAAATCCCCTGGCCTTCCGGCTGACGGCGCCGAAACAGTCGCAGGCCGCCGGGCTGGGCGTGGCCCTGGGCAGCGCGGGCGGCGAAGGCCTCCAGGGCGGCGCTGGCCTGCGCCTGCGAGGGAAAATCCGGATTGGGCCGGTAGGTGCGAAACCGCACGTCCTGAAAACGCGCACTCGGACAGAGCGAGCGCGTCAGTTGTTCGGGTGTCAGGGTCGGGCGACGGGCGCTGAGGTCGATCAAGGTAGGTGCAGAGTAGTGCTTTGCGTGCAGGGGCGATGCGGACATTCCCCATGCGGCGCTGCCCAGTGCGGCGCCAGGGGACGTCCAGACCGCCCGGATGCCGGTTTTGTGGACCAGCCTCGTCCTGAATGGAATAAACGATTTTGCCGCCCTACGACGAGATCCTTCACTGCGCTCAGGATGACAAACTGGTTTGGTGCAGACTGGTTTGGTGCAGACTGGTTGGGGACAGACCGGTTGTGCGCAGATGTGCGGGTGCAGACCACTTGTTGTTCAGGCGCTGAGTTTCGCGCCCTACACCTCCGCTGGTGGCAGGCTGGAGCGCAGCACCCGCACATCGCCTTTTTTGGCCCGCAGGGTATACGAGCCGGTGTGGGCCGAGACGAGCAGGCTGCCCAGCGGCCCCAGAATCTGACGCTCGGTCTCAGCCGGTCCCGCACCGGCCAGCACCTCCAGTTCGCCGCGCTGCACGGTCAGGCAGTGCAGGCTCAGGTTGTGGGTTTCAGCCGCCAGGTGCTCGCCCTCAGCGATCTCGACCACCTCCAGCCGGAAGTAGGGACACTCGGCGACGGTGGCGGCCTCGGCGCTGCCCAGCCTGGGGAAGGTCAAGACTTCAGAACACAGATCGGCCCGCGTGACGCTGACCGACTGCTCGATGTGCAGCGCCCGTCCGTCGCTCTCAGGGCGGTCCCAGTCGTAGACGCGGTAGGTGGTGTCGCTGGTCTGCTGGACCTCGTAGAGCAGCAGCCCCGGCCCCAGCGCGTGCAGCGTGCCCGCCGGAATGAACACCGTGTCGCCGGAATGCACGGCTGTCTCCTCGGCCACGTCCATGACGCTGCCGCCGCGAATGGCCGCCGCCAGCCTCTGCGGTGAGGTGCCGGGCCTGACTCCGGCCAGAATTCTGGCGCCCGGCTGGGCCTCCAGAATGTGCCAGGCTTCGGTTTTGCCGAATTCGTCGGGGCCGACCAGTTCACGGGCCTGGGCGTCGTCGGGGTGGACCTGCACGCTCAGCCACTCGGCGCTGGCCAGCAATTTGATGAGCAGCGGAAAGCGCGTACCGGCGCCATGCCCACCGCAACGCTGCGACACGCCCTGGCCTAGCAGGGTGTCGCCCAGCTCGGCCACCAGGTCGCGCAGCATACGGCCTTCGTGTGGGCCGCCGACAATCCGGTTGCCCTCGTCGATGACCCAGGCTTCCCCGATGGGCGTCTGATCCTCCGGAAGTCGTTTGAGCTGCTGGCTGCCCCAGACGCGGGCGTGGTACTGGGCTTCCAGGCGGTACAGGAAGGGCGGCAGGCTGTCGTTCATGGCCGCAGCATAAAGCGCTGAGGCTTTGGTGGAGGTGTCGCGCCTAAGTATGTCGGCCCGGCGGCTTATCATGGCGCCATGACTCTTCTCTCCAGAATTGTGGGCATCCTCGGCGTGGTGCTGGTGATTGCGGCGCTGGTGCTGCTGTTTAGCAACGTCATCGCCATCAATCAGTTGTACGCGGTGGCCTCGGCGCTGCGCAACAGCACCACGCCCAACCCTGCTACCGGCGTGATGCTGACCGTCGGCCTGGCCGCTATCGGTGGTCTGCTGGCCGGTGCAGGCGGCGCACTGGTGGCGCGGCGCCGGGGTCACTGAGTGAGCCAGACACGGGGTTGACCAGGCCAGGCGCCACACCGGTCAGGCGCGGTCCAGGTCCGGCACCTGCTCAGGCCGGGCGGCCCCGTTCCCGGCGAAAACGACACCTGCTGTCCTGGCGGGCGAGCCGACCTGCCGAGACCGTGCCTGAGCAGATCGACGCGCTCAGGCACGGTCTCGGCGCGGCCAGTTCACCGACTTCCGGAGTGAGAGGGCTGTCAGAAGCCGTTCAATATGGTAACAATTGAAGCGTTGTCTACCTTTGAGGGCCGAGCCCTGCCTCGACGGTTGTGCGGCGCCCCCATACTCATGTCGACTTCTATTCCGCTGTGCCTGTTGCCGCCGACCTCCGGGTCTGGTGGCACCTACTGCCGCCAGGTGGCGCCGTGAGTGGGCAGCCGGGCAACGGGGCGACCTGGGCGACGAAGCCGAGTGGCGCGGCAGCGACTGACCTGTCCGGAACTGGGCTGTCTGGAACTGGGCTGTCCGGAACTGCACTGCCAGCAGCCGTCCCCGGCCTGTACGTCGATCTGAGGGGCCGCGCCGCCTACCTGGATGGCCGCAGCGTGACGCTGACCGCCCGCGAGTACCTGCTGATCGAGCTGCTGTATAGCTCGCGGGGCCGCCTGTTTAGCCGCGACGACATTCTGGAGCGGCTGTGGGGGCTCGATTTCCCCGGCGATGACCGGATCGTGGACACCTATGTCAAGCGGCTGCGGGCCAGGCTGGGCCAGGGCTCGGTGCAGACCGTGCGCGGCCTGGGCTACCGCTGCCCGCTGGCCGAGGGGAGCGGCGTGGCCCAGCCGCACCTCGAAAAACTGCCGCCGGAAGCGAGGTTGCTGACCCTGCTGGCCGGGCGTATCTTGCAGGTCACCGACCCGGAACACATCATGGTGGGTGTCTACGACCTGGTGCGGGAGCAGTACGGCGTGGGCAGCGTCTCGCTGTGGTCGCTGCCCACGCGCACCCGGCTGGCCCAGGCCGGGCCGGAACCGTTGAGCCCGAAAGTCGGATCAGCACCCGGAGGCCCGGCGTCCGGAAACTCAGTGCCCGGCACTCAGGCGCCCGCAGACGGCCCCGCTCAGGCGGTGGTGGCCCTCGGCACCGGCGTGCCCGGTGAGGAGCCCTGGGCGCTGCTGGTCTTCGCCGCCCAGAACCAGCCGTCCCAGAATCAACCGTCCCAGAATCAACCGTCCCAATCTCACTCGCCCTGGTCCACCGAGGTCCGCCCGGCGCTGGACGCGGTGGCCGGACTGGTCAACCCGGCGCTGCGCCTCAACGGCGAAATTTTGCGTCGCCAGCACGCCGAGGCCCAGATTCGCAGCCTGAATCACGACCTCGAAGCGCGGGTCCAGGCCCGTACCCGCGACCTGGCCCGCGCCAACGCCGACCTGAGGTCGCTCTACAACCTCGCCCAGCAGCTCAGCGGCGCCGCCAGCCTGCATGACATCTGGAGCCGGGGCCTGAGCGGCCTGGCCCGGCTGTGCGGCGCCTCGGTCTGTGCGCTGTGGCGCCTGGACGGCCCTCGTCTGGACGCTGCTGGCCTGAACGCTGCTGGCCTGAACGGTGCCGGGCCGGTGCAGTGTCTGGCGGCGGTCTCGCCGGAGGGGCTGGACCTGCGCAGTGTGGTGCAGCGGCAGGCCGAGGCGCTGGCGCTCACGCTGCGGGGGTCGCTGGGCCAGGTGTCCGGTCCGGATGGGGAGCTGCGCCGCCTGAGCCGCCGCGCCGCGTTGCCCGGCGGTGGCCAGGCGCTGGTGATTCCGGTGGCGCCCAGCCTCAGCCAGAGCTACGCCCTGTATCTGGAACTGCCCGCCGACTTCCCCGCTGAAGTGCCGGGCGACTCGCCCTCCGGTGAGGCGCAGCCTGCCGGTATGCCCGACCTGGGGCTGCTCGACGCAGCGGCGCGGGCCTTCGGGCTGGCCTTCGAGCGCCAGATGCAGACCCTGACGCTGGAGCACGCCGCACTCAGCGACGAGCTGACCGGCCTGCCCAACCGCCGCGCCCTGCTGGCCGACCTCACGGGTGAACTGGCCTACAGCCAGCGCCACGCCAGCGCCCTGACGCTGAGCCTCTTTGAAATCACCGACATCAGGGCGGTCAATCTGCGGCTGGGCTTCGCGGCAGGCAACGACCTGATCCGCTCGTTGGCCTCGGCGCTGAGCAGCGCCCTGCGCACCGAGGACCGCCTCTACCGGCTCGGCGGCGCGGTGCTGGCCAGCCTGGTCCGCTCAGGCCAGACGCCGGGCCACCAGACGCCGGGCCAGAGTACAGGTCAGACCCAGGAACTGCCTCACACGGAGCGGCCTCACACGGAACGGCCTCACACCGCCTCAGCCGCCGCGCTGGGTTCCCGCCTGAGCGAGCTGGTAACCCGCTTTGAAGCGGCGCCGTCCCCGGCCTGGCCTTACGGCGGCTGCGACGTGCGGGTCAGCCACGTTCAGGCCCCCTCCGAGGCGGGCGACCTCTCGGCGGTGCTGCGCCTGGCCCTGGAACGCCTGAATCCGGACCACCCAGACCCGGACCACCCAGACCCGGACCACCCCTCAGCCGGACACGGCGGTGATCCCTCGTGACTACCCCTGAACGCCCTGAGCGCCCTGAGCCGCCTTTGACCGCCTACAGCTCAACCCAGACTCCGGCCCAGACCACCGCCCAGCGCACGGTTGCCGCGTCGGTGCCGGACACGGCAGCGCTGGATGAGAGTGCCGGACGCGCCGAGTTGATTCAGCTCTCGCAGCGCAGCCGCCACCTGCTTGACGCCGCTGACGCCGAGCTGCTGGCGCAGGTGGCCGGGCAGTACCTGGACCTGGCCACCCAGCTCGGTGACGACGCCGCCCAGGCCGAGGCCCTCTCGCGGCTGATCGCTGCCGAGCAGAGATTGGGGCTGTACCTTCAGGCGCTCGAGCATCTGCGCCAGGAGGCGCTCGTGCGGGCCGGGCTGGGCGACCACTCCGGGCAGGTCGAGTGCCTGAACAACCTGGGCATGTTGCAGGTCACCCTGGGCGACCACGCCGAGGCGCTGACCACCCTGTTTCAGTGCCAGCAGCTCTCGGTGCAGTACCCCGCTGTGTCTGCCGAGTACCGCGCCGCCTGCCTGGTCAACATCGGCCACACCTACCTGTCGCTGCGCCAGTACGCCCCGGCGCTCGATTACCTGCTCAGCGGCCTGGACGTGGCCAGCCAGGTCGGTGACACCGAAACCCAGCTCTCGGCCCTGAGCGAACTGGGACTGGTCTATAAGGCCCAGGCGCAGTACCCGAAAGCCATCGAGACCCTGCGGCGCGGCCTGGAACTGGCGCAGGTGGCCAACTCGCAGGAACTGATCGACCTGACCGACAATCTGGGCCAGGTCTACGCCGAGATGGGCGACTACGGACAGGCCCGTGAGCTGCTGACCCGCTCGCTGGCCTTATCAGAGGCCGAGGACGATCTCCAGGGCCGGGTCAACGCCCAGCTCAGTCTGGGACGCCTCGCTTTTCTGGAAGGTGAGTCAGCGGCGGCGAGCACGCTGCTGACCCAGGCGCTGGACGCCGCACTCGCCCACGACCTGCGGCAATCGGCGCTGGACGTGTACCAGGCGCTGTATCAGGGCTTCGAGGCGGTCGGTGATCTGGCGGCGGCCTTTGCGCCCCTGCGGGCCTACCAGGCGCTGTCCGGGCAACTGTTCAACGAAAACAGCGAGCGCCGCGCCCAGACCCTGACCGCCCGCTTCGAGGCCGAGCGTGCCCGCAGCGAGGCCGAAACCTACCGCCAGATCGGTGAACTCTCGCAGACCGCCCGCCTCCAGGCTGAGGAGATGGTGCGTCAGCGCACCGCCCAGCTCGAAGCCGCCCAGATCGAGATCGTGACCCGGCTGGGCATGGCCGCCGAGTACCGCGACGACCAGACCGGCCAGCACACCCGCCGCGTCGGTGAACTCTCAGCGCATCTGGCCCAGGCGCTGGGACTGCCGCCCGAAACGGTGGACCTGATTCGCTGGGCTGCCCGCCTCCACGACATCGGCAAGATCGGCGTGCCCGACAGCGTGCTGCTCAAGGAAGGCCGCTACACCCCCGAAGAATTCGGACGCATGAAGACCCACGTGGAAATCGGCGCCACGGTGCTGGGCGGCAGCACCTCGCCGCTGCTGCGAATGGCCGAGGAGATCGCCCGCACCCACCACGAGCGCTGGGACGGCAAGGGCTACCCCAACCGCCTGTCCGGCACCGATATTCCCATTTCCGGGCGCATCGTCTCGGTGGCCGACGTGTTCGACGCCCTGAGCACCGTGCGGCTCTACAAACCCGCCTGGACCATTCAGGCGGCCCTGGAGGAGATGCAGGCCCAGTCCGGCGCCCAGTTCGACCCCGTGATCGTCGAGCGGCTGCACGCGCTGATCGGCTCCAATCTCAGCTCGGTGGCCGACCTGCTCCAGCCGCGCCCGGCGCTCGTGCCACAGGCGCCACCCAGGGCGCTGCCGGTGCTGCCTGCGCCCCCGGCCCTGGCGCCTGACAGCGAACTCGCCGAGCTGATCGAGCGGGCCTGGTCGCTGCGCCAGAGTGACCCTAAACAGGCCGAGGAACTGGCCACCGAAGCCCTTGGACGTGCTGAACGAGGCATGGATGAGCTGCTCCTGGGACTGGCGCACCGCAACTTGGGTTGGTTCCGCTTCATGTCGTCTGATTTTGAGGAGGCGTTGGGACATCTGGTGCGTGGACTAGACATCGGGGTGGCGCTGGGGAACCTGACATTGGAGGCTGACTGCGCCAACTTCATGGCCGGGGCCTATCACTCGCTGGCCGATTACGATCAGGCCACCGAGCATCTGATGATGGTTTTGAACATTGCCCGTGAACAGAAAGACCGTAAGCGTGAGGCGAGCTGTTTACATAACCTAGGGGCTGTCACTATGACGAACCGCTCTCTGGTCGAGGCCAGCAAGTACCTCAATGAAAGTCTGGCCATCTGCCGGGAAATTGGAGATTACATTGGTGAGACGGTAGCGCTGGGCAGTTCAGCGAATCTAGCCTTTGAGCAGGGCGATTTTGGGCGCTCGGTAAAGCTGGCTATGACTGCTGCTGAGCAGGCTCGTATCCACGATCAGCCTCATTTTGAAGCGGTGGCCCAGTCCACGGCGGGCAAAGCTCACTCACGCCTGGCTCAGTACGAGCTGGCTGAAGCGTTGCAGATAAAAGCACTGAATTACGCGGTTTCCACAGGCAACAAGCAGTCGCAGGCATGGAGCCTATATGAGCTGGGGCAGGTGTATCAGGGCCGCAGCAACGATGCAGATGCTCAGGCCACCTATCTCAGGGCGTTGGGGCTTGCCCAGGAACTCGGTGTCAAGGATCTGGAAATGCAGGTGTTTCGCAGCCTCTCTGAGCTGAGTGCGGCCTGCGGCGACGCGGCGGCGGCGCTCGATTACTACCGCAAACACCACGCCGTCGAACTCGATATTTTCAACAAGGAGGCGTCGCTCAAGACGCGGGCGCTGATGGTGCAGCTCGAAGTCGAGCGGGCCAAGGCCGACGCCCAGATCTACAAGCTCCGCAGCATCGAACTGGCCAGCGCCAACGAGGCCCTGGAGCACGCCAACGCCGAGAAGAGCGGCCTGGTCAACATGCTCGAAGATCAGTCGCGGCTGCTCAAGCGCCAGCTCTCGGAAGACGGCCTGACCGGGCTGTATAACCGCAAACACATCGAGGGCATCTTGCAGCACGAGTTCTGGCAGCAGAAGTCGGCGGCGCAACTGCTGTGCATCGCCATGGTGGACATCGACCACTTCAAGCAGATCAACGACGCCTTTTCGCACCTGAGCGGCGACCAGGTGCTGCGGGTGGTGGCCCAGATCTTTACCCAGACCTGCCGCCCCAGCGACTCCATCGGGCGCTACGGCGGCGAGGAATTCCTGTTCGTGTTTCCCGGCACCAGCCTCGACCAGGGCCGCCGGGTGTGTGAGCGGGTCCACAACGCCATTCGCAGCTACGACTGGGATCAGGTGCATCCGGGCCTGAAGGTCAGCCTCTCGATAGGCGTGACGGCGGGCCTGGACGTGCCCAACCACGAGCGCATGATCTCGCGGGCCGACAGCAAGCTCTACGAGGCCAAGCACACGGGCCGGGACCGCATCTGCCTGTAGTGCCCTGATTGACCGACTAGAGCAGATGTCATAAAAAGACCCTTTTTATGACCGAGCGGAGCGAATAGTTTTGACTGAGCAGGACGCAGAATGGAGGCGCGGGGAGGCTGTTTTCCCCGTGGCGTAATTCGGAGTACTGCTCTAGAGCAGATGTCATAAAAAGACCCTTTTTATGACCGAGCGGAGCGAGTAGTTTTAACTGAGCAGGACGCAGAATGGAGGCGCGGGGAGGCTGTTTTCCCCGTGGCGTAATTCGGAGTACTGCTCTAAACAAGAACAGCGCCTGAGCCTGCACCGGCTTCAGGCGCTGCTTACTGACCAATCATCACAGACTTCTGACAGGGTTTTTGCCCTCCCAGACGGAATGGACCCCCCCACCGATGCCCCCGAAAAAAACACAGAGCAGCCACATACCGGCCTCACCATGAACATCAAGAAGTAGGGATGGGGGAGACGTTGCGGCGACGCGGCGAGGACCTCCGCTCACCCAACAAGGAGCACTTATGCGTAAACCCAGTTCCCTCGTATTCCTCGGTCAGTTCACGCTGCTGACCCTGGCGCTCGTTTCCTGCGGTACTCAGCAGGCTGCCCTCCCGGCGGCGCCCCAGGCTCAGCAGGCCAGCACCGCCGCCCAGATCGTGACCGTCAGCGTCAGGGCAGGCACCACCGAAGCCGATCTGCTCAGCCGCTACCCCGGCGCCAAGGTGCTGTCCTTGCACGCAGATGAGGGCTACGCTCAGCTCCTGGCCACGTCCCAGCTTCTGGCCATGTCCCAGAATGTGGCTGCCCCGGCCCTGACCGGTCTGAGCCTGCGTGCCCAGGCAGTGGCTGTGGTCGCCACCGAGCCAGACCTTACGCTGTCGGCCAACGTGGGCAGCGATGAAGCCGAGGCTCAGGGGCTTACGGCCTGGGCGGGCGGACAGACGGCCTGGGCAGGTGGACAGACGGCCTGGGCGGGCGGCCTGACCGGTACTGGCGGAATGGGTGCCCTGGCTGGCAACGCGGCGGCCTGGACCAAGCTCGATCTGGCCACCGCCCAGAAAGCCGACCTGCATCTGGGCCAGGGTGTCATGGTCGCGGTGCTGGATACCGGTGTGGACGTCAACCACCTCGCCTTTGCCGGGAAGTTGAATACCAACTGGGGCTGGGACTACATCGGCAACGACCAGGACCCATCGGAGGAGAACTGGGCCAGCAGCGGCTACAGCAAGTCCTTCGGCCACGGCACCGCCGTTACCGGCATCATCTTGCAGGTTGCGCCCAACGCCACCATCATCCCGTACCGGGTGCTCAGTCCCAACGGTGCGGGCCAACTCTCCAACATCATCATGGCGATCGGTGACGCGGCGTCCAAGGGTGCCAAGGTCATCAACCTGTCGCTGGGCACCACCACGTTTTCCCAGGCCCTCAAAGACGCGGTGAGCAGCGCCATCCGCAGCGGCGCGGTGGTCGTGGCCAGCAGTGGCAATTCCGGTGACGAGAACGTGAGCTACCCGGCCCGCTTGTCGGGTGACATGCAGGCCAGCCTCGGCGGCGGCCTGATAAGCGTGGGCAGCGTCAACCTGGACGACAAGAAGTCCGGCTTCTCGACCTACGGCCCCAGCATCGACCTGGTGGCGCCCGGTGAGGCTGTGGCCACCGCCTTCCCCGGTAACCAGCGCACCAACGCCACCGGCACCTCGTTCGCGGCCCCGATGGTCAGCGGCGCGGCTGCTCTGGCCATCGCCAGTGGTAAGCGCGACGTGGTGGCGCTGTATAAGGCCCTCAAGGCCACCGCCACCGTTTCAAACGACGCCAGCTACTCCGGTAGGCTCGGCAAGGGCACCTTGAATATCGGCAAAATGATGGTGAGCAGATGAGCCGCCCGGTCAGGCAACGCCGCCTTCGCCGCGCCCCCGTGCGGACCCCGCGCCGCCCCGGCCTGAGCGCGGGCAGCCGTGGCGTCTGGAAGGAACGCCGCCTGGGGGTGGTGACGACGTAAACGAGCGTGGAGGGGAGAGAAGGCCGCCTGGGAGACTGGGCGGCTTTTATATGTACGCTAACGGCATGGCGAGTAATACTTCTGCTGTGCGAATCAGTGCCACGCTATCGCAAGAGCTGGCAACCTTCCTTGACGAGTACCAGGCGGCTCACGCCCTGGGATCGCGGAGCGCGGCGCTCGCGGCGGCGGTCAACGCCCTTCGCGACCAGACCTTGCACGCCGCCTACGCTGAGTTGGGCGCGGCGCAACGTGCCGGACTGGAGCAGTACCCCGACGACAACGCCGATGGGCTGGACGCGGGTTGAAGCTCACCCGGCGCGGCGACATCTGGCTCATCAACTACCGTCCAGATGGTCGGGAAGGCGAGGCGGGCCAGGTTCACCCCGGCGTCGTAGTGAGCAACAACGCCGCCAACGCCAACGCCGTGCTGCTGATTGTCATTCCACTGACGAGTAACGTGGAGCGGCTGTACATCACCAACCTATTGTTACCCAACCAGCGCACCGGGTTAGGGTACGACAGCAAAGCGCAGATGGAGGCGATGCGGGCCGCGAACGTCAGCCGCCTGATCAAGCGGCTTGGGCATGTGCCTGACGACCTGATGGCCGAGCTTGACGCGAAGGTGAGGATGCACCTGGGGGTGTGAGGAATCAGCCACGCCTCTACCAGTCGCTTGATGCGGCGGCAGAGAGGACAATCCAAGTGGTTTCAGAAAGCTTCAAAGAAATTATACTTTTTACAACATATGAGTGAAGTACTAAAGGCTGACCAGCCAATTGCAAAGGTCAGCTACCTGACTGTCATGGTTCAAGTTTGCAGCCGCCGTGAGAATACCTGATTCCAATTGCTGTTTTATTTCATCGGCGACACGATTTTCAATCGCAGCTCCGATGAAAAAGGTATTGATCGATTCCTTTACTTTTCTTACTCGTCTTAAAGCTTCGTTGGCAGTTTTCCAATGCTCATCTGATCCAGTAGGATCAATTCCGCCTTTTAATTCGCCACATGCAATATATTTTTCTCCATCGCAAAGAGATTCTTTTATAGAACCTCTATCTGATTCTATAAGAATAATGTCTATATTTGTTTTTACTATTGGAGATCTTTTATCGAACAGTAGAATCCGGCTTATAAACTCGTCTTTGTGCCAGTGTATTGCATCTATTCCATCTACAAGCTCATATTCGAGGAAGGGGACGAATTTTTTGGATTCTTTTATACGCACGGAAAAATCGATTCCAAGAACATTGAGACTTGCCATGATAGAATGCAGGGCTTTTCTTTTTGCCAAAGTTCCTATTAAGTTCTTCATTTTTCCTCCAAAAGTATCTCCTCTAATAATAGTGTATCTGATCGAAAATTCGGTCCTAAATTCCCGGAGATCGGTTAAGTAATTCTCTACAAATTCTTTGGATAATAATTGGACGTCTTCTTGGGTCAACTTCAAGTAATTGAGTGCTTTGGTAGACATTCCATATGCTGTCAACAACGAATTGCTGAATTTACCACCTATCAACAAATCTTCTGGCAGATCGATTTCTGCTGTTAGTGCCTCCAAACTACGGGTTTCCGCCACATAAGGTCTCATATGCTCGCTTTTTATAAGTGCGATCTCCAAGAAGCCTTTTTTGTAGTCTTCTTTCGACGTAACGAGATCCGCGACCTCTAATATCATTATGGCTTCCTCCATATATATACGCATTTGCGTAGTGATGATTTGCCATGCTCCCCCATTTGTTGGCTACTGTTGCCCTTATGTATCGGAAGTGCATCTATCTGCACGACCTTGAATCCGCAATATGACGCTATCTCGGATAAAATAAGATCTATTGGGATGTCTAATCCAGAGTATCTGACGTTATCATTAACCATGACAAAATAACCGCCATCTTTAAGTAGTCTGTAGCCCTCGTATATAATACATGCCATTTCTCTGATATAGTTTTCAAGCATTCCTATAATATTTACGTTGTTAAGATTTCCGTGTGCAGCCTTTTCGTTGAGTCGCTTAATGAGTTGTACAACTAAAGGGTGGTTTTCGGCGTACTCCGACGGGCCACGCCAATCCGGATTCATATTGATGAGATTCTTTTTCCTGTTTTCTACAGTACAGCTCAGCATAGTTTGCCTGAGTTCTTTGATTTCTGCATCATTGCATCCAAGCAAAGCCAGCTCAAGCGCGTATGTTCGTGTATAATCATATCTGTTTGCATAAGGCGGTGATGTAAAGACCAATTCGTAATCGTCTTCTTTGAGCTGTGGCATGATTTTTAGGCATGAGCCTTCTAGAACGTCAATCTTCCCGATGTCATTATCCTTGTAGATTTCCCCGAATAAGCCGAATTCCTTATCCAAATCATCTGCTATGTCTTTTAACTTACTTACTATGGCCTCTTCAAAACTAAGTATTGCACCCTTATGAAAGTTGCCGAGAGATTTCCCTGATCTAGCATCCCACCTAAGATACTGGCCATCTTTTCTAGTGAAAGAGATTGATTCAAGTATCGATAGTAAGGCAATATCGTAAATATCCTTCAAGATTTTGGGCAATGTATTAGTGTACGTCTGAAATTTTCCTATCTCGACATCGTTTTCTAGTGAAAATGCCTTCTTTGTTATGTTGATATAGTTAATTTGACTGTATTCAAATCTTTTCCAAGGCTTTTCTAATATAAAACTTCTAATATGTGATATTACTTCTAGTTGGTTCGCGCTGTGTGCCGAAATCTTGACTTTTATGATAAAATTTCCGATTGGAAGTAATTCTATTAGGGTGTTATCAAACCCAAATTGACTGGAAGCAAAAGCCGTAGTCCCGCTTCCCGCAAAAGGGTCGAGACACTTTCCAGGCTTTACGCTGAGTTTTTTAATGTAATATTTCACCAAAGCTTCACTATAGCCTTCTCTATACTTAAACCATCTATGTATAGGGCTGTGCTTGCTCGACTGAAAGCTGACCATAGCTCTGTTTATATCTAAATTATAGGATATTAAGTTTGCGTATTTAGACTCATAGCGCAGGGTTTCGTTGTCATCTTCGCTTTGGAGATTGGGAGACAGAGTTTGGCTCATACAGTATCATTAAATTTTACACGCTGAGTTGCGATTTGTCTATACTCTGACTACGTTGTGCTTTAGCACGCCTCATGAGACACACTCCAACTATAAGGAACGTGCATTGGCGACTTGAATTCATAAGCTGATGGTCGAGAAATTGTTCGACTACCTTTGACTGCCACTCAGATCACCCCTAACCCTTTCTCCGCCTCATACAACTTTTCGCCCACGAACTGCTTCAGCATCGTCTGGTGCGAGATTTTCTTCAGCTTGGCAATCTTCTTCAGCCGCTTGTGAATGTCCAGGTCAAGGACCAGCGGAATGCCTTCGCGCTTCGGCTTGCGCGGCGGCTGGGGTGGGGCTGGGACGTCATCCATACCAATCCTCCAAATAAAGACTGCCCACTGATCTGCGGGCAGTCTACACAACAAATTCACGCCCCGCCGCTCAAACTTCCAAAGCCAACTTATCCACATCGTTCAGCAGTGGCGCCCCTGCCGGGTACTCCCCGTTGAAGCACGCGAGGCATAAGCCGGGGCCGCCCACGGCCTGCTTCAACCCGGCTTCCGAGATGAAGCTCAGGCTGTCGGCGCCGATCAGTTGCCGAATCTGCTCGATGCTGTGCGTGCTCGACACCAGTTCCTTGCGGGCGGCGGTGTCGATGCCGTAAAAACACGGGTGCTTGATCGGCGGACTCGACACCCGGAAATGCACCTCGGTGGCGCCCGCCTCGCGCAGCAGGTTCACGATCTGGCGGCTGGTGGTGCCGCGCACGATGCTGTCGTCGACCAGAATCACCCGCTTGCCCCGCACGGCGCTGGTGGGCGAGAGCTTCATCTTCACCTTCAGGTCGCGGGCCGCCTGGGTCGGCGCCAGAAAGGTGCGCCCGGCAAAGGGGTTCTTGTACAGGCCGTAATCAAACGGGATGCCGCTCTCACGGGCGTAACCGATGGCGGCGCCCATCCCCGAATCCGGCACCGGCACCACGATATCGGCCTCGACGGGGAACTCGCGGGCCAGTTGCTCGCCCATGCGGATGCGGCTTTCGTGGGTGTCGATGCCGTCCAGGCGGCTGTCCGAGCGGGCGAAGTAGATCCACTCGAAGGAGCAGGGCGTGGGTTTGCCCGCATTGACCATCAGGCTGTGCAGGCCGTCCTTGTCGATCCAGACCAGTTCGCCGGGCAGCACGTCGCGGATCAGCCGGGCGCCCACCGCGAACAGCGCACAGGGTTCGGAGGCGATGACGTAGGCGCCCGTTCCCGCCGGATGGTCCTGCTGGCCGATCACCAGGGGCCGCACGCCGTTGGGGTCGCGGAAGCCGATCAAGGCCGTGCGGCTCATCAGCACGCAGGCGTAGCCGCCTTTGAGCTGCTTCATGGCGGCGGCGGTGGCTGACGGCAGGTCCATGTGGCTCTCGCGGGCGATCAGGTTCAGCATCACTTCCGAATCGTTGGTGGTGGCGAACAGCGCCCCTTCCATCAGCATGATGTCGCGCACCTCGCGGGCGTTCACGAAATTGCCGTTGTGCGCCAGGCCCAAAATGCCCTTGTTGGTCCGGGTGGTCAGCGGCTGGGCGTTGAAGCGCAGGTTGGAGCCGGTGGTCGAGTAGCGCACGTGCCCGATGCTGACCCGCGCGTTGGCGAGCCGCACCGAGTCGAGCCGCCGCTCGTCGAACACCTGCGTGACCAGCCCCAGATCCTTTTCGACGTGGAACTTGTCACCGTCGCTGACACACATGCCCGCCGCCTCCTGGCCCCGGTGTTGCAGCGCGAAGATGCCCAGGTAGGTCAGCCAGGCCAGGTCCTGCGGCTGCGGCGAGTACATTCCGAAGACGCCGCATTCGTCGTGGGGCTTATCGTCGCCCTCGAAGTCGGTGGGCAGGTCAGTGAGGGTCATGGTCATGGCTGGCTCCGGAGGGATGGACCCCTCACCCCCGGCCCCTCTCCCCACGGAGAGGGGGGAACGGCGCGTGGGATGGGGTTAGACTGGCCGCTGTGCAGGGTAAAACGGAGCGGGCGCGGCGATTGCGGCGAGATCAGACGGACGCTGAGGCCATTCTGTGGACTGCGCTGCGAAACCGGGGGCTGGGCGTCAAGTTCCGGCGACAGTACCCGGTGGGGCCGTACATCACGGACTTCGCCTGTGTCGAGTACGGCCTGGTCATCGAGCTGGACGGTGGCCAGCACGCCGACGAAGCCGCTTGTGCTTACGATGCCCACCGCACCACCGAGTTGAATGCCGCTGGCTACCGTGTCATTCGCTTCTGGAACACCGAAGTTCTGACCAGCCTCGAAGCTGTCACGCAAACGATCAAAGATGCATTGTCCTAGCTCCCCTCTCCGTGGGGAGAGGGGCCGGGGGTGAGGGGTCGCTCGGCGGTGAGGGGTCACCCAACTCATCCCAACACCCCCCTGAGCGGCTCGTCATACGCCGCGCTCAGATCGCTGAGGTTCACGCTCAGGGATACGTTCTGGCGCGGCAGAGAGATGCTGACTGTGTTGCCACCCGTTTCGCCCAGCCGGGTAAACGGCACGTTCAGGCCAGCCAGGATGCTCTCCACGTCGTCGGTGTTGGCAGGGTCAGTGATCGCTACCACGATGCGGCTGTGCGCTTCCCCGAACAGCAGGGCGTCGGCACGGGCATTACTCTCCAGCACGACATCCAGCCCGATGTTTCCGGCCATCGCCATCTCGGCTAAGGTCACGCTCAGGCCGCCCTCGGCGCAGTCGTGCGCGGTCTCTGTCAGTCCGGCGCGGATCAGGGCCAGCACCCCGTCGTTGACCCGCCCGGCCAAATAGAGGTCGAGCGGTGGCACCTGTCCAGCTTCCAGCCCATGCACCGTTTCGAGGTACTGACTGGCACCAATCGAGTCCCCGATGTCGCCCAGCAGGTACAGCGGCTGCCCGGCGGCTTTGATGCCCAGCGTCGCCCGCTTGCTGATATCCGGCAGCACGCCCACCATGCCAATCGTCGGGGTCGGGTGAATGGCCACCGTCCGGCCTTCTTCGACGTACTGGTTGTACAGGCTGACGTTGCCGCCCGTGACTGGCGTATTCAGTGCCCGGCAGGCGTCGGCGATGCCCTGGACACCGCGCTGCATCTGGTAGTAGACCTCCGGGCGGTGCGGGTTGCCGTAGTTCAGGTTGTCGGTGATCGCCAGCGGCGTGGCGCCCACGCAGGCCAGGTTGCGGGCGGCCTCGGCCACGGCGGCGGCGGCTCCGGTGTATGGATCGAGCTGCACGAAACGCGGGTTGCAGTCGGAGGTGGCGGCCACTCCTAATGAGGTGCCCTTAACCCGCATCACGGCGGCGTCGGCGGCGCCTGGCAGGACCACCGTGTTGGTCATCACCTGACAGTCGTAGCGCTCGAAGATGGGCCGCTTGCTGGCGATGGTCGGATGCGAGAGCAGTTTCAGCAGCACGTCACCCAGGTCGTCTGGCACCGGAATGCCGCTCAGGTCACGCCCTCTGGCGGCGATGATCTCCGGGCTCTCGACGCCCTCGCGGGTGTACTTGGGCGCCTCGTTGAGCAGGTCCACCGGCAGGTCACACACGAGTTCATTGCGCCAGGTCAGGCGGTAATTCTGGTGGGCCTCCACCTGGCCGATGTTCACCACGTCCAGCTCCCATTTTTCCAGCAGGTCGTAGAGTTCCTGTTCGCGGCCCGGCACCGGCACCAGGATCATGCGCTCCTGCGATTCGGACAGGCACAGCTCCATCGGCACCATGCCGGATTCGCGGGTGGGCACGTCGTCCAGGCGCATGGTGAGGCCCAGCCCGGCGCGGTAGGCCATCTCACAGGTCGAACTCACCAACCCCGCCGCGCCCATGTCCTGCACGCCCGCCACCACGCCGCTCTCGATGGCCTCCAGAGTGGCTTCCAGCAGCAGCTTTTCCATGAACGGGTCGCCCACCTGCACGGCGGGCCGGTCCGCCTGCGAGGCGTCGGATAAGTCGGCGGAGGCGAACACGGCGCCGCCCAGGCCGTCGCGCCCGGTTTTGGAGCCCACGTAGATGATGACGTTGCCGACCTCGCCCATCGTGCCTTTGGCCAGGTCCTCGTGACGCAATAATCCCAGCGCCATCACGTTGACGAGCGGATTCTCCTGGTAGCTGGGATGAAAGGTCACCTCGCCGCCCACCGTCGGCACCCCGATGGCGTTGCCGTAATGGCTGATGCCCTCCACCACACCGTTGACCAGATGCCGGGTGCGCGGGCTGTCGGGGTCGCCGAAGCGCAGGGAGTCCAGCACCGCGAAGGGCCTCGCCCCCATCGCAAAAATATCGCGCAGGATGCCGCCCACGCCCGTCGCGGCGCCCTGGAACGGCTCGACGGCGGAGGGGTGATTGTGCGACTCCATCTTGAAGGCCACGCCCCAGCCCTCGCCGATGTCCACCACGCCCGCGTTCTCGCCGGGGCCTTGCAAGACCTGCGGCCCGCTGGTCGGGAACACCGAGAACAGGGGCCGCGAGTTCTTGTAGCCGCAGTGCTCGCTCCACATGGCGCCGACGATGGCGGCCTCCAGGGCGTTGGGCTCGCGGCCAATCTTGGACACCAGCAGGTCGTATTCGCCTTCGCTGAGGCCGAAGGTTCCGGCGCGGGAACGCAGGGAGGGGGTGGGGGGTTGAATCTGGGTCATGGGGACTCCTGGTAGAATAAGCTGAGTAGTTAAGTAGACTGAATGGGAAGGTCAAAGCAAAATGCTATCCCACCATCGAACTCGTCAGTGGGGGCCAGCATATATTCAATGAACCGGCAAAGCTCACATCTTCTCACTGGCTCGACTACCATTCGCCACTCACCTTCCTCTTTGTCGAATCTGACCTTGTAGTTGTAGACGATGTATTCGAGAGGTCTGAACGGCTCGCCGCTTTCCTCTAAAAGTCTTGAAACGCCTTGCAATTCAGAGCACTTACCAGATTTTTCTAAAGGCTGTATAAATACGTAATCCTCTCCTGACTCTCTTGCCGCATCCGTGATTATCTTTTCGATGAGCAGAGTATCCTTGTGCGGCACAACACCCATTGAGGAATATGATGAAACCTGCTTACCTGTGTACATATTCACGACAATACTGTATAGCTTACTCGATGCTTCATATCTCTGAGCCTGAGTTGGTGGCTCGCTCAGATCGCCTAGGAACCACAGTGCGTCCCTAAGTACCATCATGGCACCCTCTTCTACTGTATGAGGAACTGTAAACGTCCTTTCTTGATTATCCGTCATGAGGCTCCTGGGAAGGGGTTTTAAATGGTAAAACGGCGATCAGAAGGCGTCGGGCATCAGGGCCTGGGCGGCGGCGTTGAGGAGCTTGTCGAAACTCAGGAAGTTCAGCGGCTGCTGCTTGCGGAGCATCAGCGCCGAGGCCAGATGCAGGGCGTCCATCGCCCGCAGCCCGGTCTGTGACTTGAGGAGATCGGCGGCCAGGCTGGAGAGTTCAGGTGTCACTTCGGTGGCGTTGACGTTCTCCCAGTCGGCCTCGAAGGCTCGCCGGGTGGCCCAGTAGGTCTCTTCGGCGAGGCGACCCTGTTGAAATTGCCGCCCGAAGGTGCCGCAGACCTCGGCGTAGGCGATCAGACAACTGGCGACCTCGACATTTCGCCGCAGCGCCCGCTCGACCTGCTCCGTCTCGGTCTGGTCCTCGGTCACGTACAACTTGACAAACGCACTGGAATCGACGTACAGAACGCTCACGGTTCAGCGGCCCCGCAACTCGGCCACGATGTCCTCTGCTGACAATCCGGGTCCGATGGCGACCCGGTAGCCTCCGTAGCTGAACACCTTCGCCTTCGACGGATCGTAGGTTGGCCGCCCTGGATCAGCGGTCAAATGCGACAGATCGGCTTTGGGTGTCTCGGCCACGTCCTCCAGCACCTCCGAAATCGGAACACTCTCACCGGTCAGGCGCTCCAGGGCGTGCAGCACCTCACTGACGGTATTCAGGTCGATGCGCTGAGCCGGTTTGCGGGCCAGTGCATACACCGTGTTGGGCGCGACCCGGCCCTCAGTTTCCTGGACCAATCGGTAAGCCGTGATCTGGTGGCGCTGGAGGTAACTGCCGAGATTGAGTCGCAGGGTCATGCTGTTAATTTACCATACTGCCCGGAGTTGGTATTATTTTGAAGTCGAAGGAAAGCTGCCGCACCTGCCCCCGGTGATAGGCGGTGTGCGTGGCGTGATACAGCAGGCTTTCCAGCACCGGGCGCGGTTTTTTCAGGGCGCCCCACATGGCTTCCGAGGTGAAGCGTCCGTCCGGCGCTGCCTGAATCGCCTCCAGGGCGTCGGTGAGCACGCCCTGCACCGCCTCCAGAATCACGTCTTTCGAATCCTGCTCCCGTGCCAGCGTCGGCCCGCTGACGGCCTGTGCCCAGGGCTGATCCTCGAAGCCGAGGTAGCCGTAGGTCAGCTCCGGATCGGCGCCGAGGAGTCCCGGCTGAATCATGGCCCGCGTCCAGTCCATGACGTGCAGCGCGTGCCAGGCGGCGGTGTGGCCGGAGCGGGGCGGGGTGTTGAAGTGCTCCGCCGGGCAGCCTGAGAGCACGTCCCCGAACGCCCGAAACTCGGCGGCGAGGGCAGCCGTCACCAGCGAACGAACATCGGTCATCCTGGCCACCCCCTGCGAACCTGATCCAGCGCCAGCAGCGGCGGCCCGACCTCGCCGCGCTGTACCCAGTCGCTTACGACCCGCGTGAACAGTTCCGGCGCTTCCAGATTCCAGACGTGACGGACGCCCGGCACCCCATACACCCGGCCCTGGGGCAGTTGCCGCCCGATCTGCCGCGCCGCCGCCGTCTCGTGTTCGCCCACCAGCGCCAGGACCGGCACCTGGGCGGCAGTGGGCAGGCGTAACCCCTGCAACTCGTCGGTGATCCGCCGCGTGAAATCGGCGCTGAGGCTGCGGCGCAGGTCGCGCCCGAACACCGGCTGGACGGCGAGCGGCAACCGGAACTGCTGATACGTCAGCTTCAGCAGCCAGTCCGTCGGCAGCCAGTCGAGCAGCGGGGCGCTGAGCCTGGACAGGCCCGCCAGGAACGAACTCAGCCCCGCCGCACAGCCGCTGACAAGCGCACTGGCAAAGCGCTCCGGCGCCTTTCCCAGCAGGTGCAGCGCCACCGCCCCGCCCAGCGAGTGCCCGACGAGATGCACCGGCTGACGCACCGGCAGATTGTCCAGCAGTTGGAGGAGCCGACGTGCCGCGTTCTCCAGCGTGAACGGACCCAGCGCGGCGCTGAGGCCGTGTTCGGGCAGATCAGGCGCCAGGCAGTGAAACTCGCTCAGGTCGGCCATCTGCGGCGCCCATTGCCCACTGTTCAGGCCACCGCCATGCAGAAACAACACGGCCACTCCGCTACGCTGCCCGGACTCACGAAGGCTCAGCGCCCCGTCCATCAACCCTTCGCTGCCAGCCGAACCTGGCCTCGGTGATACGCGATGTGGCGCAGATGCAGCCCCAGCCCGATCAGCCGGGGCCGCGTGCCGCCCGGCGCGGCGGGGGAGACGAGCACCGCGTTCAGCTCCTCATCCTTCAGGCCGCGCAGGTGGGCCAACACCTCACTGCCCAAGCGCTCCAGCTCGGCCATGATCGCCTCTCGCCCGGCGCTGACGGCGACCCTCGGCGTGCCGGTGTACTGGCCCACCCAGGCGCTGTCTTCCCAGCCCAGCGCGGCGTAACTGGCACTCAGGTCCTGCAACACGAAGAAGCGCAGCCACTCGGCGACATGCGCGGCGTGCCAGGCGGCGCTGTGACCCGGCTGGGCGTGCTCGAAGTCAGATACGTTGCTCAGCGCGGCGCGGAACTGGCTCAGCTCCATCTCGTACTGATCGGCCAGAAAGCTTTGGACGTTGCTCATTTGACCAGCGCTCCGGCCAGCGACGCGAACAGGCCCTGCCCGTCCTGGCTGCCCAGCAGCGCTTCCACGGCGCGTTCCGGGTGCGGCATCATGCCCAGCACCTTGCCGTCAGCGCTGATGATCCCGGCGACGTCGCTTAGCGAGCCGTTGGGGTTGTCGAGGTAGCGGAACACGACCTGGCCCTCGCCTTCCAGCCGCGCCAGGGTTTCGGGGTCGGCGAAGTAGTTGCCCTCGCCGTGCGCGATGGGAATTTCGATGGTCTGTCCCTGAGTGTAGGCCGAGGTGAACGCCGTCGCCGCGTTCTCCACGCGCAGATGCACCGGCCTGCACATGAAATGCGGCTCGCTGTTGCGGCCCAGGGCACCCGGCAGCAGCTTCGCCTCGGTCAGCACCTGAAAGCCGTTGCAGACGCCCAGCACGTAGCCGCCGCGCTCGGCGTGCGCCTTGACCGCCGCCATGACCGGGCTGCGGGCCGCGATGGCGCCGCTGCGGAGGTGATCGCCATAAGAAAATCCGCCCGGCAGAAATACCAGATCGGTGCCGGTGGGCAAGCCAGTTTCGGTGTGCCAGACGAACTGCGAATCCGGGCTGAGCATCAACCTGGCGGCGTGCAGCGCGTCGGCGTCGCAGTTGGAGCCGGGAAACTGGATGACGGCGACGTTCATATGCTCTTCCTCACAGCTTCTCCAGCACAGCCACCGTTCGTTCGCCGCCAGCGGTGCCGGTATTCAGCGTGCCAGACGGCTCGAACAGCAGCATCCAGACTTCCCTGGTCTCGGCGATGGGCTTGTGCTCCACGCCGCGCGGCACGATCAGCAGTTCACCTTCCTGCACCAGTTTGTCGCCGCCGTGCAGGCCCATGCGGAGCGTGCCCCGGATGACCATGAACAGCTCGTCGGCGTCCTCGTGGGCGTGCCAGACGAACTCGCCGCTGATTTTCGCCAACCGGACGTCCTGCCCGTTGAGCTCACCGACCACCTTGGGCGACCAGTGCCCGGTAAAGGCGCCGAACTTCTCGGCCAGATTGACCACGCTCAGTTCTGTCATGCGCCTTCCAGCTCCCAGCGCACGTCCTCCATGACGGGGTTGCTCAGCACGTTGACGGCCATATCTTGCAAGCGTGCCTCGACTTCGCTGCGTTCGCCCTCAAGTTGGAGTTCGATGAATTTGCCGATGCGCACGCCGCTGGCCTGCTGTCCCAGATGCGAGAGCGAGCGCTCGACGGTCCGCCCCTGGGGATCGAGAATAGATGGTTTGAGCGTGACGAAGACTCTAGCGTGGTAGTTGGGCATATTGAACATCTCCTGGTGTGTAAGGTAAAGAGGCACTGAATGAATAGAAGTACTGAGTACTGAGAAAGAAACGTTGGACATGTCGTTTTGATCTTTCTCAGTGCTTTTTACTCAGTGCTCAGCACTACTCTCTTTAGCATCTCCGCATACGCATCTTCCACGCCGCCCAGGTCGCGGCGGAAGCGGTCCTTGTCCAACTTGTCGCCGGTCTCGGCGTCCCAGAAGCGGCAGGTGTCGGGGCTGATCTCGTCGGCCAGGATGATGTGGCCGTTTTCTAACTTGCCGAACTCCAGCTTGAAGTCGATCAGGCGAACGCCCCGCGCCGCGAAAAACGGCGTCAGGAAGCCGCGCACCTTCAGGGCCAGCTCGCGGATGTGACTCAACTCTTCGTAGTCAGCCCAGCCGAGGGCTACCGCCGTGTCGGTGTTTATCATCGGATCGCCCAGGGCGTCGGATTTGTAGCTGTACTCGACCACCGGCACGGCCAGCGCGGTGCCTTCGGCGACGTCCAGGCGCTTGGAAAAGCTGCCCGCCGCCACGTTGCGCACGATCACCTCGACCGGCACGATGGTCACGGCCCGCACCAGTTGCTCGGTGTCGCTGAGCTGGGCCAGAAAGTGGGTGGGAATGCCCGCCTGCTCAAGCTGCGGATAAATGGCGGACGTAATGGCGTTGTTGATGGCGCCTTTGCCCATGATCTGGGCCTTTTTGACGCCGTTGAAGGCGGTGGCGTCGTCCTTGTATTCCACGATGTACAGGTCCGGCTGCCCGGATTCGTAGACCCGTTTGGCCTTGCCCTCGTACTTCAGTGCGCCGCGTGTGGTGCTGAGCGTCATGCCGCCTCCCTTGAGTGCTGAACTGGTGATCCCCGGTGACTTCCTCTATTGCTTACTTTATTACTTAGAAACTCAGACTACTTAGGCGCCAAACTAGTTTCGGGAAACACGGACAGCGAGCGGCCCCGGCTGGGGGCGTGCTCGCTGCGTACTGGTGCTGGCCGACTCTGACCTGATGCGTTTTTTCACCTTCACGTTGCCGCTGGGTCGCCTGAGCCGCGCCCAGGTCCGGCCCTGAGCTTAACAGTTGCCCGGCGCTCTCGGTAGGGCAAGGAGGTCACCTCAAGCGCGGGCTGCCCTCAATGGGGTGCGTTGCAAGGTCGCGGTGAGAACAGGCGTTCTACACTGGGCGCATGGCTTCTACCGCACGGACCTTTACCCTGCTGGTGATCGACCTGATCGATGAGGACACCGGCCTGGCCGAAGTCGAGGACGATCAGGGCCGCACCTACGCTTTTCCCGCCGCCTGGTTGCCCGGCGCCGCTGACGGCCAGGCGTACCAGGCCCAGGCCAGCGCCCAGGGCGTCACCTTTACCGCCACCGAGGGCGGCGCGGCGGCGCTGCGCGAAAAAAGTAAACAGACCCTGCTGGACTTTTCAGACGAATTCAGGCCCGATGGGTCCAGGCCAGATGAGTCCAGGCCAGATGAGTCCAGGCCCGATGAGTCCAGGCCAGATGAGTCCAGTGGCGCTGACGGTGCCACATCTGGAGGTCGCTCATGAGGCAGATCGTCGTCATTCCCGATCTGCACGGACGCCTGGACCTGCTGCAAGCCGCCATCCGCGAATTTCCGGGTGCTCACTTTCTGTCGCTGGGCGACGCCATCGACAGAGGCCCGCGCAGCCTGGGCACCGTCGACAAGCTGCTTGAACTCCACGACGCGGGCCGCGCCACGCTGCTGATGGGCAACCACGAGCGCATGGCCCACGAGGGACTGCGCTGGTACCGGCAGTACGTCGGCACCCACGACATGGGCGATTACCGCAAGGCGATGGAGGGTTATCACTGGTGGATGCAGGCGGGCGGCGATACCGTGCGCAAGGAGGTGGCCCGCATCGCCGCCGAGCGCGGCACGACGGCGACTCTGACGCTGGAGCAGTTTCCGCCCAACCTGGCCCGCTACATCGATCTGCTGCGCAAGGTCGTCTACGTCACCGAGGACGGCGAGATTCACGACGCCCCGCCGGAAGCTGCCAGCGTGCTGGTCGCCCACGCCAGCCCCCCGGTGCGCCACCCCCAGTACCCCAACCCCGAAACGGCGGCGCTGTGGCTGCGGCCCTTCGAAGGCCCCTTCCCGATGGCGCAGGGCGTGGTCTACAGCGTTCACGGCCATACCCCGGTGCGGGTGCCGACCCGGCTGGGCCGCCATGTCTACCTCGACCTGGGCGCCTACGAAACCGGACGCCTGGCGCTGCTGCCGTTGAGCGTCCATCAGGTGGACCCGGTGACGGTGCTGTGCGGGCGCGGCGAACCCTCGCGGGCGGGCAAGTATCCGGCGGCGGGCGAGGCGCTGCCGACACAGGTCGTGATGCTCGAAGACCTGCCGCTGCCCCGCTCGGAGCGCTCGCAGCACCGCCGTTAGGCCACAAGCACCGCCGTCAGGCCGCCCCGTCAGGCAAACTCTGTTCGGTGTGCGGCTATAGCACGGCGTCGAGCCCGGATAGGCACTCCTGGGCGATGGCGCGGGCCAGCGGATCGCGGGTCGATCTGGCGTAGCTGACGCCCAGGTGCAGGTGCTCAGCCGCCTGGGCCGAGCCGAGCAGCGTCAGCGTCTGGAAGTAGGCCAGGTGAACGTGCCCCAGCAGCACGTCGCGGGTGCGTTCGGGCGGCAGCACCCGGAGCGCTCGGTGGGCCTGGCTCAGAAAGTCCAGCGCGGCATTGCTCTCACCCTCGACGGCGGCCTCGCGTCCCAGTTGCAGGGCGCGGGCGGCGGTCAGGTAGGCACTTCGCATGGCGCGAGTCTAGCGCAGCGCCGGAAGGTCGTGAGGGTGGGCTCCCATCAGCTTCGCGTAAGACTCCGGTGAGACGCCGGGGACCATGCTACCCGGACATGATCGGCGCCCTGGTGACCTCACTTTTTTGCAGCCTGGCCCTGTTCGTGGGCCTGAGCGCCTGCGCCCGCCGCCGGATACAGCACTCACCCCTGGGCGCCGCCATCTGGCTGCTCCTGGTGGTCGGCCTCCTGGGCGCGGCCTGGCTGGCTGTTGACCGCCACTGGAGCTACGCCGCCTCCGCCCTGCTGATCGGCTCCCTGGGCTATTGCTTCGGCCATTTCACCGCGCCGAGGATGAAGGCGGTAGTGGGTCGTCAGGTGGAGTGAGGGGGCTGACGCCCGGCTTGTGGCGCGTGGCTTGTGGGAAACGAGGGGAGTGGGATGTGGGTTGTAGGGAGTGGGGACGGAGGGAGGGCATGAGCGTTGCTCACTGACCCCTCACCCCGCTGCTGCGCAGCACGCGCCCAGACTCTGTTTTCCGGTGAAGTAGACCACTACCTTCCAGCTCGGTCAATTATGGGCGATTGTTGAGCACGGGCGCCCTACGTGACCTACAGGATGTGGAGAACGCGGGAAGAAAAAGCGCTATTGGGACGAACTGGAAGTACCATGCCTAGCGCAGCGTCAACTCCCTCCAAGGTTCTATTGACACATCACCTAATCAAGAGAGGTGAGGGGCGGGCAGGCGTCCTCAAGGGCGTCCGTTCTGCTCAAGACGCCGCCCCCGAACCTGTGGCCAGTTGCGCCCCACCGGGGCGGGGGCTTCTTGGCCAGAACGGACTGTCGTCGTGAACGGACTGTCCTCGTGAACGGACGCCCATGAGGACGCTACTCCTCCCCATGAGGGTGCCACTCCTCTCCTGCGGAGCTTTGCAAGTCCGCCTGGGCACGCCTGGCCGCTGGGGGGTGGGGGTGCCGACGCATTTGCACAGTGCTAAAGCCCAAAGAAGCAACCCCACCGCCACCCACCCATCCAGCCCAGCAACGTAGCGTCAACGAAAAGAAAACAGGCCGCCCAGCCAACGCTGAAGCCGCCTGCTCAATTCACAGACTTCAGCGCCGGGGCGGCCCGCGACGCTCGCCACCGTCACGCGGGGCACGCGGCTCACGCGGCGCGATCTTGCCCTCCAGCTCCGGGCGAATCAGGTCGATCTTGCCCCGGTCGTCGATGCCCATGATCTTGACGCGCAATTTGTCGCCGACGTTCAGCACGTCCTCGACGGCGTTCACGCGCTCCTCGCTCATCTGCGAGATGTGCAGCATGCCGTCCTGGCCGCTAAACAGGTTGACGAAGGCCCCAAACGGTGTGGTCTTGACCACCGTGCCCTCGAATTCCTCGCCGACGGCGGCGCTGCGGGTCAGGGCCTCGATCCTGGCCTGCACGGCTTTGGCACTCTCGCCGTCGGCGCTGAAGATGCGGACGGTGCCGTCCTCCTCGATAGTCACCTGGGCGCCCATCGCCTCCAGCTCGCGGATCTGCTTGCCGCCCGGCCCGATGACCTTGCCGATCAGTTCGGGGTTGATTTTGATGCTGATGATGCGCGGCGCGGTGGGCGAGAGCTCCGGCCTGGGCGCGGCCAGCACCTCGGCCATCTTGCCCAGGATGTGCAGCCGGGCTTCCTTGGCCTGAGCCAGCGCCTCGCGCATGATCTGGGGCGTGATGCCGATGATCTTGATGTCCATCTGCAAGGCGGTCACGCCCTGAGCCGAGCCGCAGACCTTGAAGTCCATGTCGCCCAGCGCGTCTTCCAGGCCCAGGATGTCGGTGATGATCTTGTACTGGCCGCCCTCCATCA
Organism: Deinococcus sp.; assembly: GCF_025362455.1. Lineage (GTDB taxonomy): Bacteria > Deinococcota > Deinococci > Deinococcales > Deinococcaceae > Deinococcus. The sequence continues at coordinate 13,798 of NZ_JANYGJ010000067.1, read as the reverse complement.
CCAGGCCCATCGCCACGCCCGCCACCGGGGCCGTGATCGGCACGCCCGCGTCCATCAGCGCCAGGCTGCCCGCGCAGACGGTAGCCATGCTGCTACTCCCGTTGGATTCCAGCACCTCGCCCACCAGCCGGATGACGTAGGGGAAGTCCTCGAAGCTGGGCAGCACGGCCCGGATGGCCCGCTTGGCCAGGTTGCCGTGCCCGATCTCGCGCCGCGACTGCCCGCCCATGCGCTTGACCTCGCCGGTCGAGTACGGCGGAAAGTTGTAGTGCAGCATGAACTTGTCGCCGGTCTCGGCACTCAGATCGTCAATTAATATCTCGTCGCGTCCGGTGCCCAGCGTCGCCACGCCCAGCACCTGCGTCTCGCCGCGCGTAAAGATGGCCGAGCCGTGGGCACGCGGCAGGGGCCGGGCCTCGATCCAGATGGGCCGGACGGTGCGGGTGTTGCGTCCGTCGGCGCGCAGGTCCTCTTCCAGAATCAGGCGGCGGAGTTCCTGCTTCTCGACTTTGTTGAAGGCGTTTTTCAGCGCCGTGATGCGGGCGGCGGCGCCCTCGGCCCCGGCGTCGGGCACGCGCAGGGCGATCAGGCCGTCGCGCAGGGCTTTGGTGCGGATGCTGCGCTCCTTTTTCATGGTGGTCAGCAGGGCGTCGCGCAGGCCCCCGGCGCGGGCGTCGATGGCCAGTTGCGGCACCATGTCCACGGTGAGGTCGGCCTCGGTGGCGAACACGAACTTCTCCTGGCCCAGCTCGGCGCGCATCTGCTCGATCAGGGCGATGATCGGCTGCATCTGAGCGTGGCCGAACTCGATGGCCCCGATCAGGGTTTCCTCGTCCACGGTTTTGGCGCCCGCCTCGACCATCAGGATGGCGTCCTTGGTTCCGGCCACCACGATGTCGAGGGTGCTGCTCGCCAACTGGGTGGTGGTCGGGTTGACGATGTACTGCCCGCCGACCATGCCGACCCGCACGCAGGCGGTGGGGCCGCCCCAGGGAATGTCGGAGATGCTCAGCGCGGCGGAAGCGCCCACCGGGCCGAGCACGTCCGCTGCGTGCTCGCCGTCGGCGGAGATCACGGTGATGATCACCTGGGTTTCCTGGCGGTAGCTCTTGGGAAACAGCGGGCGAATCTGGCGGTCGGTCAGGCGGGCGCTCAGGATGGCCTTCTCGCCGGGGCGGCCCTCGCGGCGCTGGAAGGAGCCGGGAATCTTACCCACGGCGTAGTGGCGCTCCTCGAACTCGACGGTCAGGGGCAAGAAGTCCAGCGTGCTGCGCTCGTCGCGGGCCTGGGCGGTGACCAGCAGGATGGTGTCGCCGTAGCGCACGGTCACGGAGCCGCTGACCAGTTTGGCGAGCTTGCCGGTCTCGATGCTCAGTTCCGCGCCGCCGAGCATGGTGGAAAAGGTTTTAGCGTTCATTGAGGCGATTCTAGCGTGCTGGGGGCCGGGAGAATGGATCGTTGTCCCGGCGTGTGGCGAGTGGGGACAGCAACGAGCCGCCGCCCTCAGTGCATCGGCGGCGGCTTCTGTGGTGGAGCGGCTTAATTCTTGGTGTAGATGAACTTGGTGGGGAAGCGGAGTGAGCCGCCGGAATAATTGCCGACCAGGCCGGTGACGGTGAGGGTGTACTGGCTGCCCACTACCGTCCAGTTGCCGACCAGGTTGCCGTTGAGCTGGATATTCAGGCTGGGGTTGTTGGCAGCGGTATACGCCGCGTAAGTGCCGGTACGCATGGGAGTGTCGATGATGACGCCCAGATCGTATTTGCCGTCAACGAAGCTGGCAGCGTTGTTGGTGCAGTCCACCTTCTCGGTGGCGTTCTTGCCGGGGCAGGCGATCACAACGCGGTCTTTCTGGTAGGAATCGAAACTGGGCACCGTCACCGACTGGAGCGTGTAGCTGCCGTTCGCCACAGCCGCCGCTCCGGCAGCGGGAGTGGTCGGGCCGGTGGAGACCGTACTGTCAACCGGAGTCGTGGTGGTCGTCGTCGTCGTGGTCGTTGTGCCGGTGCTGCACGCCGTCAGGGTCAGGGCGCACAGGCCGAGCAGCCCGAAGCTGGAAGCAGAAATCTTGGTCATGAATTCAGGTTAGCATTCTGGTCTGGTTGCCGTCCTGCGCCGTACCTCTCACCAACCTCACGCCGTCCCTGCTGACCGCTGGCCAATTGCTAATGTCCAGGCCCCACATCTGTTCCCACAGGCCACAAGCCACAAGCTACAAGCCACAGGCTACAAGCCGCTCGGCAAGGCCCTCACCGGTTGGCGCCAGATCACCGCGCCCAGCCCCGCCACGCCGACGAGCACCAGCACCAGCCCGGCGTTGCCGACCAGCAAAAAGGCCAGCGGCAGTGCGGTGGCGATCAAGACCGGCGGCCAGAAGCCCGTGCCCAGCGCCCGTAGAGCCAGCGCCGCGCCCACCAGGCTGCCCAGCACGCCCGCGACGGCCAGCGGCAGGTAGTTCATCAGCACGCCGCCGAGGGTCAGGCCCGCCAGTACCGACAGCAGCGCCAGCACCACCTGAACCGGAGTGAGTACCAGCCCGCGCAGCCGCGCCCAGACGAGCCCGAAGGCGGCGGCCAGCAGCAGCGCGAACGGCGCGAAGCCGTAGAGCTTGTTGAGCGTCTCGCGCAGGCTGGCGCTGGAGAAGGTCATCGACACGTCCTGGGCGGTAATGACGTCCTTGAGGTTCCAGGCCAGGGTCGTGCTGCCCAGGCTGCGGGCCGTCTTGGTGGGCGGCAGGCTGTAACGGGCGAACTTGGCGACCTCGTTGGTCTTGACGGTCAGCTCGAAATCGCGGATCGGCTCGCGGCGCCCGGCCAGCAGGTACTTCCAGCCGCGTGCGCCCTGGTGGGCGTAGGTCACGCGCACGTTGACTTTCTGCCTGGGCGCCAGGTTGGCCGACCACTGCGAGCCGTTGCTCAGATCGGCAGCCGTCAGTTCCTGGCCGTCCACGACCACCTTGAAGCCCGACAGGGTGCCGCTGCCTTCGGGCAAGGGAAACTGAAAGCGGGCGGTGGCTGCGGTGTCCAGCGGATTGGTAAAGCTGTACTCGGCGCTGAAGGTCGCGTTGTAGTAGGTGCGTTTGGCCCCACGTCCAGGTGTCACGAAGTCGAGGCCCACGTTCACCCGCGAGGTGTCGAGCTTGATGGGCGCCTCGGTGGTCATGGTGGACTGGCGAGTGAAGACCAGATTCCGCCCCCTGCGCTTGAATTGATCGATGACGTATTTGAGGTTGTTGCTGTCGGAGTCGGTCAGGTAGGGAGACAGCACCTGGATGCCCTGCTCGCCTACCTTTTTGAGCAAAGCAGGCGGCACGATCAGGGTCCGCACGAACTTGGATTCGGTCAGGTAGCTGATGGTGGGCGAGCGCTGCACGGTGGGCGAGGCGTCAGGGTCGGCGCCGCGACCCGAACGCGAGTTTTCGGCGGCGCCGGTGCGGCTGCTCACCAGGCTTCTCACCACACCCAGCGCCGCGAAGGTAAAGGCGAACACCAGCAGCGCCGCCGCCCAGGCCGCCACCGGCAGCGCCGCCCCGCCCAGCCAGCCCCTGGTGGCCTGGTAGCGCTCTGGGCTGCGCTGGCGCACGGTCAGCAGCCACAGCCCACCCAGCAGCGCGGCGATGAGCACCGTCCACAGCAGGCCGGACCAGCCGGAAAGTAGGGACCAGAAGGCATCGAGCGCGACCTGAACCATGGGTGCTCCTTGGGGTGAAACCGGGATGGACGACGTTGACTGTGAACTGAGACGCTGTGAACTGAGACAGACTTGAGGACTGATGAGATGATAGGGGGCGTAGATGAGTATGTAACTCAAAATGTGTAAGAACATTATCATGTGTAAGTTACTCATACGAGTACAGATGACCGATCCACCTTGCTAGACTCGCCGCATGACCGACGCCTCCGCCAGCGCCTTCGAGCAGGCCAGAACCGATTCTCAGTCGTTGCCCGTCAAACCAGATAACCTGACGCTGCTGAGGCTCTATGCCCTCTACAAACAGGGCAGCCTGGGCGACGTACAGGGCGAGCGCCCCGGCGGCTTCGATTTTGTCGGCGGCGCCAAATACGACGCCTGGGCCGAACTCAGGGGCACCTCGCAGCAGCAGGCGCAGAGCGACTACGTGGCGCTGGTGGGGGAGTTGAAGGGGAGCTAGGGAGTGGGCAGTGGGAACGGGGAAGGTCTTGCCTCCCATTTTTGCTTTCTCCACACAGTTTTGTCCTCGCTGCAAGCTCGCTGCCGCCACCATCCAACTCCAGCACGGCAGGCACCGGGCCATGATCGAGGCCCACAGGCCACACGCCACAGGCCCGCCGAAGGCGCTATCCTTCCCAGACTGTGAGCGGACGCCCCGAAGGTCAGCCGAGCAGCGCCCAGGATTCCGATCCGGGCGCCTTTCGCAGCCGGATGCGCGAGCTGGCCCGCCAGTACGCGGCTGGCCTGCCCGCCCTGGACACCCATAGCCTGATGGAAGGCGAGCTGCTCCAGTCGGGCGGTGTGCGTCTGGAGTTCATGCCGATGGGCGAGCGCGACGGCGCCTACGACCCCGAAAACAGGGTCATCCTGATCAACTCCCAGGCGCGGCCTGAGCGGCAACGCTTCACGCTGGCGCACGAGATCAGCCACGCCCTGCTGCTCAGCGACGACGACCTGCTCAGCGACCTGCACGACGGCTACGAGGGCGAGCGGCTGGAGAACATGATCGAGACGCTGTGCAATGTGGGCGCCTCGGCCATCCTGATTCCCGACGCGCTGATGGTCGAACTTCTGGAGCGCTTCGGGGCCACCGGACGGGGCATCGCCGAACTGGTGCGCCGGGCCGATGTCAGCGGCAGCGCGGCGCTGTACGCTCTGGCCGAGGCGGCGACGGGCCAGGTGCTGCTGGCGGTGTGTGCCCCCGTCGGGCGCGGCGAGGGCCGGGTGCTGAGCGTGCGGGCCAGCGCGGCGACGGCGGGCGTCAAATATTCGCTGCGCCCCGGCACGCCGATTCCGGACGAGCATCCTGTTCAAATTGCCTCGGAAACGGGATTGGAGATCAGCGGCAAGAGTTACGTGCCGTTTCGTTCCGGGCGCAAGTTACCGGCCATCGTCAACGTCTACCCCGACGGCAACGGGCGCCGGGTCTTCGCCAGCTTCGACCTGGAGCCGGACAAGCCGGGGCCGGACAAGCCGGGGCCGGATAAGCCAGGGCCAGACAAGCCAGAGACTGCGGCGGGAGATTCAGCGTCCAGCCCGGATTCAGTTCAGATGTGAGTGACCCACACTTGACCAATCCGGCCTTCTGGACCCTCCGGCGCGGCCCGCTGCCAGAACTGCTGCCCGGTCAGCAACCTGACGACGAGGACCACGCCCGGATCATCCACAGCTACGCCTTTCGCCGCCTCCAGGGCAAGACGCAGGTGCTGGGCATCGGCGAGGCGTTCAGCGACGTGTACCGGACCCGCCTGACCCACAGCCTGGAAGTCGCCGAACTGGGCCGCGCCCTGCTGGCCGGACTCGAAGTGCGCTCGGAGGGCCAGCCCTGGGCGGCGCTTGTGCCGGGCCGGACGCTGATGGCCAACATCTGTCTGGCGCATGACCTGGGGCATCCGCCGTTCGGTCACGCGGGTGAGCGTGCGCTCGACGCGGCCATGCGGGCGAGCGGCCCCGTCGGCTTCGAGGCCAACGGGCAGACGTTGCGGCTGCTGACTCATCTGGAAAGCGGCCCGGAGCCTGCTCACGGCCTGAACCTGACCCGCCGGGCGCTGCTGGGGGTGCTGAAGTACCCGGTGGCGTACTCGCTGGCGGCACTGGTCTCCGATCACCGTCCGCCCAAGTGCTACCTCGATACCGAGGCCGGGGTGGTGGACTGGCTCCTGGCGCCGCTCTCCGAGGCTGACCGGGCACGCTTCACCGCGCCGGGCGGGGGCCACCGCAGTTTCGACTCGCGCCTGATGGAGCTGGCCGACGACGCCGCCTACGCCGTCTACGACTTCGAGGACAGCGTGAATCTGGAACTGGTCACGCGGGGCGACTGGAATGAGCTGGCCGCCGGGACGCCCGAACTCGAAATGGTGCCGGAGCTGAACGCCTGGGCCGGGCTGGTGTTCAATGCTGACGAATCGGCTCGCAAACGCGGCGTGGTGGCCCTGTCCGGCGCCCTGGTGGGCGGGGTGGAGGTGACGCGCCAGGCCGTGTTCGCCGAGCCGCTGCTCGATCTGCGGGCCGACTTCACGCCCGCCGCCGCCGCCCTGCAACGCTTTCTGACGGCGCTGGTGTGGCAACGCGTCATCGACACGCCGCAGGTCCGCGAGCCCGAACGCCTTGCCAGCGCCCAGCTCCGGGCGCTGTTCGGGGCTGCCCAGGCCGAGCCGCTCCGCTGGCTGGGGGCACAGTCGCGCCGCCGCTATGCCGAAGCGAGCAAGCGGGCCGAGGCGGGCGACCAGGCCGGGCGCGACCGGGTGATCTGCGACTACCTGGCCGGAATGACCGATAGTTACGCCCTAAAACAGTCACGGCGATTGGCAGAGGGGGATAGAGTGTAGGTTTCGACCTTGAAGAGTGTTTTTTAGATAGCGGTGTTGGTAACATTAAAACAGCCGATCACTCGTAAAGAAGTTCGTCATCCTGAGCGAAGCGAAGGATCTCGCCGTTAACCTACGAGAAGGACCGTTTCTCTATCAGACTGACTCGAAGGAGCCTCGAAGACGATCAGGACATGGCGTCGAACAAGCTGTTTGCACCGACGCTTCATCACGCTCAGTATGTCCTGGCTGACGTCCCTGGCTTCCGCTTCTTGGGCACAGCGGACTGTCCTCGTGAACGGACGCCCATGAGAACGCCACTCGTCCCCATGAGGACGCCACTCCTCTCCTGCGGAGCTTTGCAAGTCCGCCTGGGCACGCCTGCCCGCTCCGCTCGGCAGAGCTAAAGCTTGGCAAGGAGATACCTAGCCCAGAGCTGGTTCAGGGCTGTGCCGACTCCAGGGCTGAGGGGTTTCAGGGCTGAGGGGTGTTGCGCCCCGACCCGCCCCGTACGGATGGGCCACGCCCGGCCTGACCGCGCTTAGCCGGACCGCGCCCCGGCTCACTCCCCAGGGCCACCGCCGCCGCGCAGGCCAGCAGCAGCAGCGGGTACTGGTAGGCGCTGAGCGTGAAACTCCGGCTGGCCTGCACCAGCGGCGTCACGCTCTGGGCGACGGCCAGCAGTCCCAGCACCGCCGCCAGGGGCCGGGTCGCCACGCCCGCCATCATCAGGGCGCCGCCCAGCAACTCGGCCACCGCCAGCACCGGCGCCAGCACGCCCGGCAGCGGCAACCCCAGCGCGGCGAGTTCGGCGGCCACCCCCTGTAGACCAACACCGTGCAGGCCGCTGAGCGCAAACTTCTGGTAGCCCGACAGCAGCAGCAGGGCGCCCAGCACCAGGCGCAGCAGCGTCAGCGCGAGCTGCGGCGAGGGTTTCACGGTTGGGGTTTCACAACTGGATTGGCGTGGTGCTCAGCTCTATCAGCCTCCCGGTCAGGCAGATGCAGGCGTGGTCAGTGCAGGCTTAGTCAATCCAGGCGTGGTCAGTGCAGAACAAATGGATGGCGACTCACCTTTACCAGACCTCAAGCTGATGAGTGGAGCGTGAGTCACCAAATCGGGTCGGCTGGCCGGGCGTCCCTGACCGACTCCTCACACCGGGCCTTTAGCATGCAGCCATGCCTCGCCGCTCCCTGCTTTCGCTCGCCCTCATGGCCTGCACCGGCTCCTCGTTGGCTGGTCCCTCGCTGGCAAGCCCCTGTGAGAACAACGTCAAACCGATGCAGCCGGGCTGGACCTGGACCTACCGCGACACCGACAAAAACGGCCCGGTGCTCTACGAGATGCACCGCACGCTGGACAAGGCGGGCTACACAGACACCTACACCACGCCCGGTAAGCCGCCAGCGCCGCAGAGCTACCGCTGCGAGGGCGGCGCCCACATCAATATCACCGCGCCCAGTGTCGCTGGCGCACAGATCACCAGGCTGACGGTGCAGGGCGTGAGCTACCCGGCCCTGCCGAGCTGGAGACCGGGCTTCGCCTGGACCTACATCATGAATCTGGAAGGCAAAAAGTCCGGCCTGGGCGCCGGGGCGGTCATGACCCTGAAGTACCGCATCCTGAGCCGCGAGAAGGTCAGCGTGCCCGCCGGAACCTTCGACGCCTGGAAAGTCGCCCTCGACGGCGACGTGGACGCCCACGTCTCGATTGTGCCGATTCGCCGTAAATTCACCGAGACCCAGTGGATCGCCCAGGACGTCGGCCTGATCAAAATTCAGCGCGAGGCCAGCGTCTCAGAGCTGTCGGCACTCAAGAAGTAAGATGCGGCGGTATTCCTTCCAGACCGTCATTCCTTCCAGACCGTCTGTCCGCACACTCATCAGAAGGTGAGGCTGGTTTCACTTCGCGCCGGTAATGTGGTGCCATGACTTCATTCAGCACGGCGGTTGTTGCCTCGGTCCTCGCATCGATCCTGACCCTGGGTGGCTCGGCGCTGGGCGCTGTGGCCCCGGCGGCGCCCGGCTGTGAGAACGCCCTGAATCCTGCCGAGAACTGGACCTGGCAGTACCAGAAGCTGCCCACCCAGCAGGCGGTTACTCAGAAGGCGCCCGATCCGAAGGCGCCCGGCAGCTACGATCTGCGGCGGGTGGTGGCGCAGAGCGGCTTCAGCGACGAGTACCGAACTGGGGGCAAAGTCGTGTTCGCCCAGCAGTACCGCTGCCAGAACGGCGCCCACAGCAACGTGTCCAAGCTGGACTTCGGCGCGGGCGTCACCATCACCCGCATCGTCTCCAGCGGCCAGACCACCCCGCCGCCCGCCGCCTGGAAGGTGGGTCACACCTGGTCGCAGGTGTTCGACCTGGAGGGCCGCAAGGGGCTACTGAGTGGCACGGGCCGCATCGCCTCGAACTACAGAGTGCTGGGCCGCGAGCAGGTCACGGTGCCTGCCGGAACCTTCGGCGCCTGGAAAGTGGCGATTGAAACGACCTTTCAGGGCAAGCTCGGCCCCATTCAGGTGATGAACAGCAAACGTCTGAGCACCTCCTGGTACGCCGAGGGCACCGGCCTCATCAGAACCGAGGAGCAGGACGGCGTGACCGAGTTGCAGGCGATCAGGAAGTAGGAAGTAGGGAGTGGGAAGTAGGGAGTGGGGAGTGGGGACAGATGGGATGCGGGATGTGGTGCGCAGTGCGCGGGAAGAGAGGAAGGGCATGAGCGTTGCTCACTTGGCCTCACCCTTCCGCCGCTTCGCGGCTCCCTCCCTCTCCCAGAGGTAGAGGGGTCGACAACGTGCGCTCAGACGCTGTTTTTCGCTGAAGTCGATCAAAATATTCCAGCGAGGTCAGTTATGTGCAGGTGCGGAGCACAGGCGCCCTACGCCAGCGGCCACGATGTGGAGAATGCGGGGAGACAAAGTGCGTGTGGGACGAACTGGATGTACCATGCCTGGCGCAGCGCCGACGCCCTCCAAGGTGCTATTGACACGCTGCCTCATCAAGAGAGGTGAGGGGCCTTATCAGGCAGAACGGACTGTCGTCGTGAACGGAGCGGCCAGCGGGCAGGCGTCCCCAGGGGGAGGAGTGGCGTGCCCAGGCGCATTGGCAACGAGCTGAGGCCCAATAACGCCGCGTACCCGCCCAGCGCCAGTCCAGCCGCCTGCTATTTCTACAGGACACAAGCCACAAGCCACAAGCCCCCATAGACGATACACATGGCGTTCTCAATCGGGGTGTTAACTTGACGGATATGACTGCGCCAGATAACCGCCCCAGCGTGCCGACCCGCGTGCTCAAGCCGGGTCAGAATTTCCCTGAATTTGACCTGCCAGACGGCCAGGGCGTGCGCCACAGCCTCGCACAGACGGCGGGCGGGTATCTGGTGCTGTACGTCTATCCCAAGGACAGCACGCCCGGCTGCACCAGGGAAGCCTGCGATTTCCGCGACAACCAGGCGCTGCGCTCGCACGGGGCCGTCATCATGGGCGTGAGCATGGACGACGCCGCCAGCCACCAGGCGTTTGCCGCCGAGCACAGCCTGCCGTTCCCGCTGCTCTCCGACCCCAGCGCCGAATTCCTGCGTCGCATCGGCGCGTATGGCCCCAGGAACGTGTTCGGCAAGGTGGGCGAGGGAATCAGGCGCAGCACCTTCCTGGTGGGGCCGGGCGGCGAACTGGTCCGCGCCTGGTACGACGTCAAGGTCGAGGGGCACGTGGGCGAGGTGGTCGCCGCCATCGAGGCCGACGAGACCGGCGCAGCCCAGGCGGGCGTGCGGGGCTGAGTTGAGCAGCGACCCTGCCACGCTCAGGCTCGAAGCCCTCAAACGAGAGGCTGCCGTGCGGGCGGTGGCGCTGGTCCGCAGCGGGATGCACCTGGGTCTGGGCACCGGCAGCACCTCGCGCCACGCCATTCTGGAACTGGGCCGCAAGGTAGCGGCAGGCGAGCTGGCGGGGCTGACCTGCGTGGCCACCTCGCAGGCCAGTGGCGTCCTGGCACGCTCGCTGGGGCTGGACGTGGGGCCACTCACGCCCCAGCCCTTTGACCTGGCCATCGACGGCGCCGACGAGATCAGTCCGCAGCTCGATCTGATCAAGGGGCTGGGCGGCGCCCTGGTGCGCGAAAAACTGGTGGAAGTCCAGGCCAGGCGGCTGGTTATTATTGCCGACCACACCAAGCTGGTGAGCCGTCTGGGCGAGAAAGCCCCGCTGCCCATCGAGGTGCTGAGCTTCGGCGTAGACAGCAGCCTGGAGCGGTTGCGCCGCCTGGGCGCCGTGGGCGAACTGCGCCGCGCCGGAGGCGAGTTCTACGTCACCGACAACGGCAATCTGATCTTCGACGCCCGCTTCGGCGCCGCCGACCTGCTGGGCCTGGAGCGCACGCTCAAGGGCACGCTGGGCGTGGTCGAAACCGGGCTGTTTCTCGGCATGGCCGAGCGGGCCTTCGTGGCCGCGCCAGACGGTGTGCGCGAGCTGGTGCGGCCTGAATGAATCCGGCGGGGTCTTGAGAAAGTCTCCATGCCCGGCACATTGTCGCTCCGCAGACCGCACAATAAGGCTATGGATTTTCAGACCCAGATCGACCAGGCCGGATTCCCCGCTGACGTTCGGGTCAGCACCTACGAGGAAGTCGAGGGCCGCATCTTCCGCATCATGCGCCGCGTTCCGGAAGGCAAGCAGGGTCTGGAAATACTGCTGAGCGACGACGCCGTGGAGATGTACGGCGAAGGCCCCATGGTCGTTACCGTGCTCAAGCAACTTCTGGAGCGGGCCGAGCAGGGATTGCCGATGGTCGAAGCTGGACAGGAATACCCCCGGCAGACATTTGTAGCGGACTGAGCCAGAAGACAACCACGCCCTTCCAGTGCCAGCCGAAGCTTGATTTTGGTCCGCGCTGGGAGGGCATTTTGTCTGATACGGAATTGAAAAGACTCCCGAACATGAAGCGTTGGGGCTGCCCGGTGGCCCCCTCTCCCGCAGGGGCGAGGGGTCAATCGCGTATACACCGAAGTCAAGTTAATCCCGTCTGATGTGGCAATCCCCCAGGGCAATAACCCCCCCACCTGCTACGCGGGAGCCGCCCTTGAGGCTCAGTGCTGCACATATCTCTCTCATCAACTGAGCGACACCGATGAACACAGCGTTGTTGGCTCCTCTCCCCCTGCGGGAGAGGCTGGGAGAGGGGTAGCGCAAACGCTCTCCCAGCGCGGTTCAAGGAAAAAGACATCCGGCGAAAGTCGGCGTAGCAACGAAGAGGAGAAACTTGCATGCGTCACCCAGCCCCCTTGAGGGGAGGTGGCCGCGCAGCGGACGGACTCGCAGAGCTGCGAAGCAGAGGGGTGATACCGAGCGCCCCCAAAATCTCGAATGCCAATCATCTGTCCACTTCCCCATCCCACAACGCTCAGTAAACTTGACATGACCGCACTCAAGTTTCACAATAGAGTTACTTGAGGAGGTCTTCCCTTGAACCCTGACCGTTTTACCGAATCCGCGTTCCAGGCGCTTGCCGACGCCCAGCAACTGGCCCAGGCGTCCGGCCACCAGGCGTTGAGCGTCTGGCACGTGCTCGCCGCCCTGATGGACAACGACGTGGCCAGCCGGATGCTCGGCGCTGCCGGGGGCGACCTTGCCGCACTGCAAAAACAGATCGAAACTGAACTCGCCAAATGGCCCCGCGTGCAGGGCGCCCAGGGCCAGACCTACCTCGACCCGGCGCTCTCCCGCGCCTTCAGCAAGGCTGACGAGATTGCCGCCTCGCTCGGCGACAGCTTCGTGGCGCCCGACGCCCTGCTGATCGCGCTTCGCAGTGAAATCAGGGGCCAGATTCTGGATAAACACCGCTGGCCAACCGAGGCTCAACTGCAAGAGGCCGCCCAGGCTGGCCGCAAAGGAAAAACCGTGACCAATAAAACCAGCGATCAGCAGTTCGACGCGCTGAACAAATACGGCACCGACCTGACCCAGCGGGCCATGGACGGCAAATTCGACCCCGTGATCGGACGCGACGAGGAGATTCGCCGCGCCATGCAGATTCTGCTGCGGCGCACCAAGAACAACCCGGTGCTGATCGGGGAGCCGGGCGTAGGCAAAACGGCCATCGTTGAAGGCCTCGCGCAGCGCATCGTCAACGGCGAAGTGCCGGAAGGACTCAAGAACAAACGCGTGTTGTCGCTCGACTTCGCGGCAATGCTCGCGGGCGCGAAATATCGCGGCGAATTTGAAGAGCGTTTGAAAGCGGTGCTCAAAGACCTCGCCAAAGACGAAGGCCAGACTATCGTCTTCATCGACGAGTTGCACACCATGGTGGGCGCGGGCAAGGCCGAAGGCGCGATGGATGCGGGCAACATGTTGAAGCCCGCACTTGCTCGCGGCGAACTGCACTGCGTCGGCGCAACCACGCTCGACGAATATCGCAAATACATCGAAAAAGATGCTGCGCTGGAACGACGTTTTCAGAAGGTGCTGGTGGGCGAACCGTCAGTCGAGTCGACCATCGCCATCCTGCGTGGTTTGAAAGAAAAATACGAAGTGCATCATGGTGTGGACATCACCGACGCAGCGATTATTGCTGCGGCGGAATTGTCACATCGCTACATCACGGATCGCTTTTTGCCGGACAAGGCGATTGATCTCATCGACGAAGCCGCGAGCCGAATCAAGATGGAAATTGACTCCAAACCCGAGGTCATGGACAAGCTGGATCGTCGCATCATTCAATTGAAGATTGAGCGTGAAGCGGTGAAGAAAGAGAAGGACGCTGCGTCGCGCAAGCGTCTCGATTTGCTGGAAGAAGAAATCCTGAAACTTGAGCGCGAATACGCTGACTTTGATGAAATCCTGCGTGGTGAAAAGGCGGCGGTGCAAGGCACGCAAGGCGTCAAGGAACAGATCGAAAAACTCAAGCTCGACATGGACGAAGCGCGCCGTCGCGGCGACTTTGCGCGCATGTCCGAGATTCAGTACGGCAAGTTGCCGGAGTTGGAAAAGCAACTCCACGCAATGGCCCCCTCTCCCCTCGCGGGAGAGGGTGGGGGTGAGGGGGCGAGTTCCAAACAAAAGTTGCTCCGCACCCAGGTCGGTGCAGAAGAAATCGCAGAAGTCGTCTCTCGTGCAACTGGCATTCCCGTGAGCAAAATGATGACCGGTGAGCGCGACAAACTGCTGCACATTGAAGATGCATTGCACAAGCGCGTGATCGGTCAGGCCGAAGCGGTGTCGCTTGTTGCCGATGCGATTCGTCGTTCACGCGCGGGCCTCGCGGATCCGAACAAACCGTACGGCTCATTCCTGTTCCTCGGCCCAA